>CBDTVZ010000438.1:0-2213 GCA_965363995.1 uncultured Eudoraea sp.
AAATATTTAAAAGAACATATAAGTTCTATAAAGAACCATGTGGATCAGTTATCTTCAAAAAAATACGAAGATCTTTATGAAATGGAAAGCCCGGATTTTGTGCTGATGTTCGTTCCTATTGAACCCGCTTTTGCAATCGCAATAAACCATGATAACTCTATTTATAATAAAGCATTTGAGCAAAATATTGTAATTGTCACACCTTCAACCTTATTGGCAACACTTCGTACTATTGATAGCATGTGGAATAATGAGAAGCAACAAAGAAATGCCATTGAAATTGCCAGGCAAGCCGGTGCATTATATGATAAATTTGAAGGATTTATATCAGATCTAAACAAAGTGGGTAAAAAAATGGATGAGGCAAAGATTGAGTATAAAGGCGCTATGAATAAATTGGTAGAAGGTCGCGGGAATATTGTAACAAGCATAGAAAAACTTAAAAAAATGGGGGCCAAGGCGAAAAAATCTCTGCCGGATAAATATCTTGAACGAGCCCAGCAAGATGATTTTGATGAAAAACTAAATTAGTATACATGAAAAGAGCTTTATTCATTGCGGTTACCGTTATAATTTTGGCTTTTGTCTCTTACTTTACTTTTGTCTATTATGTGCCTTATAGCGAAGGTGTCCGATCCGGAGAGTTAATTAAAATTAGTCATAAAGGCTTTGTTATGAAAACATGGGAAGGAGAATTAAGTCAGGGCATTTCAGGTGCTCAGATATTTCAATTTTCCGTGTCCGGTAAAAAGAAAGATGTAATTGATAAGCTGAAAGAATATCAGGGAGCCTATGTTAAACTGGATTACGAGGAGCGTTATAATACGTTCTCCTGGTGGGGTGATACAAAATATTTCATAACGGGGGTCCAACTCGAAAAATCACCACATTTTAATAACTAATTTCTTAAAAAAAGGCTTGTTCTTAGCTTCAATTGATTTCAAAAATCAACTTCATTCAAGTAATTTGGCTGCTTCTGCATCCAAAAACCAGTTTAATCTGCCTGAAACGGGCTCAACAAGAGAAGCAGGGTAAGCAGCAAAGTTTCCCTTTCCCTCAATTATCTCAAATACTTTTTGCGCCTTATTTTCACCTGTAACCAAAAAAACAACCTCTTTGGCGTTATTTATAATATTGCCCGTTAGAGTAACTCGTTTCTGGGCAGATTCAGGATGTTCTGCAACCTCACAGTACGCCTCAGAATTCCATAAATTAATCTGGTTTGGAAATATTGATGCCGTATGGCCGTCATCTCCAAGGCCAAGGATAACAAGATCAAATTGTGATTGCGTTCCAACCTTAGGAAGGTTTTTTTCTAAAAGATCTGCATATCTTTTGGCTTCTTCTACTGGTTCATTCTCCCCTTCAATTCGGTGTATGTTAGCTAAAGGAAGTTCTATTTTTGAAAATAGAAACTCATTGGCCATTTTGTAGTTGCTTTGCTCATCATCAGGTGGAACGCAGCGTTCATCACCCCAATAGAATTGAACTTTGGACCAATCTATCTCATTTTTAAAATGTAATGCCAATTCCTTAAAAACCTCCTTCGGAGTGCTCCCCCCGGACAGGGCAACATGCAAAATATTATTTTTGGTTATAAGATTTGCAAGGTATTCTGAAAACGACCTCGCTGTTTCTTTTTTTGATCCTGCTATATTGACTTCCATTCTTTAGGTTTAACATATTACACAGAAACCAGGATCATCTGCAAGGTTTTCTCCCGGATTCCGCCAGCTATACAGACCTTCAAAAAGTTCGTCGGCATTTTGAGGACCCCAGACTCCAGAAGAATAGCCATAGGTTTTAACATCTTTCCCGTTCTTCCAGTATTCTAAAATTGGATCCACAAACTCCCAGGCCGCTTCCACTTCATCTGCCCGCGCATATAGGGTTGGATCTCCCTGCATAGCATCCAGCAAGAGTCGTTCATAGGCACTCATTACGTTTGTCTCTGCCAAGCCCGAATAGTAAAATTCAAGATTCGCTCGCTCTACCTTAAAACCCTGACCCGGAACTTTAACCCCGAATTTTATTAAAATACCTTCATCTGGTTGTATTCGTATAATCAACTTATTGTCTTTATCAATAATACCTGATTCACTAAAAATATGATGATGAGGCGATTTAAAATGTATCACTACTTCGGTAACTTTTGTAGGCATTCTTTTTGCAGTTCTCACGTAAAAAGGCACATCTTTCCATCGCCAGTTATC
>CBDTVZ010000439.1:0-2205 GCA_965363995.1 uncultured Eudoraea sp.
GATGAAGTAGAAGGGCAGTTTGAATCATTAATGGAAGTATATGGATATGAAAATCACACCTTACAATTGCAAATTGCCTATTCCCATTTCCTCACTTTTAAAAAAGGTAAACCCGAGGAGGCAATTGTTATCCTCAAAAAATGTTTAGATCTCCCCCTGGAACGCTACAGCAAAGCTTATGTAAAGCTTGCCCTTGGTGATATCCTTGTTTTTGATCAGAAGTTCAACGAAGCACTAATTAATTTTTCGCAGGTCCAAAAAAGTTTAAAAAATGATGTTTTAGGTCAGGATGCACGATTTAAAGTAGCTCAGACTAGTTTTTACAAGGGCGATTTTGATTGGGCATTTACTCAATTAAAGGTCTTAAGGGGTTCAACTTCGCAACTTATTGCAAACGATGCCATGCAGTTAAGCCTTTTAATTTCAGATAATTCTTTGGAAGATTCAACTCAGACTGCATTAAAAAAGTATGCAAGAGCAGACCTCCTGTCTTATCAGCAGAACACGAATGGAGCAATTAAAGTCCTCGATGATATTCTCACAAATCACAAAGGAGAAAAAATAGAAGATGAGGCACTTTTAAAACAAGGTGAGCTTTTGGAACTTATCAAAGATTATGAGGCGGCAGAATTTAACTATCTTAAAATTGTTGAGTTTTATGGCAATGATATTTTGGCCGATGACGCTCATTTTGCCCTTGCAGAGCTCTATAGAAACATCTTAAATGAACCGGAGAAAGCCAAAGAACATTACGAGAAAATAATTTACAATTATCAGGACAGCTACTACTTTCCTCAGGCGCGAAAAAATTTCCGGATATTACGTGGCGATAGTATTAACTAAATTTGCATTTACGGACTTATAATATTTGATGTATGATTATCTACAATGTTACCATTAATATAGATGAATCTGTTCACGATAAATGGTTGGAATGGATGCAGGAAACACATATTCCGGAGGTCCTGGAGACGGGAAAATTCATAAAGGCTAAGATGGCAAAAGTAATTGTAGAAGAAGAAATGGGAGGCCTTACTTATTCCATACAGTACACCGCTGAAAACAAGGAAATTTTAGATAAATATTATGCTGAGGATGCCGAAAAAATGCGCGAGGAAGTATCAAAACACTTCGGTAATAAATTTGTCGCCTTCAGAACTGAACTAGCTGTTATTAAGGAGTATACCGCGCATAGTTTAAATACTCCCGAATATCTTTTTACTTACGGCACCTTGCAGGAGGAAAATATACAGTTAACTGTTTTTTCAAGAACACTTTCCGGTTTTAATGACACCCTAATAGGTTATAAGTTATCAGATGAGAAAGTAGTTGGTGTATATCCCGTAATGCAAGGTTCAGATGAGCCTGCGGATTTTGTGAATGGCAGAGTCTATATGTGTAGTAATGAAGAAATTTTGAGAGTTGATAAATATGAGGGCCGGGCCTATAAAAGAGTTAAAGTACTCCTGAACTCTGGCAAAAGTGCCTGGGCTTATATAGGCTCTACCCCCCAACCGAACTAGACTATGGCCAAAAAACGTAAAAAACACAGCTCATTTAAGAAGAGTGCCTACCAGGTAGAAAGTCCGGTTAAAGCTAAAAAATATCTGGGTCAACACTTTCTTAAAGATGAAGAAATTGCCAAAAAAATAGCCGATACGCTTTCGATGGACGGTTATACCAATGTACTTGAAATTGGTCCCGGTACAGGAGTTCTCACAAAATATTTGTTGCAGCGGTCTATGAACCTTGCAGCTATGGAGCTGGATGAGGAATCTATCATTTACCTTAACCATAGCTTTCAGTTAGACCACAATGAAATTCTTCAGCAAAATAATTCACTTGAGATAATACAAGCCGACTTCCTGAAATACGACCTTTCAACTTTGTTTAATATGGAACCTTTTGCCATAACCGGTAATTTCCCTTATAACATTTCCACTCAGATTGTTTTCAGGTTATTGGAAATTCGCAACAGAGTTCCGGAATTTTCAGGAATGTTCCAAAAAGAGGTGGCTCAGCGCATTTGTTCTAAAGAAGGAAATAAAACCTATGGTATTCTTTCTGTTTTGGTCCAGGCGTTCTATCATGCCGAATATCTTTTCACTGTTAATCCGGAGGTTTTTAATCCCCCTCCAAAAGTAGAGTCAGGGGTATTAAGACTTGTAAGAAAAGATGATTTAACAATGGATTGTGATGAAAAAT
>CBDTVZ010000440.1:0-2203 GCA_965363995.1 uncultured Eudoraea sp.
TTGTGGTAGGGTTTTTTTAAGGGTAGTTGTTATATATTCTAACACAAGTATTAATTAAACCCAAATCTTATTAAAATTAAAAATGTGTATGAAACAAAAAAATGGTACCCCCCAAATGAAAAATGAATTTAAACCTGCAAACAATTTAAAGATGAAAACAATTAAAAAAATATCACTTGCCGTATTAGGTGTGTTAGCTATGGTGTCTTGTAGTAAAGACAGTGAGGATACCCCTAATGATTTACCTGAAGGAATTGCCTTAAAAGCGGATGCTAAGGTTAAAGTAGGAGATTTACCCGCGGTGATTTTGGATTTTGTGTCCCGTGAATTTCCGGAACGCACTATCGACGAGGCAGAAGTAGAAGATAATGGTAATTTTGAGATAGAGTTAATTGACGGCACCGAACTTATTTTTGATTCCAGTGGCGACTTTTTAGGTATTGATGACGATAGTGAGGAGAACGGAGATTTTGACGACTCAGAGGTGGATTTTGAGACTCTATTACCTGCTATATTGGAGTATATAGAGATGAATTATCCTGAGATAGATATAGAGGAAGCCTCTATTGAAAACAATGATCATTACGAAGTTACTTTAAATGATGACATGGTTTTAATTTTTGATGCCAACGGTGGATTCTTAGGCATTGGTGTTGATGAAAACGACCAGGATGGTGATGGAGATTATGAATGGGAAGAAGAAGATGGCCATGATGACGGAGAGACTATAGACCCGGCCCAATTACCGGATCTGGTTATGGCATACTTGGAAGAAACCTACCCTGACCTTACTATTGTGCACGCAGAAGTTGAAGATGAAGGAGAATATGAAGTGACTATGAGTAATGGTCTTGAGGTCTATTTCGACGCCGATGGAAATTTCCTTTCCGCCGAAGATTAAGGCAAGTTCTAATGATTTGTAAGGGGGTTCAGCCTCTGTAAAAAGATACATGATTACCCTGTTACCCTTCCACATCTTTTGGAATTAAGTAACAGGGTTTTTTATTTCCTGTAATTCAAAACTTCCAGCGTTTCACATAGCTTTATTTTATTTCTCTATAAAGAAGCAAATGTTGGTTATGATAATTTGATGTTTTTAGTAAGCAGTTTTAGAAAAGGGCTCTTAATTAAAATATCAATCTAACATTCAAAATGATTCTAATAGCCACTTTAAAGCCGATTTTCGTTCTTGAAAAATTTTGGTATCCCAACCAAAGTTTACCGTAGATATTTGATAAAATGAAGCGATTTGTTGTGATTCAATATCTTTAGGTTTGATCAATGCTATGCCAATTGATTTATTCAATCCCCATTTCTTGTATAATTCAAATGGAAGTTTAAAAATGTCGGCCCTGTTAAATTTGGTCCTGATCTTCTGGGACTCTACAAGAATTTTATTAACCTTTTTATTATTAGTAAGTTCAATAGCAGAGAAAGAGGAATCAAATAGGTCTTTTGTCGAATTAATACCGTTATAGGTTAAAACGACTATCTGATATTTTTCATTAAATTCAACCTTCCAATTCATAACCATTACTCTAATATAAAACTTTTTTAGAAAATAAAATCAAAAGGTTTGTTCATATTTTGCCTTGACATAACTTGCCAATTGATGATTTTGATTTAGCTTTAGGGAGAAAAAAAGCGCTGATTATTCATTAATTACTAATGCTTATTTAATGAAACATAAATGATTCTAAATATAAACAATACCATACACGAGGTGGATGTTGACCCTGCTACCCCTTTACTGTGGGTCATCCGGGAACAGCTTGGGCTGACCGGAACAAAATTTGGTTGTGGAATAGGACAGTGCGGGGCATGTACGGTTCAATTAGATGGAGTGGCTATAAGATCTTGTCTTACACCTGTCCAGTCGGCAGCAGATAAGGAAATTACGACCATAGAGGGAATTTCAGATCAAGACACTGGGTTAGATGCATTACAAAAAGCCTGGATTGAAGAACAAGTCCCTCAATGCGGGTATTGCCAGTCCGGGCAAATCCTGTCTGCGCATGCGCTGCTAACAAATAACACATCCCCTACAGATGAGGAAATTGATATAGCAATGAGTGGAAATATCTGCAGATGCGGTACCTATTCCCGCATCAAAAGTGGAATAAAGCTGGCAGCAGAAGAACTGCGAAACACATCAACTACTAAAATCTTGAACAATGGGGAAGTGGACTAGACGAGCTTTTAT
>CBDTVZ010000441.1:0-2202 GCA_965363995.1 uncultured Eudoraea sp.
ATATTTGTAACGGACACTAATAGTTCGAAGTTCAGGGTTTTGAGTTCTGGCTTGTCGATGCCTAAATAGCGTTGACCGTTTTCACTGTATTATTTTCGTTCTTTTGTGTTATTAATTCCAGCGCGATATTTGAGTCAGAGGTTTTTTGTCCGTTACAAATATAGCTATTTTCAAATTCAATTGGTGCCATTCTTTGTAACTCTATATGCGGTTTTTGGTTGTTGTAAAGCCACACTGCACGGTCAACTTCTGATTGCAATTCCTTAAAGTTGTTAATTCTCCTGTGTTTTAAGTAATTGTTTTTTATCACACCATTTAACCTTTCGGCTTTTCCATTTTCCCAGGCATATTCGCACATGCTATTGATAAAATTGTATTTGGCCGTTAATTTCAAAAATGCCTTATCATAATATTGACCTCCTCCATCAGAATGAAAAATCACATTATTCAATTCTTTGAAACATCTACACCTTTGTTTAATAGCCATTTCAAGTGCCGGTAAAGTTGTATGTTCAGTTATCAACCTTGTGGAAAGTTTATATCCCAATATCCTTCTTGAATAAGCATCTAGAATAAAGGTAATGTAGTAGAACCTGCCATTGAGCTCATAATAGGTGATGTCGCTTTGCCAGACCTGGTTTAACCGGCTTATTGTTAAACCTGGGAGTAAATTATCAAACCGTACTACCCCAGTGCTATCTGTTGTCCTGCGCCAGTTCTTTGGCAAGCTTGACATCAAACCTTCCGCCCTGCAAAAGCACTCAAAAGCATCGCGCCCCATATGCTCGGGCATTAATTTGAAATACATGTCCCTTACACCCATGGTTGGATGGTCTTCACGTATCTGATAAATTAATACCAGCAATTGCTTTTGTTCTGATAGAACCACACTTAACCTGTCCATCTTTTGATGAAATGCTTGTTTACTTATGCCCAGGGCTGTATAAAGTTGATTCATACTGAAGGGGTATTGTTCCCTGTTTTGCCAGATTTTCCAGAGGGTTGGGTAGAAAACTTTTTTTTTATATCCACTCCATAGGTTTCTTCTGCAAGTTCTATCATCTTGTCCTTGAACTCTATAAGTATTTGCTTCTGACCTACCATACGTTCCAATTCTGCAACTTTCTTCTTTAACTCCAGTAACTGCTTTGTATCGCTATCAGTCTCTACTATAAGGCGTTCTTGTTTGTTTTTCATTGTACCATACTTTCTTAACCAACGATAAACATTGGTATGTGATACTTCGTATTGTTTACAAATCTCCGAAACTTTTGACTTCCCTGTTTCTAATTCCCTTACTTTTTGGATTTTGAAACTGTCGCTAAAGTGACGGCGACGTCTTTCAGATGTACTCATTTTAAATTTTTCCCGTGTTGCCATTTTTAGTTAATTTTGTTACTAAAAGTGGTCAACATATATCAGGCATTGACATTCTCATACACATCTAGTTTGTTGTTCTTATTCAAATCTCTAAAGGATTGACCATTTTCAATCAGTGCTGGAGCTTCTTCACCCAACAACTTGAGATTCTTATTCTTTTTTATGTATTGATTTGTAATTAAAATGGAAAGGACGATGATAACAAGGACTAAAAGACCACTAATGACTTTCAGCACCTTTTTGAAGATACCTTTTTTCACAATTAAATGATTTTAGTTAGCCCAATAAAGATAAGACTAAAAAGCTATTTGAGCAACATACAACGACTCATAGTTTCCTCATAGATTGCCTCGTATTGTGGAACTATTTGATGCAGATCGAATTTTTGAGCTTCCTTTCTGGCATTAGCTTTAAATTTGTTTAATCGTGTTTCATCACTTAAAATATGAATAGCATTCTTGCTCATATCCTCAATATCCCCGACATTACTTAAAAACCCTGAAACTCCTTGAATATTGACCTCTGTTAATCCACCTGAATTTGTAGAAATAACTGGAACGCCTGAAGCCATAGCCTCTAAAGCTGACAATCCAAAACTTTCTGTTTCAGATGGCAACATAAACAAATCAGAATAGCATAGAATTCTATCAATCTCATAACTGTTACCTAAGAATACAACCTTGTCTTGTAACCCTAATTTTTTAACTAATTTTTTGGCATCCTTTTTTTCGGGACCTTCACCTATCATCATAAGTTTAGAAGGAATCTCTTTTTGAATGTTATTAAAAACCTTAATGATATCTGGTATACGTTTAACAGGTC
>CBDTVZ010000442.1:0-2200 GCA_965363995.1 uncultured Eudoraea sp.
GATTTTGATGCATGGGTATGTGTTATTCATTTTTTTTTAAGAACATAACGCACAGCATAACCTGACGGTTTTACACAGAGCAAAGTGGAACGGCGCGGCGTGTAAAACCGGTCAGCGTTGATGCAATTGTTAGGCATTTTCAGCATCAATCAAATCTAATGTCTGAGGATTAACTCGCTCAGGATCAAATGTTATTACGTTTCCTTCTGTGTCATAAACAACCCCATCAACTTGTCTATTTCTCAAACCCTCATCAATAAGAAGTGTGACTGATTGAAAATATTCTTTATTTGTACATTTCAATTCATTTGTTACTACTTTATGTATACCAGGTTTCCATGGTTGAGGCGGTAGCAGTGCATCGATTTTTTTTGCAAATTTCATATCTACGATTAGTTTGGTATCAACACCACGCTCATGCCTTGCAGGTCCATTTGCTTTGAACGCATTTGCTTTTTCAACTCTTTCTGGATTAGAAATCGAATATGTTGCAGCGGCTTCGTTGCACAAGCTGATATAATAACTCTTACCTTTAGTCGTTTTAGCAGCTATGTCTCCAGGCCTAGATTGCGTGATAAATTTCCAAGTTTTTACAAATTCGTCTTTAGTAAGTAAATCGTCATCAATCTTAGCTAATTCCGAAGCGCTAAAATCAAATTTTCCAAGTAATCTTGAAACAGTTAAAAGGCATGTAATATGTCGCCAACGTTTTAAAAATCTTTCATTAGCTCCAGACCTTATAGGTCGAAGTTCTTCTAATACCTCATCAGCAAGTTTCAATATGCGTGCAATTTTTGGCCATGCTTCGATAGGATTGCGATCTGAAAAAACTGTCTTATATGATTCATTTGATCTCATGAAACGTGATCTGAGGTTTGTGGCCTTTTGTGGTGATTTGAGAACCAAACATACGAAGCCAGATGCTAATGAAAGTGGCGTTATGATTTTTGATGAGGGATGACCTAAGTTATTATAATAATTTTTTCTTCTTTCGTAGAAATAACCATGCCTCTCTAATATGTCTTCAATATCACGCTGTATTTTATCGGTAGCATGAAGAGATGCAAGTTCGACATCAGTTTGATTGTTCGTTGCCCGAATTATTGTATCTCGTACATCATCTTCATCAGATACAATTATTTTTATTAATATTGATCTTTTATTTGCATCAACTCCACCGGACTCAAAATATCTAAAAATGGATTCTGTTGTTTGTAGGCCATTTACAATTTGTATGTCTTGAAGTTGTATCGAGTCACCAATAACACTTGCTGAAGTAGCCAAGATAGTAACACCATTATTAAGCCACCAGAAATCAGGTGAAGCCTCATTTTCAAGTGTGGATTTAATGTCTTCATTGACTCGATTTAAACCCATAAAATCCCTTACATTTGAATCAAATAAATACCTTCTTAACTTCCCATTATCTGTTACAAAGCTAAAATAGTCTTCCAAATTAGCAAGCAACACATACCGCTCACCACTTGCTAACACTTCAGAAAATGGCAACTCTAAACTAAAGTTAGGCATTTTTCTGTGTAGCTCAACCAGTTCTGATGCGCCATGGAAAGCAAAAGCCACATCGCAGGAACAAAACGATTCTCTTGTTATTGTAATTATTTGCTCTGACCTAGCTACTATTGAGTCACCTATATTTTCTGTGTCACCTCGTGATGCATATGAATAATTAATCGCGAAACTACTCATCCTTGGTGACACTTTTCTATATGCATATTTTAGATTCTCTCTGCATTTAAGAATTGATTCAGAATAATCACCTTTCAATTGTTCATGAGGTAGGCTTAAATCAAAAAGCTCTGTAATGCTTGCAACTAAATTATCCAGTGGGGCCTGCTTAAATGTGTCATGGTGTTTGCAGGTTATAATCCACACTTCAAGTAGTGAACCTGACTTTGGCCAAGAAAATGATTCAGGATCTAATAATATATGTCCATTAACAAGAATGAAGAAGCCATCTATCCCTCCATCATTTCTTCCATCAACTGAACCACTTTCAATCTCATCACTTGAAAGATCATAGTCTTTAAGGATTTGCTCAAAAGCTAAGTATTCAAATGCTTCATCTCGCCGACTAGAAGGAAGTTTATTTTCAATCCTATCATCGATGATCCCATCTAATAGAAGCGTATCATTTTTTGCCATGTTTAATCCTTTATGGTTTTATATATTGTTGCCTAAC
>CBDTVZ010000443.1:0-2197 GCA_965363995.1 uncultured Eudoraea sp.
TTATTTATAGGAAGGAATAAACTCTTCCAAAACCGCCTTTTTAATTAATCGGGGAGGCAATAGTCCCTGTCCTAAAACAAAATCATGAAAAGCCAACTGCTCAAATTTATCTCCCAAAATAAGCTCGGTTTCTACTCTGAGTTCCATCAATCTTAAATACCCATTAAAATAGGAGGTAGCCTGTCCGGGAGCCCTGAACTGATACCGCTCCAATTCTGACCGCACCAATGCTTCAGATAGTACTATCTCGTGACTTAATATATATCTGGCATCCTCAGGGCTTATAGTACCTAAATTTAATCCCGGATCAAGAAAAGCCCTACCGGAACGGACCAATCGGCTCCAAAGAGTCATAAACTGTCCTTCAACGGGTAAAAATGGTTGTATTATCTCTTCTGAATACAGGGCCCAGCCCTCTATATTCACACTATTTGCAGCAAAAATAACCCGTGCCTGGGATACACCTCTTTCTACCATTGCCGTAAACTGTAATTCGTGACCGGGACGACCCTCATGGGCAGTTAGGGGCCAGGAAGCGGCCAGATGTGTAAAATCATCAATTTGTAAGGAAGTCCCATCAGAACCCCCTGTTACTTTTAAGGGTAGTACAAATTCGCCATATTCACCAGTATTCCCAATAAGACGAGGCGGACTCATAAATGGGGCAGGAGCTGCCGCACTTTCCGCGGGGGAAGCCAAACGAATTACCATTTCCCGATCTGGCAGAGTTAATATTTTTTGGTCTTTTATAATTGCCTCAATCTCTTTGATTTGTTGCCTGTAAACGGTTAAAATGTTTGCACTGTCCAGTTGTTCTTTTTTCATTGCACGAAGAACATCCCGGTAATCGTCAGACGGATAGTTATGTTTTGCCGCGATTATTTTGCCTAATACCTGCAATTGCGTCTGTAATTCTTTAAAGGCCACCATAGCTCTCCGCTGTAATTCTTCTATGGGCATATCCACCCCATACTCCTTCAAGTTAAATGAATAGATGGCCAAAGGAAGTTTAAAGTCTGTTCGTGTCTTTGGTAAGACCTCCTCCCGGATATAAGTGTGGTAACTCTCCAATTGTGAAACCAACTTTTTATAATCCTTTTCAAATCCTTTGATCTCATATTTTTTAAACAAGTCCTCAATTTCTTTAATATATTTATCACTCGTTTTTAGGTCTCGTTCTACTTCTTCCTTATAAGGAGCAATTCTGTTGCTGTTATTGTTCCATTCCCTTTCCATTTCTTCACGAGCCAGAGTTGTCAAAGGCTCAAAGCCTTTTTCACTACCCACATATTTTTTTAAACGTACCAACGCCGCCTGTCGACGCTCCGCAGGAATGCGATCTTCCAATAAACCACGTATGCCTCTATAAATCCGGCTTGCAACATTGTAATAAGGCAGCAAATTGGTTTCCTCCAAATGAATTTCTTCTATCTCATTTTCTGTACTTTCTATTAAGATGAGCAGGTCTTGCTTAACTAGTTCATCTTTAGTTTGAGGTAGTTGAGTTTTTAAATATTCTGCAACCTTATTTAAATCTATAAGGGCCCGTTCATTAAACCCTTCTGAGAAATCAGAAATTTGGTCATCTAAGCCATCAATTCCAAGTCTGGCAGCAGATTCAGGATTGTTCTTTGCAATTACATCGAGTAGTTTTTCGGTATGCTTATTACTTTCTGTAATCCAAACCGGAGTATCCTGGGAAAAGCTGTTTTGAAAACTTATAATATAAAATAGGAAGACCAGGTTTACTAATTTGAAACAATGGCTTTTAGTGCAATTTATCATTTGATTTATTTTGAGTTTTAAGGTTTTCTATCACCTTTATAAGCTTTTGCTGAACCTCCATAGCTAGACTGCCTAAAGCTTCATTTTTAACAGGACTCATTGATGCAATTGGATCGACAGCTGAAACTTCAACTTCGCCATTTTCATGCTCTTCAACAATTACATTGCATGGAAGGAAAACACCAATTTTATCTTCACTTTGCAATGCCTTATGTGCGAAATGAGGATTACAGGCGCCCAAAATCTTATATTTCTTGAAATCAACATCAATTTTATTCTTTAATGTTTCTTTCACATCGATTTCGGTAAGTACTCCAAAACCTTCTTTTTTAAGTTCTGAGGTAACTAGTTCGATAGCTTCTTCAAAGCTTTTTCCTTTTAAAAGGGTATTAAAATAATAGCTCATAGTTTA
>CBDTVZ010000444.1:0-2193 GCA_965363995.1 uncultured Eudoraea sp.
TACTTACCAAATGCCTTTTCACCCATTTGTGGATTGTCAGCTTATAGTATATTACTGGGCTACCCAGGATTAAGAAATCATACTTTGATGGATCGGCGTTGGCATCTTTCACATCAAACACCGGCAAACCGGTTGTTTCGCCGATCCAATTTGCATATTGCGCCGTGCTCCCGTACTTACTTGAGAAAAAAATTGCACCATTCATAATAAATCTTTTTAGCTGTTTAAATACATTTCATTTTATCATATCTTCAATTATCTACTCTATTTATCCAAAAGTAGACGGTTGTCCACATATCACTTCCTTTTCCCGAACAATGGAATAGAAATGTGACATTGGCATTGCTAATCTATGCAAGCTTTTCGGAAGGACCTATGACATTAGTCATTTTCAATTGCATCGGTGTTTGACCGCATTTGGAAGGAAAGGCTGGAAATATCAACCGCTAAATCTTTATTTTTGAAAGTCCCAAAAAACGTTCGTTTTATGGGACAGAATCTAAAATTCATTGATTTACTTAAACCCACCTTTATTTAGACTTTGAAAAACCAGTATAGTGTTGGCCACTGTAGCAGATTTATAAGGTTCAGGATGGGTTTGGGATTAACTAACGTTCTTCCCTAAAAGGCTCCGCCTTGAAAAATTGCCGGGATTAACTAACGTTCTTCCCTACAAAGCTCCGCCTTGAAAAATTGCCGGGATTAACTAACATTCTTCCCTACAAAACTCCGCCTTGAAAGTAAAAATCCCAAACTTACAAATTCAAGCAAGCTTGATTTGCCGTTTGGGATTTTTACTTATTCGTGACCCCGGAGGGATTCAAACCCCCAACCCTCAGAGCCGAAATCTGATGCGCTATTCAGTTGCGCCACGAGGCCATTAGTTTTAGCGAGCGCAATTTACGCAAAAAGAGCTATTCGGAGCTAATAAAATACGCTCAATTGGTATTTTCTTTTTACATTTTGGACAGACACCAAAATCATTGGTTCCAAGTTTGTCACGGTTACGCTTTAGACCTTCAAGACGTTCTTTGGCTTTAACAAGGGCTGCATCCATAACTCCTTTATTGTTTATCGCATCCATTCGCGATACTCGCCCGATAGCGTTATCGGGCGCGATAGGTTGCGACAGTTCTGCATATTGCTTTATCTTCTTTTCAGTCCTGGCAATATCAGATTCAAAGAGCTTACGAATTTCTTGAAGCTTCATTTTAAGATTAAGTAAGTTTAGTACGAACAATGCCAGAAATTGTTTTTCCGTCAGCTTGCCCGCCCAATTGCTTAGATACCATCCCCATAACTTTTCCCATGTCTTTCATGCCAGTGGCTCCAGTACTTTCAATAATCTGGGTAACAACTTTTTCTATCTCATATTCACTTAACTGCGCTGGTAGAAATTTTTCAATTACTGCTACCTGGGCTAATTCAGGTTCAGCAAGATCTTCTCTTCCCTGTTCTTTAAAAATCGTTGCACTGTCTTTTCGCTGTTTTACCAGCTTTTGTATTAATTTTACTTCATCGGTTTCAGACATTTCGTCTCCGGCTCCCTTTTCAGTCTGTGCCAATAGTAAAGCAGATTTTATTGCCCTTAAAGACTCCAAAGTTATGCTGTCCCTGGCTTTCATTGCCACTTTTATTTCTTCCATCACCTGATTCTGTAAGCTCATATTTTGTGAATTTTAGGAGCGCACAAGATAAAAAAAATAAACCCGAAAATGTAATGTATTTTCGGGTCTATTCTAAGTTTGGGTATATGATCCCTTATTCTGATTAGTCTACATTATCATGTAAAAATGAGTTGTTAGAACGTAACTGAATTTCATCATTACTGTCTTCACTTAAGGTGGTTCTGGACACTTTACCCTCTTTGGGTTCTTCATTTAAATCGATGCCCTGACGTTTATAAGCGGGTTCCTTTTCTATTTCATCAATATTATTTACGCTATTCTGAAACTTGTAATTGAAATCTTTTAGTTTTCTCCTGCGCTCATCGGCCCTTTCTCTGAGTATTTTTTCAATTGGGGTATTCATGGGGTCCCCGTCGTTTGTTTCAACTTCTTCTTTCCCAGCCACTGTCTTTTTCTCAAAGATCAACTCATCCTCTATAATTTTAGGTTCAAATTCTTCCGCTTTGGATTTGGCGCCAGTTAACTTATTTTCCAGTTCCATATAATCATCAAGGCTATAGCGGGT
>CBDTVZ010000445.1:0-2187 GCA_965363995.1 uncultured Eudoraea sp.
GATCAAATTCGAACATACTTTTACTCTTTGGAAAACAAAGATACTTTGAAAATGGTAATTTCAACAAATCAAAGGCAAAAAAAATTTGGTTTACCTTAAATTTCAAAATACATTAATCAAAATATGCATTCGTATATTATCTTTGTTGATATAAAAACTACACTATTATGAGCTTCCGAATTGAAAAAGACACTATGGGTGAGGTAAAGGTCCCATCAGATAAATACTGGGGTGCGCAAACTGAACGATCGCGTAATAATTTTAAAATTGGTCCTCCGGCTTCTATGCCCCTGGATGTGATTATGGGATTTGCCTATTTAAAAAAAGCTGCGGCATACACCAATTGTGAATTAGGGATATTATCCAAAGAAAAAAGAGATCTTATTACCCAAGTTTGTGATGAAATACTCGCAGGAGATCACAATGACCAATTTCCTCTTGTTATATGGCAAACCGGCTCCGGTACACAAAGCAATATGAATGTAAATGAGGTTATTGCAAATAGAGCACATGAATTGGCTGGTAAAGTGATTGGTGAAGGAGAGAAAACAATTCAACCAAATGATGACGTTAACAAATCGCAGTCATCAAATGATACTTTTCCTACAGGAATGCATATTGCTATTTATAAAAAAATTGTTGAGCATACTATTCCCGGATTAAGACAATTACATAATACCCTCAATGAAAAATCAACAGCATTTAATAATGTCGTTAAAATTGGTCGCACCCACTTAATGGATGCAACACCACTAACACTGGGACAGGAATTTTCGGGTTATGTTTCTCAAATAGATCATGGGATAAGGGCACTTGAGAATACCTTAGATCATTTAAGTGAATTGGCATTAGGAGGCACAGCAGTGGGTACCGGATTAAACACACCTAAAGGCTACGACGTTTTAGTAGCCAAATATATTTCTGAATTTACCGGACTTAAGTTTAAAACAGCTCCTAATAAGTTTGAAGCCCTTGCGTCACATGATGCGTTGGTTGAAAGCCACGGCGCATTAAAACAACTAGCCGTTTCCCTGAATAAAATTGCAAATGATATTAGAATGATGGCATCAGGGCCGCGATCCGGAATTGGTGAGATCATAATTCCTGCCAATGAACCCGGAAGTTCAATTATGCCCGGTAAAGTAAACCCAACCCAATGCGAAGCACTTACCATGGTTTGCGCGCAAGTGATGGGCAATGATGTTGCCGTCACCATAGGAGGTACGCAGGGACATTATGAGTTAAATGTTTTTAAACCACTCATGGCCTCTAATGTTTTGCAGTCGGCTCAACTTTTGGGAGATGCAGCAATTAGTTTTGATATTAATTGTGCGGTAGGCATAGAACCTAATCTCGACGTTATAAAAGAATTATTAAACAATTCATTAATGCTTGTAACAGCATTAAATACAAAAATTGGATATTACAAAGCTGCGGAAATAGCCAATACAGCACATAAGAATGGGACGACCTTAAAGGTAGAAGCTGTTAACCTGGGGTATGTTACTGAAGAAGAATATGATGAATGGGTTAAACCTGAGGAGATGGTAGGTGGTCTAAAATAGAAATATCTTCCTAAACTTGCGTGATTGAAATTATAATTATCATTGGAAGACATGTGGAGTAACTCTTGAGGATTTGTCTTCAACACCTAGTATTTTTATTGCATATAGAATTATTTCAATAAAAAAGGGCCAATCTAAAGATTGACCCTTTTTTTATAAATGAATAGTGTTTACTACTTCAATGTGAACTTAGATGTTCCTAATAATTTAAGTTTGTCATCATATACATTTACCATGTAATTCCCTTTTTGGAAATCGCCAGATGGTTTGTTTATAAAATCACATACATCCAAATTATTGTTTTCGTAGTAGAAATCGGTTTCTTTGCTATAAGATACAGAGGCACCGTCCTCACTCGATTTACTCATTCCTCCACCTATAACATTACCTTGAGGATCTAAAACCTCAACAAGGAATTGTCTATCTCCAGCTTCGGCTATTACGTTATCGGCAACAGTAAAACAGATTTTAAATTTGTCTGTGCTTTTTGCTCTGGAAGTAGATACTAATTTACCATTACTACGCTCTCTTACCGCATCGACTGTAAAAGAAGATAAATTTAAAGCGGAACCTTTTTCAACAACATCTGCCAACTGAGTATTTTGTACTACCAATGAATCGT
>CBDTVZ010000446.1:0-2185 GCA_965363995.1 uncultured Eudoraea sp.
AACCTAAAGATGCTGAATTACTTGAAAATTGCAAAAGTAGCATCATTGACAAAGGTGGATATATATTTTTTGCGGAGATAGACTCGGAAATTGTGAGCTTTTATTGACTGATGAAGTTAAAAGATTCCATATATGAACTTGGTAAAATGGCTGTTGACCAGTCTTATCAAGGGCAAAAAATTGGACAGAATTGGTAAATAAGGATAATCCTGAAATTAAGGTAATACAGCTGGACTGTTATCCCAATGATGATTTTTAAGAAAGGACTATAAAAAACAGTACGATTTTACCGGATTAATTTTTTGTATTTTATTCTTTTAGGCATAATATCTGCACCTAAACGTTTCTTTTTATTTTCTTCGTACTCTGTGAAAGAACCTTCGAAGAAATATACTTGTGAATCCCCTTCAAAGGAGAGAATATGAGTGCAAATACGATCCAGAAACCAGCGATCATGCGAAATTACAACAGCACAACCAGCGAAATTTTCTAATCCTTCCTCTAATGCGCGTAATGTGTTTACATCAAGGTCATTTGTAGGCTCATCCAATAATAAAACATTGCCTTCTTCCTTAAGAGTCATTGCAAGGTGTAATCGATTGCGTTCGCCTCCGGAGAGCATACTTACTTTTTTATTCTGCTCGCTTCCGGAAAAATTAAACCGGCTTAAATATGCCCTGGAATTCACTTGCCTGCCGCCCATCATAACCAATTCCTGACTATCACTAAAGTTCTCCCAGATGGACTTATCTTTCTGAATATTTGAATGACTTTGATCTACATAGGCTATTTTGGCCGTCTCGCCCACAATAAATTCACCTTTGTCCGGAGCTATCTCACCCATGATCATTTTAAAAATAGTAGTTTTACCAGCACCATTAGGTCCTATTACTCCAACTATTCCGGCCTGTGGCAATTTAAAATTTAAATCTTCGTAAAGTAATTTATCACCAAAAGCTTTACTTACATTTTCAGCTTCAATTACATTGGTTCCCAACCGGGGGCCATTTGGAATATAGATTTCTAACTTTTCATCAAGTTGTTTTTGATCCTGACTTAATAATTTGTCATAATTCTTGAGTCTTGCTTTTTGCTTAGCCTGCCTGCCCTTAGCACCCTGACGTACCCAATCTAATTCCCGTTCGAGTGTTTTCTGACGTTTAGAAGCCTTTTTACTTTCTTGTGCTAGACGTTTGGATTTTTGATCAAGCCAGTTACTGTAATTTCCCTTCCATGGAATACCTTCTCCCCTATCTAACTCCAGAATCCAGCCAGCAACATTATCCAGGAAATAACGGTCATGAGTTACCGCAATAACAGTTCCTTTATATTGTGCCAGATGGTGTTCCAACCAATGAACAGATTCAGCATCCAAGTGGTTGGTTGGCTCATCGAGCAATAATATTTCGGGTTCCTGTAAAAGCAACCTGCACAAAGCCACCCGCCTTCTTTCACCGCCGGAGAGCACAGCAATTTTCATATCTGCTTCAGGAGTCCGGAGAGCATCCATAGCAATCTCAAGTTTGGTGTCGAGTTCCCAGGCATTAGAAGCATCTATTTTATCCTGCAGACCCGCTTGCTTGTCCATTAGTTTCTGCATTTTAGCCGCATCTTCATAAACTTCAGGCAACCCAAACATATCATTAATCTTGTTGTATTCATCCAGGATGGCAACAGTTTCAGCGACGCCCTCCTTAACTATTTCCAGTACTGTCTTATTTTCATCAAGTAATGGTTCTTGCTCCAAATAGCCCACCTTATAACCTGACGAAAACACTACATCTCCCTGATAATTCTTGTCTACACCAGCTATTATTCTAAGCAAGGTAGACTTACCCGAACCATTCAGGCCAAGTATTCCTATTTTGGCCCCATAAAAGAAGCTTAAATAAATATTTTTAAGAACAGGAGTATTCGCATTCTTATAGGTTTTGGTAACCCCGGACATAGAGAAAATCACCTTCTTATCGTCAGACATAAACTTAATATGTTTTTTGAATAATAATAATAAATCAAGAAGTCATAAAACTAGTTGATAAATAAAGAAATATTATAGGATATAAAAGGGCTCAAACCCTCCCTTTTAATGCATTAAATACCCAGGCTATGGCAAAGAAACCAATGCCTACGGAGGCAAACCCCCATCCGGCCACATCATCGTAACGAAATGCGCCAAGGGCAATTA
>CBDTVZ010000447.1:0-2184 GCA_965363995.1 uncultured Eudoraea sp.
TAATGCATTCTCCACCATTTATAAAAGTAGCCGAAGTAGCAATAACATCATTAACCGTGATATACTGTTTCTTTAATGCTTTTTTTAAAGCTGATTTCGTTAAAACTGCATTGAAAATACCAACACCATACTCTTGGAGTCGAATAGGAGTAGATAGTTTGAGAACAATATGGGATTCGGTTGGTCTGATGATGTTTTTTTTATATGATTGCCAGCGGTTTGAATAAACGCCTGTTTTAATAGCGTTTATTCTTTGTTATGCTTAGTTGGTCCTTGTAAAGTTAGTGAAGAATTGATTATGCCAATGCTTATAAAAGCACAATAAATGTAGAATGTAAAAAGCAAAAAACGTTGAACTATGCCGTAATATTCCAAAGGGTAAAGAGACGGGGAAAATGCGGGAGTTAAGTTTAAAAAGACTTCAAATAAAATTACAATAAAAGCAATAAGCGATAGTCTTTTAAATGTTAACCCCAGCTGGTTTTTCCACCGCATAGCAAATATCAAAGGAGAAAAATAACCCACTATCATTAAAAGGCCGAAAACATTGTGTAGAGGATGAGGAGAAGGAAAAAGGCCAATTGTAAATTGAGACAATCCATAAACCAAAATAAACATACCAGGTACTATAGATAAGTTCTTCTTCTTTGCAAATGAGACAATTCCAATTGCAAATAGTATTAGTAAGCAGCCAATCCCGATACTAAATATTTGCCATTGTAAATAAAGAGGGGAACCTTTTTCTCCAATCTCACTGACAGTTTGAGAAATTGGGTTATAATCTTCTAATTGGCTGCCCAATATAAAAGTCCCTAAAATAAAAGCGATTGCAGTAATCCAACCTAGAGAGAGTAGTTTTTTAGTATCCATGGTATTCCGTTTACTTGGAGACGATTAAATGCTTAGAAAGTTACATCCGGATAAGTGAGCATAACGCCCGAGCTATGAGTAGTGCGGGAGCAGAGCATACGGTTCACTTTCCGCCATCGCCCATAGCAAAAGCTTTATGTTTTGGTTTATTTTTTCTTGTCCAGAGAACCCCGATAGTTCCTTCTTCATAGTATTACGAAGGAGAAGCTATCGGTGCCAAAGATTTAGCGACCTCATAAAAATACGCAAACCTTTCGATTTGGCCCGCAGCCCGCATTACTTATAAGTATTGTTAGCAGTTGGACTACAAGCTGAATAGAAGAAATTTTTGCCTTAAAATATTTGAAAGAACTTTGATTGCCTGTACATTAACGTAATTGGTAGCTTCTTTGCGGAGTATCATTATAAATTATTTAATTACCCCTGTTTTAGTTGCAAAGTTTAGATTGATTTGAATGTCCAAAAATCGTTTTTTGGCAAAGGTGCTTCGAAGGTTTTGAATTCTTTAGAACCAGAGACTTGATAGGTTAATTTCCATGCATGAAGGGAAATAGATAGAGGGAAGTATTCTTGATCTGAACCATATTTTTCATCTCCAATAATAGGGAGCCCTATATTTGCTAATTGGGCTCTTATTTGATGGAATCGACCAGTTTTTGGTTTTATTTCTAAAAGATAACCAAAATCGTTTTTGTCAATAACTTGATAGGAAAGAATACATTCTTGGGAGTCTTTTGATCTTGATTGGACTATATCCGCTCTTTTTTCCAGGTTATTTTTTACGAGAAAATTAATTAAGTTCTCTTTGTTCTTTGGTGGCTTTTTTTCAACAATTGCCAAATAAGTTTTTTGAACTTTCCGGCTACTAAATAGATCATTAAATTCCACAAGAATGCTTTTTTTCTTGGCAAAAATCAATACTCCACTTGTCACACGATCTAATCTATGTATTATTCCAATATAAGGCTTCCGTTTATTTTTTAAAAGGTAATTAAGAACCTGATCCTCAACAGTGCAATCCTCGTAAGGACTTTTTTCACTTATAAGTCCAGCCATTTTGTTTACGATTATATAATCGTTGTTTTCATTTACTACTTCAAGATTCGGCATTAGCAGTTTACTTTTTCAAATTTCAAAATGGTATTAATACGTTCAAGAAGTTCAGTTGCTATCTGATTATCCAAGCTTTAGTCACTTAAATTAATTGTTAGTCAGGAAAACTAACACTAATCATTCCACTTTTTTTTTACGGAATGATTTATTGTATTAACTTTCTACCTCTATTCTTCCATCAGTAAGCAACTACAGCTAACG
>CBDTVZ010000448.1:0-2183 GCA_965363995.1 uncultured Eudoraea sp.
GAAGAGACAATATACCAATCAATGTAAGCCGCGCTTTATGATTTACGATGGAACGATGAATTCGGATACCCTGATAAAAATTCTTAAACGGCTTATCAAGGATACTGATCGATAGATTTATATGATTATGGCTAATCTCCGTGTGTACCATAGCAAGCCTGTAAAAAAAGTGGAATCAGGAACATACAGACCTCGTAATAATCGGCCTTTTTAAGCGTGATTTTTTGGACACACTCTTTTTTTTAAATCGGCGCCCGGCCAACTTCAATTTGAAGTATTTTTCCGATCGGAATATATGCGCTTAACGCATTCAGTTTTTTACAAAATTGTTCCTGCGCTTTTCGACGGCTCGGTTGCTGTAAAGGCTCCAATCGGACAACGACTCTGTCTGCTTCAGATTTAATCCAGCCATGACACTGAGTGATGGCATAAAACAAGTCCACATATTCATCTTCATTTGGGTAATGGGAAAATAGCCAGTCAGTCATATCCTTGCGCGCGTTCCATACTGATGCAGTAACAAAATCAAAAAGGTTTTTTCCTTCATTATCAATCTTCTTAAAGCATCTGTAGTCTTCGAGAGTAGAAACATCCACCTTTTCCGGCAGCTGTTTTTTGTCATTGAGAAGTTTTGTGTATTTTGCCTCTAACCGGCTGATCTCCGCCTCCAAGCGGGCCTTCAAGCTGTTTTCTCGCTTTGATCCATCTTTGTTGAAGACTTCCTTTGCCTTTGAATTCTTCTTGTGCTTTTTATCAAGAGTCTTGCGTACGGCCTTAATTTCTTTTTCAATGGATTTGATAGCAGGATTTGCTATAAGTTGTTTCTCGCTGACCACTGTTTTAAATCCGGGGTGATAATGAAACGGATGCCTGTCATAAAGGTGTTTAAATGTATTTTCAGAGGCACCCCAGCGACTCAATATAGCTTGTGCGCATTCAAGAGTACTTATGGATCTGTCGACATCCCAGGCAAGACCGCATGTGCGACGGTTGCTGGTTTGGTTCCAAAGATAAATTTTCCGGAGTGTAAAGGTTTGAATTTTACCATTTTGCTCCAGAGTGAACGTCTTGTCTCCCTCGAAAATGCTGTATTTTTTGTTGTTCATCTCAAATGATTCAGTAAAGCAATCGTCATCTAACGCCTTGAGTTTTTTTGAATCAACGTGTTTTTCCCAGGTGACAAAAGGGACCTTATTTTCAATAAGAGTGAAGAAAAATGGGGCGCCAGACCCCTCCCTATCAAATACCATGAAAGGAGTTTCTGTCAATTCCTGCTCCCATTTTTTTTTCAGTTCGACAATATGCGCTTTAAGGTCGCCTTTTCCTTCTTGAATCTGAAAATCAACAATGCGACCACTTATGTCGCAAGTAACCATATTTGTTTGCCCCGGCATCATCATTTTGCGCTGTGTATTAAAAGCGGGATGAACCTTCTTATAGCCGGTGTATGGAAGCAGGTGGCCATCTGTAAACCATACCCAGAGGCCGACCACTCCGCATCGAATCTGCTGCTTGAAAAAGGCGCTACAAAGGGACTTGGATCGTCGCAAATTGCAAGCAGAATAAAACCATTGCCAGACACCCTTTTTTGACGGCAATTTGTTGAGGCCCAGAATAAGCCCGGCTTCTTTCAGATTAACATTCTTCAGTTGTTCTATGGATTTGATATTGTGGGCAACCATCAACAAGAAAACTAAAAATATTTTGTAGCCAGCCCCGAAATTACCCATTATCAGCTTCAGCCATTTATTATTACTAATTAAAACAATTAGATAAGGGAATATCCCTGCAAATCGAGTAAATTTCCAACCATGAAGAGCGTTGAAGGGTTGCTCGTCTTTGAGAACTGCTTTCTCGCTGAATTCAAAATCAATCATCTGCTGTTTTTTTAGATTTTCGATCCGTTTAGCTTTTCTTTCCTCAGCAAGGATAACAGCCTTATTGCCCTGTATACGTTTGTTTTGTGTGTCTTTGCGAAGTTCCTGAAGATTTTTGCCCATATTGGGATTGTATCCCCCTAGCAGGCCTTCTGTTCCAAATCTTTTTTTGCTCTCTATGTAATTGTCTATCGTTTGTCTGCTGATATTGATGGCATCGGCTAATCGAGATTTAGTCGCACCCAATTCAACAGCTTCAACAACAAATAGTTTTCTTGCCGGCTTGTCGGAAAGATCGACTTTTTT
>CBDTVZ010000449.1:0-2181 GCA_965363995.1 uncultured Eudoraea sp.
GCCTGTTTAAGATAGGAGAAGAAGAAAGAGCACAACAGCTTTTTGATAAGTTATTGAGCTATAGTAATCATTTAGGGCTTTTTAGTGAAGATATTGATTTTAAAACAAAAAGGTTATTGGGGAATTTCCCACAGGCCTACTCGCATTTGGCTTTAATAGAATGTGCTGTTAATTTTGCTAACAAGGCCGGTGAGGAAAAAGTATTGGAGTCTATGCGCTAACAATAAACCGGGAAGAAAAACGCTATGTCCTTTTGAGTTAGATGAATTATACATTTAATAAAAGAATAGCTTTTATTTTAATATTTTCGAGCAATTCCTTAAAGTGTTTTTCATTGGTGAATGGATTCATAATAGTAGCCCTTAGGTAAATAATTCCTTTAATTTTTGTTTGCACAATATAGAAATCACCTTCTTCAAGGAGTTTTTGACGAACTTTTGCATTGATCATATTTAGGCTTGGAAGATCTAAATCTTTATTTATAATTCTGAAACAAATGATATTTGACATTGGTTTTACCGCTATTTCAAAGTACGGGTCATTTTCCAAAATCTCACCAAACTTTTGTCCCAGATCATATAGTGTTGTGACGAACTCATCAAATAAATCTTTACCATAAATTTTAAGTAAGGTATACCAATGAAGGCTCATCATGTATTTGGTGCATTCAAAAGTTCGCTTTGCAAGATTATACCAATCTTCTTCCTCCGACTCCTGTAGTAAATAGTCTGCTTTTTGCCTAAAGGTATTATATGAGTCCTGACCCTCCTTAAACAACAATGCCGTTGTAATTGAGGGCATCATCATCATTTTGTGTCCGTCAATAACAATAGAGTCAGCCTTCTTCATCCCCTTTAGTAATGACTTGTATTTTGAAGAATATATAGCTCCGCCGCCATGCGCTGCATCAATATGGAACCAAATTCCTTTCTCCAAAGCAAAATCTCCAATAGCATCCAGGTCGTCGTAAATTCCGGTAGCGGTCGAAGGCGCACTTCCTACAATAGCTATAATTTCATACCCTTCATGAATAGTCTTGTTGTAGCATTCTTCTAAGAGCTCTGTGTTTAAAGTAAAATTTTCGTCAACAGGTATTTTTACAATTCCTTTTTCTCCTAATCCCATGATTCTAACCGCTCTGTCTATGCAGTAATGTGCTTCTTCAGAAACCATTATGGCCAATTTATTGGAAGTACCATTTTCCCATATATCATTCCCAGCTCTTTTCTTACGGGCACTTAGAAGGGCTGTAAGATTTGCTAATGTCCCTCCTGAGGTTAAAAATCCATCGGACGTTTTATCGTATCCAATTTCCTTACATAATTGTTCAACTACAACACGCTCCATTGCTGTAGGGGCCATTCCCATTTCATAGATTCCCATTCCATTGTTGAGTATCCCATTTAATAAACTTGTTAGGCCAGTAACTGGTGCAACCGGACTTATCTGATGTCCCATATAATGGGGATGATGCAGGTGTATGCTCCGCTTTAAGATTTCATTATTCAGTTCGGATGGTTTTCCATTTAGTAGAAAGTTATTCCAGAATTTGTATTGTTCTGAAGGTATTTCCCAATTGATAACTTTTGATGAAGTTTTATTCCTGGTTTTATTCAGATGATCGGCTAGAATATCTACTAATTGATGCCCGTTTTCTCTAAAATCCTCCGGAGAATAAGCAGCTTTTAAAAGTTGTTTGTCCATGCTTTAAAATTAGATAGTTAGCTTTTGTTAAACAAGCCTTACATTTATAATTCACAAGTTAAGAAAATGAATATCAGACATAGAAACTTGTCTCTAACAAGTATAACAAATCGGTAATGTTTTGTAGATTTGTATGATTAAATTAAAAGGTATAAAATCATGAAATTGAAATATGTTGTAAGTAGTTTTCTTGTAGTATTAGTATTATGGTCTTGTAAGGAAAAAGTAATGCCTGAGGAGACTACCTTAATCACAGAAAAAGAATTTGAATACGAAGTAGATCAGTTCGCAGACCTGAGAGTATTGCGTTATCAGGTTCCTGGCTTTGAGGATTTAACCCTGAAAGAAAAAAAATTAGTTTATTATTTAACCCAAGCTGGTTTAGCCGGTCGAGACATAATATGGGATCAGAATTACAGGCATAATCTTGAAGTAAGGGCGGCTTTAGAAAACATTTACACCACCTTTGCGGGTGAT
>CBDTVZ010000450.1:0-2174 GCA_965363995.1 uncultured Eudoraea sp.
TGGGCGTATTTGCTCACAAAACCCGTAAATTGTCCAAAACCAAGAGGGAAATCCTTTCTTTGGCGGTTCTTTTATTATATTTGTTTTCGTCTTTTAATGTAGGGGGTTCTCTATAGAAGTGATAGGGCAAAAACTGCATTTCGACGGATAAAGGCTATTAATCGGCCGATAGATAGTTACATTAGGTTATTGTTTAACCTAAAATGTAATTATTATGAAAGCAAAAAAAATGATTTGCGCGTTCGGTTTGATGTTGGCCGTAGGAACTTTTACAGCATGTAGTAACGACGATAGAGCAGAAGAAGATAGGCTCTATGAGAATGGTATCGACAAGGACGAAGTCAAAAATGAAGATACCTGGGTTTTCGATATTGAAATCGAGAACGAAGACTATCAGGCCATTGACAAGGATGAAGTTAAGAACGAGGATACTTGATGGATTTTGGGTGGTGATGGCGATCATAGCATTGTCATCACTGCCCTATTTTAATGAGGTCATCACCACAAAGGAAGGGGTAAAGGATTGGGTTCCCGTTCTCGGCATTGAAGCATTATTGACCGATACTAATGGAAGGGTGCTTGGCTTTTCGACCTACAGGATGCTTATTTATACGCTTTTGATATCCATCTTCACGGAAATAGGCTGGGTGGTCTGGCTTTGGGTCACCAAGCGTAGACCTTACAATCTTGCGCTGTACGTTCCCGTTTTTTTCGGGCTTTACCAAATATTCCTGATCATATTCAATCTTAGGAGGACCTGGGCGAACGACTGGGATATCAAGCTATATATTTTATTGGCATTGAGCATTCTTTTTATGGGTATTTTCCTTTACAGGAAAAATAACTTTACGCTTAGAACGGCTTTTAGGTGGCTGTTGATTATTTGCGCTACGGCCCTACCATTTGTTCACGATATAATAAATGACCGAATGGGCAATATAAAAAGCTGGGTGCCAATATTGGGAATAGAAGACCTGTTGACCGATAGTAATAACATGGTCGTTGGGTTCGTCAATTATCGGACATTCATTTACTTCCTGATGATTCATGTGTATGCACATTTGGGGTGGTTGGGAGCATTTATTTATTATGAACACAAAAGAAGAAAAGTGAGGCCGTTTCTATTGGTCCCCGTGATCATTAGTTTTTATTCGGTCATTGTGATACTGTTCGATTGGAGGGAGAGGAGCTTCAATACACCGGATTTCAAATTTTTATTGACCCTTGTCTTGGCCATATTATTGGCTATCAATTACTTTTTCAACGACAAGGCGGAAAAACCCGAAACCAAAACTACAAACATAGATAACACATGAAAGAATTTGACATGGACCGAAATCTGCTCAACAGCGGTGAAAAAAAATCGGACGGTAAAAGGTTCGGCTTTCTTAGCGGTATAGGACAGGGGCTTGACAAAATGCTGAAAAAGGTAAATGCGATACTACACGATATAGACAATTCAAAGCCTTACAAAATCGACTTTCCCCATGTAGACGAGGAATACCTGGTTCACGGGGTAGGGGACATAGACGAGTTTTGTAGTGGATATACCTTTGGCATTTCGATGGCACAGGGGTTCGTCAACGACAAGGCCGCCAAACAGGCACATTACGAGGAAATAAGGGTGTACCTGTGGGAGAAAAAAAGAAAGGGGTTAATTAGCTAGGATTTTGTTTACATCGCCCAAATCGTCCCTATATTTCTCAAGCTTTGAGCCGGATTTAAAAATGGCCATTTCAATAATCTGTCATTCTTTTTTTTGCGTTTGACTTCAACAAAGATGGAGCTTAGCGCATATAGTTCATAATAACGGTTCTTTTTTTTCAAGGCGGTAACAAAGGTACCCTTTTCGAACAATTCGGAAGCTTGTTCTTTGAGGTCGAGCATCATGAAGTTGTAAAGGGTCATTTAAGGTGGTTCTAAATTAATGGTTTCAGTGTTACTCTAAAATTTGTTTAGGCAAAAATAACAGGAATGGACTTATCAACCGAATAAATTATTGCTTTGTGAGCTTCCCCTAGATAGAACTGCTTATTTTTCTAAAACTTCATTAAAGTGACCTCCTCATTAAAGTCGGACTGAACAAAGTTAGACAAAAAGGTTAATTCTAAACTCATAAAATGGCCGATTGAGAGAACGGAATGATGAAGAAAGCAGATGTCCGAAAAAACGTT
>CBDTVZ010000451.1:0-2172 GCA_965363995.1 uncultured Eudoraea sp.
CTTTAGCTGCACTAGCCCCTGCGGGTCCTGTTAATCCTACGGGTCCCTGTGGACCGGAATCTCCCTTTTCTCCTTTTTCACCATTTTCACCCTGTATTCCTTGAGGTCCGACTGCGCCATCAATGCCATCAACACCATCTTTACCTTTTGGCCCTTGTAGTCCTACAGGACCATCAGCACCTGCAAATCCAGTTAATCCTATAGGTCCAGTTTCTCCTTTGTCACCCTTGGGTCCTTGCTCACCGGAAGTACCATTAGTTCCATTTGTGCCTGCGGGTCCTGTCAATTCCTCCTGGTCTGTTTCTCCTCTTTCGCCGCTGTTCTGACCATATGTAAATGAAGATCCTTCAGAATCTATTATGGTGAAAGAACCATTTCCATTATCCGTAAAAGAAATATTTGAATCGTTAGAATTGCCGCATAAGCTGCGCCAGTTTTTACCATCGTATTGATATACGCATGAGGTATCTGTATTATAAACCAATGCACCGGCTAAGGGTTTGATCTTTTGCATCAGCGAAGTATTTACACGGGAAAGGACCAGTGCTTTATTCCTGCTTTCTAATTCTAAGAGTGAAGCTCCGTCAATTTCATCAGGATTGTCACCGACTTTTAATTGAGCAAAGCTTACATTGACCAGTAATAACAGAAAAACAAATGATAAAATATTTAATTTCATAGGTGTAAAATTATTGGGACATTTAAAAGACTATCGGTTGGTTGTTAACGAGGCGGAATTATAGTAGTTAAAAATCATTGGAAGAACCCCAAAATATTTTATAGGACAACTAGTCAGATCATTCAGATTATTATTAAAATCTGTGATAGAATAGTGAAATACCGGACTAAAATCTTCACCAATTTTTAATTGGATAGGGGAACATTCAATTGTACTTGAAAAATCTTTAAACTGATATGAATATCGCATCGTCATGCTTATAAATATCTTGTTAAGCTAATTTAAGTATGTAGAAGGGCGAAATAAAGGTTGTAAAAATGTAGGAATAAAGTGTAAACTACAGTAATCCTGTGGTTACAAAAAAGCAAGTCAATACATAATTAAAAATTCAATTACATATTTATGGCGATACTTTTGTACACTTTATCGGTAAAATCAACTAAATTTTGATAGTTGGACTTGAAGAAGGCTTCCGAAATTTATTCGCGATCCAGGAACAAAAACCCCTGATAATTTAAGCTCAGATCATCAAGAGAAATCACATAGAAATAAACACCTTCCGGGAGGCCTTGATCTCTATTTATTACAAGATTATCTATATTGGAAATACCTCCAAATTGATCCGTATAATTAATCATTTCAAAAACCTTTAAACCATAGCGATCATAAATCTGGATGCTGTTGTTGGGGCTAAATTCCATTTCTTCAATAACCAAAACATCATTTATGCCGTCTCCGTTAGGGGAAACAAAATAATTATCCAGGGTTAAAATATCCTCTGGTTCAGCCAGACTTCCAAAGGTAATAACCTCAAAGTCATCGGGGACAAAGGTTTCAGAGCTTATAAATCCGTTCGTAAGATCGCCTCCAATTGCAGCATTCCCAAGGGGAAGCCATGTGCCGGCCTGTTTATTCCAGCCCATAATGGTTACCGCATTAATTTCAGTAGCCAAAAAGCCTATGTCGCTTCTACTGTTCCAGCTAATCGTAATGGTAGAAGGCACATTACCTTCCAGACGCCAAAATTCCCTGGTACTAATAGCATCTATGGTCCTTGGCTTGAGGTCAGTATCAAATCCGGGAAAAGTTGAAGGATTATTGGGATCCTCAAAAAAGTATGCACATCTGGCAAAGGCATTGGGGCCGTCTGAATTAAGAATCAAAGGCCTTAATTGCTGTGAATCTCCTACCGGAAATGTAAAACTTTGTTGCTCTGTTATGGTGGCATAACCATCGATTTTAGATCCGTCGCCAGAGCCCACATAAAAGGCATCGCGGATAAAATTGTAATAGATGTCTACAGAATTTCGCGGTGTTATAAAGTCGCCCACCACAAAATTGGTATTGTTGGTCACATTTAATGAGGTATTAAGTTGCACCCCCAGGTCATTAGCAATTTCGGTATCAAAAAAGACAGGAGCAAAGGCCCCGGCAACGGAGATCAGGGAGTTGCCGTAAAAGCCGGCGAGCCCCAGGTTTTCATCAAAAGAGGC
>CBDTVZ010000452.1:0-2171 GCA_965363995.1 uncultured Eudoraea sp.
AAATTGTTTTCATGTATTGGTATTGTTCATTTGCTTTTACATTATCGCCTTTTTGCAAATAAGCATATACCAAATAACCCATGGCATGAAGTTCGTTAGACCAGTGACCTGCCATTCCACTAGCCTCCGCATAGCATCGTGCCGAAGACGCCGAACTTATATTAGATTGTATAGATTCATCCCATAATCCCAAACGCGTAAAGATGTGGGAAGGCATGTGCTGGGCGTGTGATGAGGCCGGTGCGATATCCGCATATCTTCTTGCCGTAGGTAATGCTAAATGAGCCAATTCCGGGTAATCATAATTATGTATGATATAATGGGCTATTCCGGGATGGTTGGGTTGGTCTATAAATAATTCTTCAAGAATCTTACCTGATTTTTTTTGATTTTTGTAACTCCTATCCTTACGATCTGCAGATGCTCTTAGGGCTAAAGCATAAAAAACAGCCGCTTCATTGTCGTCAGCGTACTTGTTATAAATTTTTTCCATTTTCTTTTCATACAATAATGCCCTTGTATTTTGATCAACCGTATCCCAATCTTTATAATATATACTTATAGCATCCAAATAATCCTTTTCTCTTTCTTCTTTTGGAATTTTACTTGCAATTTCCAGAAGTTTTGATCCTTTTTCTAAGTAACTATTATCAGACTGAAGCCATAATGAATGGACAATACTCATGGCCACACCCCAATAAGCCATCGCACATTCCGGATCTGCATCCAATACCTGGACAAACGCTTTTTCGGCCTCTTCATATTCAAATGAGTGCAATAAGGATACGGCCAGATCAAAAGTTTCCCGGGTATCATAATTACAGGATAGGGAAAAGCTCACCTCCCCGAATTGTTCTGAACTACATAAAATGAGCTCGCCTCTAAGCAGATTGAGAGATGCCAGTTCAGGATTCGTTTTTGGATTTTTTTTACAATTGTTAAAGCTAAGCAAGCATAGAATTAATATGCCTATCAACAGAGTATTTTGAGTTTTCATTGAAATATGAGTTTAATACAGAGGGGTGGGTGTGTGTGAAGTAAGCGAATAAATGTATCGCGAGACTCTACACGACTTCGTTTAAAGATAGATAATAAAAAGTTTGCAGAAATAGTTCAAAAGTTAAACTGTATAGTTCGTTGCTTTTTATACTTAGACTGGGTGTTAAAACGTATGAATGCACAAAGGCCTAAACTCCATTTAATTAAAGTCGAGTAGTATGCCCTTTTTGATTCGGAATTGTATAATACGCTTTCTCCTAATCTTTATGGCTTTATTTATAATGTTCTTTTAGAAGATTCCGGCTAAAATCATCAGTAAGATTCAGCTAAGCCTTCTGACGATAAAAATCTCCGCAATAAGAATATTTGGTACCCAGCACAACCAGGCAATAATTTTATAGGCCGGAATAAAGTCCATATGCATTAACCCCGTGAATAATGGTAGATAAAGACGAAGTGTAACAGCAGCAAAACAAAGGGCGTAACTTCGGATCATCCAGCGCTGATGTGCAACAATATCTATTTTTTTTATACTGGTGTAGGCATTTGATGTGGTATAAAGCCAAAGTATGGCTAATCCCCCAAAACCAAGAGCAGGAATAATTCCTCCTGTCGCAAAAAATGCAATGCCCAATCCGGCAATACCACTTAGTAGGACAGCTCCAATATATATTTTCCCTAATGTCCTATGCAGGGTTAATCTTTTTACTCTCAGTCTTTTATAAAATTGAGAAAACCCTGTTAGCAGGGCAAGTCCGCCTATAAAAATATGCGTATAAAAAGCGGTGAGATAGATAGAACTATTGAGTAGGGTCTCAGATTTTGATCCTAAAAGACTTTCTTCATAAGGTAATCCAATAAATCGCAACGGATATAGCCCAATGAAAATGGCAAATAATCCGAGAAAGAAATATCCTGTTTTAAGACGCCCTTTTTTTAAATCCATACTACAAACCTAATTTAAAGTACATTAGTTTGATTTTCCGTTTACAGCTCAATGATTTATGCTTAAGTAATCTTACGATATTATTGTCATATTTACAAAAATCAATTCTTTTATAGCCAGCTGTCTTGGCTAAGTTTATTTTTATAGTTTTAACACTTATAATAGGATTTTTCTAAAAAGAAGGAATTATGTTTTACTTTCTAATGGATCTATTGGGTACTGTAGC
>CBDTVZ010000453.1:0-2167 GCA_965363995.1 uncultured Eudoraea sp.
GAAGTGAGAGGAAAGGATACTGGATACCATATTCGATAGATGAAAAAGCAATGGAGAATTGCCGGAAAATATTGAATGAAGTTTGTACGTGCGGATGCCAGGGAACAGGAAAATTTCGAGAAGTTGAATCAGAAATGTCGGACTTGGAATCGCTAAAAAAATATGAGAAAGAGCTTAATAGCGAACTTAATACAGTACGGCAAAGGGTAAGAGAGTTGAAGTCCACAATAAAGTAGGCAAATTTTTTTGCGCGAATAATTAAGTGATTGCTAAATTGCTTAAACAGAAAGGAGGTGATTAAAATGGCAGAAAAAAAGAAAAACTGTGACTGTGGGTGCATTCCGCTGAAACAAAACAGTGAGAAGCCAGCCAAAGACAAAAAGAAAGCCAAGAAATCTAAGTAGGTAGAACATTCAAAGGGGATGGGAAGGTAGAGAAAAATTCCTGTCCCCTTTGATCTATTTACAGAACTTTTCGAACGGAGGTGTAGAATGAATCTATGGATACTGACATTGAGCCACCTTCTAAATGTTTTGGGGACTGTAGTGTGGATTGGCGGAATTTTAATGACTCTCTTGGTAATATTGCCGGGTTCGAAAGCAGCTATAGTATCAGCGCCTATGGTTGGTAATCTGATGAAGGAGGTTGCAAAACGTTTCACTCCACTGGCTAACATTAGAACGGCACACTTGCCTATAGATATATCAAATGGACCAGAGACTACTGTGCCGCCGGCATCTTTGAATTGCTTAATGGCATCGGTAACTGAAACAACAAAAAAATCTGTCTCTATCGAGAATCGGTATGCAGAATAAGCTCCGCTTCCGATTCTGGCAAACGGAGTCCAGCAGCGGATGGACTGCACCAGATTAGTGCGTGTCCGAGCTTATTTTGATAAAACGCAATAGCGGAGTCGAGATTATCAACCGACATACTGTGACAGTCAATTTTGCGGAACAGTCCGGACATTGAATATCTTCCAGCCTAACGCTGCGCTGGGGGGCCGGGAACCGCAAAGCGAAGGCCTGGTTTAGAGGTTAAAAATTCCTTTAAATGATGCTGTCCCAAAAAGCCCGCTACTTTCCCGGTTCCTCTCCAGCGTGTTGTTGGCCTTTTTCTTGATTGTCATCCTCTATTTCAACAGGTTTATTTAATGGAGATTCACTTCTGTAAGGAACTCTCCCAGAAGGTACAATTTTTGATGCAGCTTCAAGATGCACTGTCTGGTCATCAAAAAAGATATTCGGTTTGAAGGCCCTGAGAACCTTATCTTTGCCAACACCTCCCAGAAAAAAGGCTTCATCAACATAAACGCCCCAATGCCGAAGAGTTTTAATTACTCTCATTTCAGCAGGGCTGTTTCTTGCGGTAACCAAAGCAATTCTGACGGGTGAACACTCGACTCTGATTGGAAGGCGATCTTGTAAACGAGAAAGCTTTTTGAGTAGTGTCGCATATGGTCCTTCTTCTAAGGGGATATTTTGTTTTTCATCTTCTTCTTTGTGGAATGCAGTCAACCCTTTTGTTTTATAAACAATTTCACTACTTTCATCAAAAAGGACTGCATCACCATCAAAAGCTATTCTTACTTGGTCAGTTTGTATTTTTTCTATCGCTTCAGGTGGTGGGGTAACGACGGCAACCGCACAAGACCTGCTATCAATTACTTTTTGAGCATCTTCGGAGTTTGTTGTTAAAAAGAGATCCACGTCAAATGCTTCTAAATAATCAACTACAGATTCACCTGCGGTAAACGCTGATCTTGTTATAGATAAACCGTGATGTCTTATTGAGTTTAAAACACGGATGCCGCTATCAGGGCTATTTCTCGACATGACAACCACCTGAATTAACGGTGGTTCATTCTTTTTTTGATATGTGTTGAGATTTTGAAGCGCTTTAACCAACGGATAACCCGTACCATGCTCAAGAGGCTGATCTTCGGTCTCCATCATATGCTTACGATAAATCTCAATAGCACTATCAGGATTTGATTTTGATGTTTCTCTAAAAAGCTCGTCAGATTCACTCAGATCAAATAAAGCCGTTGCAGAAATACCAACGACGAGTGTGTCAGATAAATCAAGTGCCATATTATTCCTTTATAAGACCAACGTGGAAGTGAGCTACGGGCCTCCTGCAGACCGAACTTGTAAGATCTTCAACG
>CBDTVZ010000454.1:0-2167 GCA_965363995.1 uncultured Eudoraea sp.
TACCCATATCTAATTTGGTTTTTACATGTTTAGGATATTCCGAAACAAACCAGTTTGATAAACCTTTATCACTATAAATTCCTGCATGGTAAAGGGCTATGAAGTTTTTTTGTGAAGCAATATTCATAAATGGCAAAGGGAGTACGGGATTCGCATGGTATCCTGACGGGTATAGAGAATGGGGAACCACGTAGCCTATCATACCATAACTCATAACTTCTTCAAAACCCCCAGGAAGGTTTTTTAAGATAGTTTCACGTAACTTAATTATAGGTTCTTTTCTGTCCTCGGGCAGTTCGTCAATATATTCTTTTGGGGTCTTGGCTTTTGATTGCATAGTTGTTTTATTTCTGTTGCAGTCGCACGGTAAAATTGAACCCGTAAGCACCAAATTTAAATACCATGTTTTTCATGTTCTGGGTTTTTTATGTTGGTTCAAAACTAAAGAGCAGGGGGAGGGAAACAATTTATACTAAAGTACTAAATTGCTTCTTTTGTTGTTTAAAAAATCGTTAATTAAATGACCCTCATAGCCTTAGCGATTTGGATTGCCTGTGTTCTTCTTTAAGCGTTTAGCTTTATCAGGATATTAGAGACATGAGTTTTAATGGCGCCAGTAGAATTCCTTGAAGTATATGAATATATTCCCAATCATTGGCAAGCATTATATTTGTAAAACCAAATCCTTTGTTCCGTGTAGAAATTGATCAATAATAGGAGGACATTTTTTATTTAAGCTTTTTTCTTTTTTTTGCCCTTTTTGTCATCCTTAATAATCATTTTTTGCACACCTTTCCCAGGAACAATTCTGGTAAACCCATTAATTAATCCTTGAACAATATAATTAATTGGTGAGCGATTTACATTCCTTTTAGTTTGATATTCTGCAACAAGGTATTTGTCCTGGCCAGGCAAATTATTTGGCCGAATGGCAGTATTAGCAATTGCAGATAGTAATACCTTTTTTTTAGATTTATCCTTGCTCTTTTCACTAATCATTTTCACATGTAAATTACTATAATCAAATACAAGTTTGTTTTGGGATTGAAATGTACCGGCATTCATATGAAACTTAATCCGGCTCATTTGTCCGGTAACCATTTCAACACCAGCCAGGGGTTTTAAGGTAGGGTTTAAGCTGGTCAAAGCCATTGCTCCAATATCTACGGCTAATGAAAATGTTTCCTTATCATATGGAACACTTAACACAACATTAATTCCGGCTTTACCTTCAAGGCTGGCACTAATTTTTGCGTCTAATTGACCTTTATTCATTTGTTCTTCAGGCATGTTAGTGACCCCGATTATATTTCCATTAATTTCCTGAAATTTAAGCGATCCTGATTCACTTTTTTTAACTCCAAGTTCACCATAGGTTACGAAAGAATTTGAAATTTGAACGGAGTCAATAAGAATTGCCATTGGAATTGCATTAATAATACCTTGAAACATAGGTTTAGCTACATCCGGAGGCCTGGGAATATTCTTATTTCTTTGTAGTTTAATGTTCAGTTCGTCAACAGAAACCTTTTGGGCTTCAATATCTAATTGCGTATAAAAATTACTTGATGGCTCAAGCTTATGGATACCAATTTCTTTTACATTTAACTCAATTATATCGTTTTGGACCCCCGCGCGCTTACTAACTTCAACCCAATCTATTGAATAGCCAAGGGAAATATCATTCAGCAAAACCTCTTTGTCTATCAGGTTATAATGAAAGTGACCTAAGCTAATCTCTGTATAGTCGTTGGGTTTGAATGTTATACTATCTATATCTATATTTAAATTGCCCACTTGAAATGGTATTAGATTTTTGAATTTCAAAGAATCAGTTTCTATCTCAGTAGCCAGTATATTTAATCGCTTTACCTGACCTTTTATGTCTTGTGAAACAGGATCTCTTAAAATAATTGAACCATTTTGAATGCGAAAACTGTTTAGATCCGCACGCGATAATATATCACCAAACATTACTTGTAACCCTTTTCCACTGGTTTTTTTAGTAGTGTCTGCACTAAGTGTCACTTCAAATAATGGTTGCTCGAAGGCAATCTCATCTAAATTTAATTTCTTGCCAAACAACAATTCCCTCCATACTATTCCATTAACGGTAGCGTAATCTACATGTCCTGTAATTATGGTTCCGTTTCCAGGATTTAAAGGT
>CBDTVZ010000455.1:0-2165 GCA_965363995.1 uncultured Eudoraea sp.
CAGAACTATAAGTGCGTAAAAAGTATCCAATACCCGGTTTCGCATGTCACCATCCGGGTAAATACTATCCAATTAAATAGAAAAGACAGAGCGACCTGTCAGGGTCTACTAACGAGACTCGATTAGCTCGAAGATGGGCTGCACAGAATGCCTCTCTTTGAATCAGGTCTGGGCCAGGGATTTTGGAATGCGGATTGCGGATTGATTACATAAGATCCATTTTCTTGAGTTTGACAGTTTCAAGGGCAAAAACGAGGTTTTAGAAACTGCAACCCTTTATTAACAGGGTATTCATTTTTATTTCACAAAAAAAGGGTAGTGCGAAAATCATTTTGTTGACCGGTTTTTCCTTGTTATTTTTGCTGTATGGCTTTTTTGAGAGCAGAAAAGAAAAAATCGGGCACCTATTTGAGGATAGTAGAATCATATAAGTCAGAAGGCAGACCCAGGCACAGGACCGTCCATTCATTTGGGAAAGTTGAAGACTATCCCCCTGAACAATTAGAAAGCATTGCCAAAAAGCTTCTTGAACTTGCAGGGATGAAAATGGATGACATCATTGCAAGTTCTTTTCATGAAACCAATAGGTTCAACTATGGTTATGCAATGATCATCAAAAAAATGTGGGAGATATTCAAGATGGGCGTTTTTGTCAAAATGGCCAATGGCAGAACCCGGGCCAGGTTTAACTGGGAAGAAACGCTGCAGTTAATGATAGCGGAAAGGTTGAACGACCCCTGTTCAAAACTACAATCTTTTACAAATCAAAGTGAGTATATCGGGTTTAGTGCAAAAGCAGACCTGCAGCATTTTTACCGCACACTTGACATACTGAACAAAGAACAGGATGCGCTAAAGGAGCATCTTTTTAAGCAACAAAGAAGCCTGTTTGCACAAAGCCTGGATGTTGTGTTTTATGATGTTACCACATTGTATTTTGACTCTCAAATTGAACAAGAGGGCAGCATACGCAAAAAAGGCTATTCAAAAGATGGCAAGGCACATAAGACACAGATAGTACTGGGATTGTTGGTTGACAAAATGAGGAACCCCATCAGTTATGATGTATATGAAGGCAACACTTATGAAGGGCATACCATGATTGCAGCATTGAAGAAACTCAAGAAACAATATTCTATTGATCGCTGCATTGTTGTGGCAGACAGCGCCATGATCGACAAGGACAACCGGGATTATATTACCGGCAATGAACTGGACTACATACTGGGCGACAGGATAAAAAGTTTGCCCAAAAAAGTCAAAGAACAGTTATTGGATAAAACAAAACACAGCAAAGTGTTTGAAAGCGTGGAAAAAGAAAAATACAGTTATACAGAACTTGATTACAAAGGCAGGAGGATTATTTGTACCTATTCAGAAAAAAGGGCAAAAAAAGATGCTCACCAAAGAGCAAAACTAATTGATAAAGCACAAAACTGGATTGAAAACCCAGGCAAATATAAACAGGTAAAAAAGAGAGGTGCAGGTCGGTTTATCAATATTGATAAAGATGGCTCCCCCCGTGAACTCGACCAACAAAAAATAAACATGGACTCAAAATATGATGGGTTCAAGGCAATAGCCACAACAACAAGATTGGGGGTGGCAGAAATATTAGAAAAGTACAGAGACCTTTTTGAAGTTGAACATGCTTTTAGGACATTGAAAAGCCAACTCGAAATAAGGCCGGTTTTCCATTGGACAAATGATAGAATACAAGGGCATATAGCCATGTGCTTTTTGTCCTACACTTTTTTAAACTATCTGCGAAACACAACGCAATTACAGTACAGCAAAATAATCAGGGCACTGGACAAGATGCAGATGTCAGAAATAAAAGAAGACAACAAAAGTGAATTATTATATATGAGGTCAAATGTAGACCAAGACCAATCAAGAATACTTAAACAGTTGAAAATCCCAGTACCCAAAGACATTATTCCGCTTAATGCTGTGAATCAATACTTTAATCAATAAAGTAGTGCCTCGGTAAATTTGCATGCTCCTGATATAAAAGTATTTAACCATTCTAACTGTCAAACTCAAGAAATTTATGTTTTGTTTCCTGATTTTGATTTCACTTTTCTTTAAGTTTTGAAACCTTTCCGGGCATGCGCTATACGCTAGGTTTGTCTTTAACTCTCTCTTATTAATCCCGAAGTCAC
>CBDTVZ010000456.1:0-2165 GCA_965363995.1 uncultured Eudoraea sp.
CCCTCTATTTTACAAAAGATATGCTGTTAGCTATGGCACAGCTTGATAGCAATAGTAACAGTCCCAACATAATTCTGTTGGACGTGCAGAGCGAGCAAAAAGAAGATGTTGAAAATAGCTTAACCCATAAAGGTCTTCCTGTATTAGATAATATTCCAATAGTTACTATGCGTATGCATACGATAAAAGGACGTGCTGCGAATGATCTTAGACAGGACACAACCCTGACAATGAATAAATGGTTTTTAAATCACGAATTTCGGGTTACTTACCGCGATACCATGATTTCTTCGGAGACCCTTACTGAAGGTGAATGGATACCTGAAATTCCAAAAGAAGGTCTTATCCCTATTTCCATAGCTGATAATATTGCGAGAGATGCTGAAGTTACAGTTGGCGATACCATTGTTTTTAATGTACAGGGCGTTCTGATGGAAACCGTTGTGGGTAATATTCGCGCTGTGGACTGGGCAAGAATGCAACCTAATTTTAATCTTGTCTTTCCTAAAGGAGTTTTGGAAAATGCCCCACAGTTTCACGTTATAACGACCAATGCATCCAATGCGAAGGCTTCAGCCAACCTGCAGCGAGAACTAGTTCAAAAATTCCCTAATATCTCGGTGCTCGATTTGCGGCAAATTGTAACGCTCATAGAGAATGTCCTGGATAAAATTGCGTGGGTGATTAACTTTATGGCCTTTTTTAGCATCCTTACCGGTATAATTGTATTAATAGGAGCTGTGCGCACCAGTAAATATCAGCGCATTAAAGAAAGCGTTCTTTTACGAACCCTGGGCGCAAAAAGTAAACAAATTCTGCAAATCACAGCCCTTGAATACTTTTATTTGGGGGTATTGGGAAGTGGTATAGGCATATTACTTTCACTGATAAGCAGCCAGCTACTGGCCACCTTTGTATTTAAAGCACCCTTTGTGCCTTCGCTAGTGCCCTTTTTAGTATTGCTACCCGGGATAACGTTACTCGTTCTCTTAATTGGCCTTAGCAACAGCAGGAGCGTGTTAAACAGCCCTCCTTTAGTCGTGTTACGCAAGGAAGGGTAGTAGGCTTTACGATTCTCTTGTAACCCGAATACAGCAAGTGTGAGAAATCTCTTTAGATCCTATTTTTCATTATCAAGATCTTTTAGGATTAACTTCAGAACTGTTGTGGCTTCTTCAGGGGAATAAAAAGAAGTAAAATCTTACATATTTACACTTTTTTTTCTTGGTGCAGAACCATATTTTCCTTTGCCAATACCTTATAATCCCTTTAGAACACCGGCTAAAAAACGCAAAATACCGATGAAGGGATTTTTGCTTCGATTCTTTTCATCCGAAATTTTTATCGCTTTATCGCAAATTTTCCCAGCTACCGAAAAATAAGGTGCTTTCAGCGATTTATACCCTAAGGATATCACTTTTTGTAGTTATTTTATTATACCCAATCTAATAGCATGAAAGCCTTTTTAACCTTAGTACTTATTCTTTTATTCGGAGCGGTTGCTCTAGCCCAAAAATCTACAGACTATGGCAAAGTTGAAACATTTCAAATGGATATTGTTCTGGATTATAGCCTTCTTCTTTCTCACAATAGTGGGCAAATTGAGGGAACAAAAGAAGACGCTGTTGCGCGCTTATACAAATTCAAGAATACAAGAATAAAGAAAGCTTTGGCTTTTTCTAATAAAAAAAATAATTCCAAATTAGCTTAAACCCCAAACCTATGATACTATTTATTTTATTATTACCCGTTGCACTTTTAATGAGTTATTTGATTGTTTTTCCAAAAACCAAAGGTGTTTTAAGATCTATTAAAGTACCGACAGGACGTAGATAAGTCCCCCCTTTGTACTTTAAATAATGCGAGAGTAGTTCTTAAGTTAGGTTTTGTTTAAGCTACTGATTGATGAAAGTCGCTCTGACCTATTTCTTTAAAATTCACAATATAGTTTGTTCCTTTTTTGGAAAAGTCCCTGATTATAGATCCTTTTAGTTGACGGGCAAGGTTATGAATTAGCTTTAAGCCCAGGGAACTGGTATTTTTAAAATTCACTTCGTCTGAAAAACCAACACCATTGTCCCCAATATTGAGGACGTAGTCCTTGTCGGCTATTTTCTTTAACTCAATATGAATTTCCCCCTGGTCATTGCCTTTTATTCCATATT
>CBDTVZ010000457.1:0-2159 GCA_965363995.1 uncultured Eudoraea sp.
CGAGCAATAATCCATAATATATTTCACCCTTCTGCTGTATCCTGAAGTATTCCCGAAGTTCTATATATTTTAGTTTACTCGCTTTACCTCCATACCATCTTTGCTGTACCACATAGGCCTCAAGGACATCGGAAAGAAATACTTTTATAAATTTCTTATCATCCAACAAATTTTCCCAGGCTACATTAAATGAGTAGGGAGGCTGTAGAATAGAGTCCTGTTTTTTTTTGGACATTCTTAATTTTTAATGTGAAACAAATGAAATGGCAATGCAGGGTGTAATTCTACAAAATTCCACTCATCATACCAAATATAACTATTGTCCGTGACAAGATCATGTATTGTAACCCCTTGGTCAATACTAAGTGATAAGTCGCTAAGGGGAAGTTGTAGCATTCCTCGTTGCGAATAATGCGAGTCAAGATTAATTATAACCAAAACTTCATCCGATTTATCTTCGTTCCATTTATAGAATGCTATAAGATGGTGATTCTCTATATTGCAAAACCTGATATTGTTGGTTTGTTGTAATGCCTCATGATTTTTCCTGGCTTGGTTTAAACGAGTAATGATTAGGGTTAATTTATTTTTAATAGACCAATCCCAAAATTTCACCTCATATTTTTCTGAATTCAGATACTCTTCTTTACCCGGCATGGCGTCAGAAATCATATACTCAAAAACAGGACCGTATATTCCAACATTACCACACAAAGTTGCCGCCAGAGCATAACGCGTAATATGCATAGCCTCATTGGCCCCCTGCAGATGATATGGGTTAATATCCGGCGTATTAGGCCAAAAATTTGGACGGTAATATTCCTTCATCTCTGTTTGGGTAAGCTCCAGCATATATTCTATAATTTCGTGCTTGTGAACCCTCCATGTAAAATAAGTGTATGATTGCGAAAATCCTTGTTTGGCTAACTGCTGCATCACCTTAGGTCTGGAAAAGGCTTCCGCTAAAAAAAGTACATCGGGATGTTTCTTTTTAACCTCAGCAATTAACCAATTCCAAAAATAATATGGTTTGGTATGAGGATTATCTACCCGAAATATTTGTACTCCTAATCCAACCCATTTTAGCGTCACCGCCAACAGTTCTGACCAAAGTTCTTTAAATGCCGAAGATTCAAAATGGAAGTTTACTATATCCTGATATTTTTTAGGCGGATTCTCGGCATACTGCATAGTACCATCCGGTCTTTTTCTGAACCATTCTGGATTACTGGATATATACGGGTGATCAGGTGCTGCCTGAAAAGCCAAATCCAGTGCAATTTCCAAATCCAGTTCTTTAGCTTTTTTCATAAGACTTTTAAGGTCTTTCTCGGTACCTAGTTCCGGATGAATTTCCTTATGTCCTCCAAGCTTAGAGCCTATTGCCCATGGAACCCCGGAATCTCCTTCCTGGGCATTTGTAGTATTATTTTTTCCTTTTCTGTTAACTTCACCAATTGGGTGTATTGGAGGGAAATAAAGCACATCGAAGCCCATATCAGCTATTTTAGGCAGTAAAGCCTCGCAATCATTAAAAGTACCATGTTTACCATTTACAGGGGAAGATGACCTTGGAAAAAATTCATACCAGGTACTGAAATTTGCTTTAAGCCTGTCCACATAAACCTGAAGGTCCTCACTGGTATTAGCCGAAACACGATTAGGATATTTAACAAATAACTTATGTAATTTATCTGAAATAGCCTGTTTAACAGCATTTTCATATAAATCTTCATTTTGAAATGATTCAATTAAATCCTTTATATACTTCTTATCAGCAGAATTTATCTTATTTGATAAGGTTTGCAAATGTTGAACACCGTCCAAAAGTTCACTGTTAACGTGCTGATTATCCTTTAACTTAGCTTCGATTCCATGTTGCCAGTTTTGAGCATGATCTACCCATCCCGAAATTCTGTAAATATAAAATCCCTGCTTAAGAACTTTAAAGGAAACCCTATGGACATCGTCGCCAAGGTGTTCCATGCGTGCAGTATTAAAAGATTTCTCTGATGAGTGTTTGTATTGAAGTTCTGCCTGAATTATATCATGTCCATCTCCTATGACATCAGCATATACAATAATAGATTCTCCAACAACTCGTTTAATAAAAAAAGCTCCACATTGAAGCTGAGGATTAATATTTTCAATTACAACAC
>CBDTVZ010000458.1:0-2156 GCA_965363995.1 uncultured Eudoraea sp.
ATCCAATATCAGGATCCGGAAGCGAAATAAATGATAAATTGATTAAATTTGTGGATGGCATATCTAATATGAATAGATATTGCAATGTTCGAGCTATAAAATGCTGGCGGCATGACCAAATCTTTTAATCAAGAAGGCCGTCCTCGGCTAAAGACTTCTTTACGCCGCTGTGAAAAACGATTATTGTCAGATAAAGATTTGTGGAGAGGGATCGGAAGAAATTAGAACCGTTAGATTCAATATTGATGATATTACAATATCAATCCAAGTACAGATAGATTGAGACAATCACCAGTCAGCTACAACTACAGATACCATCATCTCGGGGTGTCGGGTCAAGAAAATATTGCGTCACGCCATTGTCAAATTGTTTCTATCTCCTGACATCTGGAGCTCCCACACTTCGTTGCAGCTCCCTTAATAATATCCACAGAGATCCCGGATTGCTGCTTAATAACCACGCTTCCAGGAAGCACCGTTTTTTCCATCTCGAAATGGCTTTTGGGTTTTATGTAGACATAAGAAAATACCCTTACAGGTGATTTAGATATCCTTGATATCACAATTTTTCAACTCATTCACTGACCCATATCAACTGGCACTAATTCCTATGTTTCACTTAAAATAAAAGATGTATGCCGCATACAATCTCAGATAATTTCTCTTTTAAACCATCGAATTGATCAATCTTTTCCCCGGTTTTTTCATTCATATATAACTTCCGATTCAGTTCTACCATGATTGACATTACACAAGAATCCTTTTTGTAGTGCTGCATTGGAACTATGGATCCGGTAAATGGCTTATTTACTGCAACGTTGAATCCAAGGTGCTCAAAACTCGTCACGAATTTATCTTTAAGCCAATCTGGTGTATGAAAGTCATCGGCACCAATACAGATGTCAGGACGGTCTGGATTCAAGTCAATCTCGTAGGGAAGCGGTAATAATGGAAAACTATGACAATCAATAATCATACATCGTTGAAATTGTTCCAAGCAGGAGGAAACACAGCTTTCAAGGTTTTGATGGTGGGGTCGGTAATATTGGTTTATAAGAGCCAATCTATCCTTACTGTTTGGTTGATGCCGCAGCAACTGGCCATCTGATGTACGCGTGTAAATGACTCCCATACCACGTTCTGCCATGATTTCTTGATCATCATCAACAAACCGTTCTGGATCCAAAACAAGACGGCTTACAGGGAAAACAACTGTTTGAGCACCTGTAAGACCTGAATCGAACAATTCATCGGTGTAGGCGTCTGTTATTTTGGTCAGTTCTTTTTCCAGATCAGAATCAGACAATAAAATAGTTTGCCGTATGTCAGAAGGTATGCTTTGAGAAGCGTGGGGAATATGAAAAACTATCGGTGAAAGGCTATTCATGGGTCAATACTCATAATTGTGTTATTATTAAAAAATCAGCTTAGCACTACAGTACTACCATTTGGAAGGCTTTGCTAAATTTTAGTTGATTGGTAAATTTAATCTCCTCTATGAGTTTTCATAAGGCTTCAACTTCAATGTAATACCTTCAATACCGTGAACTACTGCTTTTCCACCAACTGGTAAAGGAGTCTCGCATTCAGCGCTCCATAGTTCCCCATTGATCAAAACTTGACCTTCAGTATTATTCCATCTCCGAATTTCAACAACGTTCCCTATCATGCTGATCACACCATACTTAGATTTTTTCCTGCCTTTCAAAATATACCAAACTATAGGAAAAATTATATGTTCGATAAGTTCAACAGCGATAATGATGACAATTACTGTGATTATGATATTCATCAACATGATTCTCAGACCCAATACCTTCAGCAGTACCAAATGCATTGCCAGGAATATAAATTTTAAGGATTTCCCACCACTGGTATCATCTTTGATATTTGCATGCAAATAAACGGTACGTAGAGTGCTCATGGGTAAACTTATAACCATTCATTGTTAAGAGTGGTGGGTAAATAAATATCCTTTGACAAACTATTAAGCTGAAAGTAGATATATTTTTAGAATCACAAAAAATTAAGGAGGGGTATCACGTGACCAAGAAACACAACATCATCAAAACCAGTATTAATTGTAAAGAGATGCCCTGATCACCAAACGATTCTACAAGGAAGCTTACAGCGAAAAGTGTTGCATAATTTAGATT
>CBDTVZ010000459.1:0-2154 GCA_965363995.1 uncultured Eudoraea sp.
GAGGAGAAAGTACTCTGGGTAGGAGATTTCATGGAAGACAAAAGTCAGATCCTGAATCTCTACAACCGGATCATCAGTGAAGTTGCTCATGAACTGAAGGTCAATCTTACACTGCAGGAAGAGACCTTGTTAGCTGTATCAAGGATTATTGACCCGGAGGCATATGATGCCTACCTGAAAGGCTTATCTAATCTCGATATGTTTAGCCCCGAATCCTGGTCTGTAGCCATAGAAAATTTCGAAAAGGCCATTGAAATAGCACCCGATTGGGCTGCTCCCTATGCGGGATTGGCAGAGGTTGGGACTTATATGAATCAATTTCGTGTTGGATCAGAGTCAGATAGACTTAGAATGATCTATGAAAATCTTAATAAGGCCCTTGATTTAGATCCTAATTCTGCCGAAGCTCATCATACAAATGCTGTAACTGCTGTCTGGATTGAATTTGATTGGAAGAAAGGCGAAAAGGAGTTTTTAAAAGCGATTGAATTGAATCCCAGTTTTGCACGCAGCCATAGTTTCTATGCCCATTTGCTTATGTTCCTGCGCAGAACAGATGAAGCATTGTACGAAGGTAAATTATCTGCGGAACTGGATCCGGAAAATCCTTTTACACTGGGATTATATATGGTGGTACTTTGGAGAGTAGGTAGATGTCAGGAAGCACTTTTTTATCTTGAAAAAGCACTTTCTATTGATCCGGGCCATCCCTTTTTGCGTGACCAAATGAAATGGGTTTATGAATGTTTAGGTGATTACGAAAAAGCATTTGAAGACTGGAAAGAAATATATTATGACAGCTGGGAAAAGATGGGAGATGCAGAATTACTGGAAGAAGTTTTTTATGAGCAGGGATGGATTGCTTTTAATCAAGAGTTAACAAGGACTTATGAAAAGGGAATGGCAAAAGGAATTGAAGTTTCTCCCTGGTTAGTCTATACTAGCTATTTCTATTCAGGAGAATATGACAAAGCCATGGACTACCTCGAAATAATCTATGAAAACAACCACCATGATCCAGCTCTACCCTATCAATCAACCAAATTTGTCTATGATAAGCTAAAAGGCAATGCAAGGTATATTGAACTCCTCAAGAAAATGAACCTGCCCATCAACTAATTGAGGTGGCTAACATTGTGTCATATGCCAGCCTTACCCTTTTGCAAGCAAAGAGCCAGGCCTGCATATACACCAATCGTTGTGCATAATTAATAATTACCAAATGAAATTAAATAAGCTAATTACTATACTATTTATATTGGGATTCTTTATTAGTTATAAAGGTATTTCTCAATCATCAATTGAATATGGATCCAACAATGGCAAATACATTGAAATAAACCACACAAAGATTTATTACGAAGAATATGGTAAAGGAACTACTACTGTTATTATGCTACATGGGGGATTGGGAAGTATATCTAATTTTCAAAATGTAATTCCAGAATTGTCTAAACATTTTAAATTAATCGCGATTGATAGCCCAAGTCATGGACGGTCACAGAGTATAGACTCTTTAAGTTATCAGATATTAGCAGATTACATTGTTGAAATGATTGAGAAATTAGAACTAGATGAAGTCAATATAGTAGGTCAAAGTGATGGTGCAATTATAGGAATGCTAGTTGCTAATATGGTGCCAAAAAAAATTAAAAAATTAGTGTTTAGTGCAGGAGCATTGAATCCAAAGGCAAGTAGACCAGAAGGATTACAGATGTTACAAACTACAAGCCCAGAAATACTTCCTGAAGAATTTGCTGTTTCCTATAAAAACAAATCACCAAACCCAGAACATTGGGAGAAATTTGTGTATGATTCAAAAGAAATGTGGTTACAGGAAGTTTGGATTCCTCAAGAAATATTGCCACAAATAAATTGTAAGACACTTATCCTTTTAGGCGATAGGGACCCATTTATCCCATTAAGTCACGCTATTGATATTTATGATGCCTTACCTAATAGCGAACTGTTTATATTACCAAATACATATCACAATATTTTTGATAATCCAAAATTGGTCAATCCGGTTTTAATAAATTTTTTGACTCAAAATTGATTTTGTTAGATTATTTTCAAATAAAACTATGCACAACACCGTGTCCTATGAAAAGCCCTAGTCCAGTTCTCTAAAGTTAATTAATATTTTCTTTTTTA
>CBDTVZ010000460.1:0-2146 GCA_965363995.1 uncultured Eudoraea sp.
AAATATTAATTAACTTTAGAGAACTGGACTAGGGCTTTTCATAGGATACGGTGTTACCTGCTGGCTTTATTAGGTTAGTCTATTCCAAATCTCTAATGTAAACTTATAACTTTTGCCATTTTCCATTCCCCATTATCATTATTCCATACCGTTATAAATTTACTTGGATTTGATTCAGCATTTGGCTCTTGATTATTTTGAAATTTATGAAATCCTATTTGAACAGCTCCATAGTTATTTATTGGATAGACTTCAACACTTCCTTCTATTAATTCTCTTGTGACTTTCCCACAAATATTCCTTTCAGTCGCATCAAGAATATCCTCTTTCGAAGTCATTAGACCTCCTTTATCGTGAAAAAACTCAATTTTGTCAGAGTAAATTGATGCCTGTTTCTCCATATCACATTAATTATACGCATCAAAGAACTCCTTATCCATTGCTACTATTTCATTAAATAATTTCTTATCAGCTGGAATATATTCTCTTATTTGGTTACTTTTTTATTTTCGTGTTTACCATACTGTTTTTAGTATTAGCTAAAATCTACATTTCCCAGCTTCTTAACTATAAAAGTTCCTATCCAATTCTAAACGAGAAGTCCCAGTTTAAAACTTATGATAGCGATTTTTATTAAGGTATTCTCATAAATTCGATATCCTAATTCAAAATTTAAGATTTATTCAAGTTTAGGAACTATTCAGTGGCTAGTTTTTAAGCAGATGTAGTACTTTTGCTGCTTGTTTTAAGTAATACGATAAACGACTAAACAAATGGTAAACGAAGAAAAATACGATATCGATATATTAGGGAAAGCTTCATATGATTCACCTTTACGATTAAGTAAAAGGCAGGGGGATGATATTTTTAACTTTGTGAAAGAGGATGATAAAATATTGCATGATATCTCACTTAAAGAATATAAAAAATGTTTGGCGGGCAAAAAGGAGCCCATGGCCATGGTGAAGGCAGGTCCACGGGAAAAAATATACTTTAACACAAGAAAAACCAAGGCTGCAATAGTAACTTGTGGCGGGTTGTGTCCTGGCATTAACAATGTAATCCGCAGTTTGGTAATGGGGCTTACTTATTTTTATGGGGTTAAGGAGATTCTTGGTGTACGGTACGGTTTTGAAGGTCTTATTCCTTCATACGGGCATGATTTTATCGATTTGACTCCTAGTTTTGTTAAGGATATCCATCAATTTGGGGGTACCATATTGGGTTCCTCAAGAGGTAGTCAAGACGTAGGTGCCATGGTTGATTACATATATGAAAATGGTATTGATCTATTGTTCACTATCGGAGGAGATGGCACTTTAAAAGGCGCAGATGCCATTGGTGAAGAAATTAAGAAACGCGGATTTGATATTTCAGTAATAGGAATTCCTAAAACTATAGACAATGATATTAATCTTATCGACAAAACTTTTGGCTTTGAAACAGCTTACAATGTAGCCAACCCGATTATAAGAGATGCCCACAATGAGGCCACCGGGGCTTATAATGGTATCGCCATTGTAAAGTTAATGGGTCGTGACAGTGGCTTTATTGCAGCTTCGGCAGCAATTTCTATGCCTGTGGTTAACTTTGTTTTGGTTCCTGAAATGCATTTTGAGCTCGAAGGTGAGAACGGTTTTTTAAAATTGCTTAAGAAACGATTGGATAAAAAACATCACGCTGTAATTGTGGTCGCCGAGGGTGCTGGACAGAATCTTTTTAATAAAGATGAAAAAGGACAGCTTACCGATGCCTCCGGAAATATTAAGCATAAAGATATAGGGTTGTTACTAAAAAGTAGCATTGCTGATTACTTTAAGAAGCATGATAGTCCGGTGACCATAAAATATATAGATCCTAGCTATATCATAAGAAGTGCTCCTGCGAATCCTGAGGATAGCGTATTTTGTAACGGATTGGCTTATCATGCAGTTCACGGTGCCATGTCAGGTAGAACAAGATTTGTTGTGGGCAGGGTTAACAATAGATATGTTTATCTACCGATTACGGCAGTAACCGATAAAAGAAAGAAAATCAATATGGAAGGTGGCTTCTGGTATACTGTTCTAGAAAGTACTGGGCAGCCCGTCATGATGCAATAGAAGTACTAAGCCTTATCTTTTTTCCATTTCTCGAATATCGCTTT
>CBDTVZ010000461.1:0-2143 GCA_965363995.1 uncultured Eudoraea sp.
TGACGAAAACTCCATATTTTTGTAAACACCAAAGGCTACGAGCTATAAAAGTCTAAAAATTCATTAGTTTTGCAGCCTTAATTGGGGAAATTTTATGAATATTCAGGAGGTTATTCAGACGAAGGTGATAAAGGCAGTAGCTTCGCTATATGATGTAACAATACCCTCGGTTGAATTTCAACCTACCAGAAAAGATTTTGAGGGAGATATCACCGTAGTCGTTTTTCCAATGCTTCGCTATATAAAGGGTAATCCCGTGCAAATTGGAACTCAAATAGGCACCTATTTGGAGAAAGAACTAAATGAGGTTAAGGGATTTAACGTAATAAAGGGATTTTTGAACTTAGTAATTACGGATAATTACTACAAGAATTTCTTTGATACCATAAAAGAAGACGAAAGTTATGGCCGTAAGTCAGAGCAAAATAATAATGCCTTCTTGGTTGAATATTCTTCACCCAACACCAATAAACCGCTGCATCTTGGTCATATCCGGAATAATTTACTCGGTTATTCCGTGGCAGAAATTCTAAAGGCCAGCGGGAATAGGGTATATAAAACACAGATCTTAAATGACAGGGGTATTCATATCTGTAAAAGTATGTTGGCCTGGCAAATGTTTGGGAATGGAAAAACTCCGGAGAGTACCGGATTAAAGGGCGACAAATTGGCGGGTTTGTATTACGTAAAATTTGATCAGGTCTATAAGGAGGAAGTAGCCCGGCTCATTACGACTGGAATGGACAAAATTCAGGCAGAGCGAGAAGCTCCAATACTTCTGAAAGCCCAGGAAATGCTTCGCAATTGGGAAGCCGGAGATTCTGAAGTAGTGAAACTTTGGAAGAAAATGAATGGCTGGGTATATAAGGGATTTGATGAGACTTATGCAAATTTGGGAGTAAACTTTGATAAACTCTATTACGAGAGTGAGACATATTTGTTGGGGAAAGATGTAATTGCTGAAGGGATAGATAATGGAATATTTTACAGGAAGGAAGACGGGAGTGTATGGATAGACCTCACCGATGAGGGACTTGATGAGAAAATTGTACTTAGGGCAGACGGCACATCTGTGTATATGACACAGGATATTGGCACCGCTATTCAGCGTGTAAAAGATTTCCCGGATATTGGAGGAATGGTATATACCGTGGCTAATGAACAAGATTATCACTTTAAGGTATTGAGTCTTATTCTAAAGAAACTTGGTTATTCCTGGGCGCAACATTTATACCATCTAAGTTATGGGATGGTTGACTTGCCCGAGGGGAAAATGAAAAGCAGAGAAGGAACAGTGGTTGATGCGGATGATCTGATTGACGAAATGACCAACACTGCTGCCCAAATCTCCCAGGAATTGGGGAAACTGGATGATTACTCTGAGGAAGAAAGACAAAAACTCTATCGTATCATTGGCCTGGGTGCATTAAAGTACTATATATTAAAGGTTGATCCTAAAAAACGAATTTTGTTCAATCCTAAGGAATCAGTTGATTTTCAAGGAAACACGGGCCCTTTTATTCAATATACATATGCCAGGATTCAATCTATTCTTCGGAAAGCTAATCTCAGTGCCAGTGATCTTTTAAATCAACTGGGCGAGAGTATTGAGCTGCATCCGAAAGAAAAGGAATTAATAAAACTGCTGGAAATCTTTCCTGAAACTGTAAAACTTGCTGCTGAAAATTACAGTCCGGCCTTAATTGCCAACTATACTTATGATTTGGTAAAGGAATTTAATTCATTTTATCAACAGGTCTCTATATTAGGTGAATCGGAAGAAGAGATGAGGATATTTAGAGTGCAGCTGGCAAAGAAAGTAGGAGAAGTAATTAAATCTGCTTTTCAACTGCTTGGTATAGAAGTCCCTGTTAGAATGTGAACCACCGAAACTATAGCGGTATTTTCTGTTAGTTATAAAATCCTTCCTGTATTTTTTTGATCTATAAAGGCTAAAAAGACACGCGAAAACTTAAATTAGGTGTGAATCCCAGGGAAACACTTTCAATGGTCACTATTTCGTCCTGCTCGTTTAACTTGTAATAGGTATTCAATATGTTTTCCTTATCCAGAATATTTAAGATGGACGCGCCTGCTGTGGCCTTTACCCTTTTTGAAATATTAAAGTCGTAAATAGCGGAAG
>CBDTVZ010000462.1:0-2138 GCA_965363995.1 uncultured Eudoraea sp.
GTAGTGATTGTAGTGAGCGCTTTTTTCATCTACAGCAAGTTTGTCGGTTGGCACGCGAGCAAACTTGAAACAACCGTCAAACAGGAGCAGAAGATCTGGCAGGACAAAACGGATCAAATGAAGCAGGAAATCGCCAGTCTCCAGCAAGAACTGGCACTGGCCAAAGGGCAAAGCGTTTCGCAAGACAAATTGACAGGGGTTTTCGGAAAAGGACAACAGGAAGTTGAAGAAGTAACTCAGCAATTGGAGGGGAAAACGCAGCCTAGTTTTGCTGAGGTTGAAGGCCAGATCATGGCATTTTTCAGCTATATGGATGACCAGGAATATGTTCGGTCGTACGAATTCAAAAAGGGCACCTATCACCAGTATCAAATTGCCATCAAAAAATTATCATCGAAACTGCCGATAACCACCGGTGAAATGTCCTCGCTTTATAATATCGTTCGCAATGTGGCCCATTTTTATCGGGTCATAGGAAAAAAAAGAGTTCTTCTCATTAAGCAAATGCTGCAAAACGAGTCTGAAGTAATTGAAGCGGCAATGAGAACCTTTTATCTTTGGTTTTCCACGGACGACAAAGGGCAATCCAGATTGCAGGGCCGCCCTTCAATAGAAAACATGTATGAATACGCAGGCTTTATTTTGAATACCTTGGGAGGAAGAAGTTATTTATTGAGAAGAGATCCTAAGGTAAGAACCTTAACGACATACTACTGTGTCCTTATTCTGGACAAGGCCAACGATGAAGAGCTAAACTCAAAAGGTATCGATATCAGACCTTATATAGGATCTTCATTGATGGAACTTGAAAACCAAACCGGTTTCATCCATCAAAAAGAATACTTAACAAAACTCAGCAAGCTGAGGCTTAAGTATCATCCCAATTAACCCTAATTGAGCGATACTCAATTAGGTGTTACTGGGTATTCGGTATTGGTGTTTATCGGAAACCGACATAAATTTAGTATATCTTCGTAAAGTGAAATATAAAAATCGGAAAAAATTCCCCTTTGCCAGTACCTGATACCTAGTACCAAATACCTCCTCAATTGAGTTTGACTCAATTGGGGTACAACATTGGGGTGCCGTCAAAGTTCGATTCAGGAAGGTGCAATGGAAAAATTCAAACAAATAATTTGTGGTTTGGTCTTCATGTTGATCAGCACTGGTGTATTACATGGGGCTGATTTGCAGGAAGGTTTTTTGGGAACTAACTGGGGGGCCAACATCTCGAAATTAACGGGCTTAAAAAAAGTTTCCCAGAAGGGGGATATCGACTATTATGGAAATCCGCAGAAATCTTACACCATATTCGGTGTCGATACTGCCAATGTAATTTTTGGGTTTTTCAAGGATAAATTTTTTGCTGCTTATGTAGCGGTAGAATCAATTAGTACGTTCAGCCAGGCCAAAGACCACCTAACCCAAAAATTCGGATCGCCCATAACGATACTGAAGACACGAAATCAGCAAACGATTTACATGTGGAAACATGAAAACATCAAGATAAAGCTAAAGCTTTTTGAAAAAGAGGGTAAAATGAAATTGGCGTTTTATTACAGTCCACTTGCCGCGGAAGTTAACGAAACGCAACGGGAAGAATTTCCACAAATACCGGCTGATGCTTTTTCCATAGACGATCGCACCCGACAGGAAACCAGAAAAGAACTTAAACTGAGGCGCGAAATGGATGTCTTTGGCTTTTAGAAGGAATACATGGAAACCCATTTGGATATAGCCCTGGACGCAGCGGCAAAAATAAATACAAATTGGCGTTCGATTGCACGAAAGCTCTCCAGTGAATGGTAGCAACTTAATTTTTACCCTAACCCTTGCGTTGCAAACTCGGCCCCATCCTTTGAATTCACCAATGGTAATATCCGCAAAATGGTGCTTTCACTATGATATCGGCTATAATAACAAACTATTAGCAGCCATTTGCATGTTGTTTAGGCAACATTGGGGTTCATGCGACCTTGGGGCTAACCCCACTGACCCTCCTTCCACACGTCGGGTGGCTGCAAGGCTTGATGACTTGCTTGAATTTAATCTTGCCGTGTTAGATAAAATTATTACACCCGTGTAATCGCAATGCGGATTTGTAGTTTCGAATGCAGGAAAGACCATGGTGAACAAAA
>CBDTVZ010000463.1:0-2129 GCA_965363995.1 uncultured Eudoraea sp.
CGAAGCGCATAATTATCATTTACCTTATGCCACAGATATATATGAGGCTGATTATATTGCTGCTGCAGCTGCAAAAATTGCATGGGAAAAGGGTGCAAAACCAATTGTTTTACCAACAATTCCGTTTGGTGTAAATACAGGGCAATCTGATATCTATCTCGACATAAATCTTAATCCCACTACTCAACTGGCCATCTTAAAGGACATTATAGAGACCCTTAATCGTCAGGGGATATACAAGCTTTTGATCTTTAACAGCCATGGCGGAAATAATTTTAAGCCATTGGTTAGAGAATTAGGATTAAAATATCCGGATATGTTTATTTGTTTCTCCAATTGGTTTCAGGCCATGAATAGATCAGATTATTTTGAAAATGAAGGCGATCATGCGGAAGAAATGGAGACAAGTCTTATGTTATATCTTAAACCTGAATTAGTATTACCAAAAGATAAATGGGGGACTGGTAAATCTAAAAGTTTTAAGATCAAAGCATTTACAGAGGGTTGGATATGGGCAGAGCGAAAATGGTCAGAGATAAGTGAGGATACCGGCGTAGGGAATCCGGATCTTGCCACCAAGGAAAAAGGTAAGCGATTCTTTGGGCATATATCTTTAAAAATAGGAAATTTAATTTATGATTTATGCAAAGCCGATTCTAAAGATCTATATGAATAATAGCCCTTATTGTTTGTTGACGATCTCTTTTTGCACTAAACTTACATATAGGTCCATCGCTTCTTTCCGATCAATATTCTGCGCCTGAATCAAGGCATTGGCCTTAAATGCATTTATTAATGGGGTCTTACTTCCAGGGTTATTGTAGTTTTTATTGGCTATTTTGTAATAGGCATATAACTTCAATAATAAGTCTGCTGGTAAAGGCTTCTTATAGTCATTTACAAGCTGTACTGCTTCTAAAAAATCACTAAATAATTTATCATTCTTCATCCCTATGAGGAGTTGTGGCAATGCAGGTTTTGGCACCGACAACTTTCTGATTTAATTTTACGGTGATTGCACTGTCTAATGGTAATAGTATATCTACCCTGGACCCGAATTTAATAAAGCCTGAATCTTCACCTTGTTGAACGTTTTCACCTATCTCTGCATAATTTATTATACGCCTCGCCATTGCTCCCGCGATTTGCCGGTAGAGAATATCCCCAAATTTTGGTGTATGAATCACCACTGTTGTTCGTTCATTTTTTTCACTTGATTTTGGATGCCAGGCAACAAGGAATTTACCAGGATGATATTTAGAGTATTTAATAACCCCGCTAGATGGATACCTGGTTATATGCACATTGGTTGGTGACATAAAGATGGAAACTTGTACGCGTTTATCCTTAAAATATTCTTCTTCTTCTACTTCCTCTATAACTACTACCTTCCCGTCAACAGGAGCCAGTATATCATTAAAATTTTTATTAATAACTCTTTTCGGATTTCTAAAAAACTGGAGAATAAGAATTAATATGATTAATGCTAAAATTTGAACTGTATACTTTAACCAGGGTTCAACTATATAAAAGTGAGCCAATACAATCGCAATACCAACGCTAAAAAAAGTTGTTAGTATAATATTCTGGCCTTCTCTATGAAACATACGAAAATAACATTAAAGTTAAATAAGCAAAAGGGGCAGCAAATATTAAACTATCTAAGCGATCTAACATACCGCCATGTCCAGGTAAAATGGCGCCACTATCTTTAACACCAGCCTGTCTTTTTAATTTAGATTCAACAAGGTCACCCAAACTCCCTGTTAGCACAATAACTCCGGCTAGAATGACCCATTGTGCCGGGTTTACAATATCTTCATATTTTGCCATAATATAGGCGGCTCCCAAAGTAAAAACCAATCCTCCCAGTGTACCTTCAATAGTCTTTTTAGGTGATACTGCCGGATATAGTTTTCTACGCCCCAATGTCTTACCCACAAGGTAGGCAAATGAATCATTTACCCAAATTAATATAAAAATCCCCATAATAAGATATTTAGCAAATTCATTATCCTTATATGGGATCATAGTTAAAAAAATACATCCGCCACCAACATAGAAAAGACCTGCAATAAATTTTTCGTAATTATAATAGATTTTTTTCTTTTTAGAAAATAGGTAGTAAA
>CBDTVZ010000464.1:0-2125 GCA_965363995.1 uncultured Eudoraea sp.
ATCGCCGTTCATTCTTCTGAGGGCCTTTACAGCAAAGGCTTTCCCGGCTATACAATAATTTTTTTGCGCAATTTGAACACAAATTTATTAATAAGGGCCTAAAAAAGGGTGTTAAAATGAAAAATTTGTGACCTACTCAGACTCGGGCGAAGACCTCTTTTTGCTTGAAGCGGGTCGTTTTTTTGCTATTCACCTTTCGCAAAAACCTTTTGTTGCCCGGCTTTCTTTGTTTTAACCTTTAGATTCCCTTATGAGGGCGGTTCATTTTTGTGCCAGACATTCGGTTCCGCAAGAAGGAGACAAGCACAGTTTGTCTATCGCCTAAATTATGCCGAATAACGCCTAAATAGGCTTAATTAAAAATAACTCCTAAGTACATGTTATCGCACTTTTTGTTCCTGGTTATCTGAAATATTCCTCAAAAACCATACGCCATCAAAACCCTACAGCTTCCAGAAAATTCATTTGTTTCTCTTTCTTTTTTCTGCGTGTACCGGCCATTTCCAACAGCAATGTTGCGATGGTTGTAAAAGCAGCTCTCGCTACCAATCCGTGTTGGCTTCTCACCCGAACTTGTTCAAGTCCTTCTCGCTTCTTTATCAGGTTGAAAGGTCTCTCTCCGTTTTTGCGAATGTCCAAAGCCTTTGACACCGATTCACTGCCATACAGAATCCGTTGAAAACAACCATTATCAAGCGGAATATGCCGGAATTTAGGACAGATAGCAGCACGGTAGCAGTCTCCAAATCCTGCACCGCATTTGAATTCATGTCCCTCTTCTTCTATGCCTATATATTGCATCGGGATCTCACAGAAGTCATCAAACATTACCTGTAAGGTCTCTTTGTCTACGTTCTCTGGTACTGAAACTTTGGAACTCGGCGGCTTTACCAGATGAACACTGCTTTCTTTATATATCTCACCATCCTTATCATGATACGCTTCATCTGCAGTTATAAGTTTCAAATCCAGGCCAATCGCCTTCCCAAAACGGACCAACGGCGCCAGAAAATGGCTATCATGGTGATTGGCTGGCGCCAGAAGAGAAATCAAAGGGAAACTTTGGCCAGTCTCTGCATTAATCGCGGTAAGCGTATGCATACGATAGCCTACCACATAGATTGACTTATCCCGTTTTGTACGACGTTTGCCGCAGTCACAATCAATATCATCGTAAATGCGTATCTTTTTCCCCTTGATGGTCAACGTCGCCAATAGTTCCTGGCAGTCAACCGCCAACTCTGTCGAATCAACGCAATGGACAATACGTCCATCCAAAAAGCCTCGCTGTTGAAAGTGGTAAAGAATGTACACCGTCAAATTGACCAGTTGCGTAAATGATAAGCTTGATCTGAATTGACTCATCTGAACGTGACTTATCATCATCTTTTTGTTGAGCGGTAAACCTATAAATGCCCGGTTTTGCTTGTTATCCAGGCCAAAATAACTATTGTTCGCTTTGTGGCCTCTATAGGATTTGTCCTCACCGCAGAACTTACGATAGCTTATTTCAGGATACTTGATAGACTTCAGCAGCTCAGCCCTCAAAAAATGGCTGGGAAAAAATTCCCGCATACTGGGAGTGAAACCGTCGTATGAAAGCAGTCTGTTGATGATTGTATCATCCAACAAATCATCAACAAATCTCAGCTCGCTATCCTTCAGATACAGGGGATGCCGCCTTTTCTTATTCAGTCTGAATAGTACATCCGTCTCATGGCTATCTATAAATCGAGCCATTTCATCCAAGTCCATCACGCCAGACGTCAACTCCTGCTGCGCTATGCCTAACAACTCCGCTTCACCCGTTTCGATTTCTTTGCTGAAATCATAATTCGCAACGACTTCAGTCAAAACTTGCTTAGCAATCTGCTTTTTCTTCCGTTTCGTCAGATTTTTCCATCCCCTATAATTGGTTTTCAGTTGTTTTCTGATTATTGCTTTGATATTCTTATGATGCATGAGAAAGCCTCCTTAATGAAAGTAAATTTCTCGCTGAAATTTTTACTCATTTATAGAGGCTTTTTCATCTCTATGCAACTGTTTTTATTGCATTATCACCCGATTATTTTAACACCCTTTAAAAGAGGACATTGCTGAGAATAATAGTAAAGTAGTGGGACTG
>CBDTVZ010000465.1:0-2121 GCA_965363995.1 uncultured Eudoraea sp.
AAGGAGAATTCAGGAATAAAAAGCATGAGCACACTTTTTTTGACCTTGTAAAGGCTTTGGATAGGGTTGAAGGTGTTCACAGATTTCGAATATCTTCTATAGAACCTAACCTGTTGAAAAATGAAACCATCGATTTTGTTGCGGGCAGTAATACTTTCGTACCGCATTTTCATATCCCTTTGCAGAGTGGGAGTGATGATCTTCTTAAAAAGATGAAAAGGCGTTATCTCACGGATCTCTATGTAGATAGGGTGAATAGAATCAGGAAAGTGATGCCTCATGCGTGCATTGGTGTAGATGTTATAGTGGGATTTCCAGGTGAAACGGATAGGTACTTTTTGGAAACATATAATTTTTTAAACGAGTTGGAAATCTCCTATTTGCATGTTTTTACATATTCAGAAAGGGATGATACTGCGGCGGCAAGTATGTCGCAAGTAGTGCCAAAAAATGTCAGGAGCAAGCGAAGTAAAATGTTACGGGGCCTGTCTGTTAAAAAAAGAAGATCATTTTATGAGAGCCAACTTGGGACTAAAAGAACTGTATTGTTTGAAAGTGAGAATAAGGAAGGTTATATCCATGGGTTCACCGATAATTACATAAAAGTAAAAACACCTTGGAATCCTGAATTAGTAAATACTTTGCACGAAGTAACCCTCGCTGATATCTATGAAGACGGATTGGTGCAAATAAATTTTGTGTTAAATGAAGTCTGGGTATAAAAAAACCTCCAGAAAGGAGGTTTATAAATTTTCAAATCCGGATGCCTACCGGAAGCATTTCCTTATATTGTCTGTTCTTTCTTAAAAAACCTGCAATTTGAGGACTTGTTGGAACCACTCTGAGTTTTTGTTCTTGTATGTGGTTCAAAACCGACTTAATAAATTCTTCTTTAAACCCTTCTTGAGATATTTCCTCAGGAATAACCAATTTGGTTAAAAAAACTTTTCTTTCCTGCGAAGAGTATTCAATCTTGGCAAGATGACCATCAACCTTAGTTTCAAATTGACGCAAGAAACTATTATCCTTAATTACTACTTCATTCATATAGTTTAATTTAAAATGGTTTCAGATAAAAAAATTACGATCTTGCATTAATCGTAATTATCTATATTGTTGGCCAATGTTTAATACTCCAACTGGCAGTGGTAATTTAACAATCAGCGCACAAAATTAAGAAAAAAATTGCTAATTTCCTAGTAAATTCAATAGTTTAGATTAAATGAGCAACACTAAAATTCCAGTTTATTTTATGCCGGGAATGGCCGCAAGCTCGGCTATTTTTAAAAACATTGAATTACCAAAAGACAGATTTGAAATACATTTATTAGAATGGTTTGTTCCGGAATACGGAATTACTTTTGAAGCCTATGCAGCTGCAATGTGCAGGCAAATCAGACATGAAAGACCGGTGCTTATAGGCGTATCCTTAGGTGGACTGCTTGTCCAGGAAATGGCAAAGCATGTAGAAGTAGAAAAAGTAATTATCATTTCGAGCATCAAACAAAAATCAGAATTACCTAAACGCTTACTATTTGCTAAATACACCAAAATTCACAAATTACTACCAACCGGATTGATAAATAATGTTGAGCTTTTAGTTAAATACGCTTTTGGAGAGATGGTTACAAAACGTCTGAAATTATATGAGGAATACCTGGCTGTGCGCGATAAATACTACATAGATTGGTGTATAGATAAGATGGTTCATTGGGATCAAAGCAGTTACGATCCAGATTTAATTCACATTCATGGAGATAATGATGCGGTTTTTCCTATTCAATATATCAAGAATTGTCATGTAGTTGAGAATGGCACTCATACCATGATCATTCATAGATATAAATGGTTTAATGAACGATTGCCCACAATTATTTTGGAATAACGGAGTTGTATTTTATACCTTTGACAGGTCACTAAATAATTTATTATGAGAATAATTAAGAATACGTTGATGCTTTTAGGGGTTGCTTTTGTAGTAAGTACCTTAATCTTTGCTGTGCAACAAGGGGATAATTTTGGTGATGAATATCAGGGGAATGGAAAGGAAATAAAAGACAAAAATGTTTCCAGTGAATATCGAATTTCAGCTATTGAAATTCCAGCTGATTTAAATTTTGC
>CBDTVZ010000466.1:0-2119 GCA_965363995.1 uncultured Eudoraea sp.
TATTGGTGGACAAAAAGGTCTGGTAGAGGAAAGTGACCTTCGTATTCCAAATATGAGGGGCATTATGATGGCTCGCAAAAAAAAGCTAAATGTTCTCGAACCTGTTGAAGCTAGCCATGGAACAGAAGACATTAAATTTGAAAAACCAGCAGCCAAAGGTGCAGTGAAACTAGTGGAAGCAGATAATATGTCCCAATTAATTGATCTGTTGCACAATGAGGCAAAGGTCATCTAAATATTAAATCAGCTTTCAAAGTTCACGGAAATTTTGAAATTAATCTTTAAAAAAAAATATGTCAGTACTTGTTTATACGGAATCCGATAACGGTAAATTCAAAAAAAATGCATTCGAGGCTGCCTCTTATGCGTACAAGTTAGCGGAACAACTAGGCACTTCAGTTACCGCAATTACTATTAATGCTCCGGATTCTGAAGTAATTGGAAATTATGGAGTTTCAAAAATATTGAAAGTTACTAATGATAAACTTTCCATTTTTAACGCAAATGCAGTTGCAACAGCTATTGCTCAGGCAGTGGAAAATGAAGGAGCTAGTGCTGTTGTTGTTAGTTCCAGTACTGATACCAAATATATGGCTTCCATCCTCGCAGGAATACTAAAAGCGGGATACTGCACTAATGTGGTTGCTCCGCCGCTAAGTACTAATCCTCTGGTTGTAAAAAGAACGGCTTTTAGCAACAAAGGTTTTGCCCATACACAGTTTAAAACCGATATAAATATTATTGGAGTATCTAGTAATGCCTATGGAATATTTGAAAATAAAGTAAGCCCTAAGGTCGAAAACTTTGAACCCAATTTAAATGATTCCAATTTCTCTGTTCAATCAGTGAATATTGACAAAGTAGTTGGCAAAGTGACTATAGCCGATGCAGATATAGTCGTGTCCGGAGGAAGAGGATTGAAAGGTCCGGAAAATTGGGGCATGATCGAAGAATTAGCCGATGTTCTTGGAGCTGCCACTGCCTGCTCTAAACCCGTTTCGGATATGGGATGGCGATCACATAGCGAACATGTTGGACAAACAGGGAAACCTGTGGCCAGTAATCTTTATATTGCTATAGGAATCTCAGGAGCAATCCAACACCTGGCGGGAGTCAATGCTTCTAAGGTAAAAGTTGTAATTAATACTGATCCGGAAGCACCATTTTTTAAGGCTGCAGATTATGGTGTCGTGGGTGATGCCTTCGAAGTAGTACCCAAACTCATTGAAAAATTAAAAGAATTTAAGGCCCAAAACGCTTAATTTTTGTTAATTTGTGCCCCTAAAAGGCTGTTGAAATATATGGACGTCATTTATTTAAACAGCCATTTGAGGTTTACATACAAATATGAGCTTAGTAAGGTTAAAAATAAAAGGAATTTCCTATAGCCAAACACAAAACGGGGCTTATGCCCTTATTCTAAATGAAGTGGATGGCGACAGAAAACTGCCCATTGTTATTGGAGCTTTCGAGGCGCAATCAATTGCTATTGCCCTGGAAAAAGAGATTAAACCTCCCAGACCCCTTACTCATGACCTTTTCAAAAATTTTTCTGACCGGTTTGATATAGTCGTAAAGCAGGTAATCATCCATAAACTGGTGGATGGTGTTTTTTATTCCAGCATTATCTGTGAGCGTGATAAAATTGAAGAAATAATAGATGCAAGGACGAGTGATGCTATTGCTCTTGCTCTTCGCTTTAATGCACCAATTTTTACTTATAAAACCATTTTGGACAAAGCCGGTATTTTCCTTAAGTTTTCCTCAAAGGATAAAGACAAGAAAGAGGGTGATGACAGTATTGTAGTTGATGAGATTCTACAGGAAGGTGAAACTGTAGAAATAGATCCGGGCACAACTACTCCATATAAGGAATTAAGCCTCAAAGAACTGAACAAGGAACTAGCCAAGGCCGTGGCTAACGAAGATTATGAAAAAGCTGCGAAACTGAGGGATGAAATATCCAAACGCAATTGATAATATAGCATCTCTTCTATGAACCTCAGGTTTTGGATTCTTTTATTTTTATTCATTTTTTCATTACCTCTAATAGCCCAGGTAGCTACTATTCCGGATTCTTTGTCAATTGCGATGGATACAACCACCTTAAATGACATTT
>CBDTVZ010000467.1:0-2110 GCA_965363995.1 uncultured Eudoraea sp.
GGAGAAAGTGCATTGAATAATCTAAGATAGTTTAATCCAGAAATTTTGCTTTTAATTCCGGGGTAGGTATCATGCATTCATTTTGTTTCCCAAACCAGCTATACCTGTTTTTTGCTACAAAATCATAGATCCAATCCCTTATTGGTTTTGGAACCCATCTAAAAATACCAAGAAGACGCCAACCACCTCCAAAAGACTTGCCAATCTCCAATGCTGCGGTTGATTTTGTATAAAAGGCAATATTAGGATCAATGAGAATTATTGAATCTATCTGCGAGGAATCAATTCCTCTTTCGTTAAGGAGTAAAGTAGCTACATCACTTTGCAAAGCTGCAAACTGGTAAATGTTTTTTTTATCATGCTTAATGACAAATTGAATGGCACTATTGCAAAGATTGCAAACGCCATCGAACAATATAATTTTTTTATCTCCTTGCACTTTCACAGTTCAAAAATAAAGCCTAACAATTAGATTCCGTTATGTTTTATAATGTATTTAAGAAAGTTTGGTATTACTGCAGGGCAAACATTTCATTTCGAACTTGGTGATAAAACTAATTTTGTTTCTCATGATAGTCAATAACTATTTTTTAGCCTCAACCAATTCTAATTGATCCACACTCACATTGGTGGTGAACATCCCATAATTGACTATGGCTTTATTTTTTTCGAGTTTGTCAATGCTGCCAATTGCCTTGCCATCAAACAGTCTAACCCGGTCTCCAATCTTAAAAACTGGTCTCGGTTTATTGGTCTCTTTTAAACCAGTTTTTTTCTTTTCTATCTTCTTTTTCTCACGAATAACTTTTACCTCTTTCTGTACTTCCTGAGCTGTTTCAACCTTTTTTTGTCGCTCTATTTTGGCTTGAGTAGCAGGCTTTTTCTTGCGTTTACTATTTTCAGTCTCCACAATCCTAATAAGTTCGGAAACAAGAATACGTTTCTTTTTGTCCTGAAAATATTTGTCTGCTATAGTATTTACTTTATTACCCAAATGGATCATTCTCTGGTCATGGTCATACAATTCCTGATAATTCTCCAACTTCAATTTTACTTTAGCATTCAATTTTTCCAACCTAATAGCTTCATCCCTGGCTTTGGACCCTTCTTCCTGAAGCCTGGTGCCTGTTTGAGCCATTTTATTGCGCTCTTTTTGCATTTTGGCAATGGTTGCATCAAACCGTAATTTTCCTCGTTCAACCTTCTTCTTGGCCTTATTGATTAAATTATATGGGATCCCATTTTTTTGGGCTACTTCAAAAGTAAAGGAGCTTCCGGGCTGTCCTAACTCTAACTGAAAGGTAGGTTCCAGAGTCTTGGAATTGAATAGCATATTTGCATTAGTAGTATGTGGTAATTCATCCGCTAAAGCCTTTAGATTGGCATAGTGGGTAGTAATGACACCAAACCCTCCACGTTCATAGAAGACTTCTAAAAAAGCCTCTGCAAGAGCACCACCTAATTCAGGATCACTCCCTGTTCCAAATTCATCAATAAGAAATAAGGTATCCTTATTACACTTCTTAAGAAACTGATTCATATTCTTAAGTCTGTAACTGTAAGTGCTAAGATGATTCTCAATAGATTGATTATCACCAATATCTGTAAGAATATTTTTAAACAGACATACAGAACTGCGTTCATGAACAGGAATCAAAAGCCCGCTTTGCAACATAACCTGAAGTAATCCTATTGTTTTTAGAGTAATGCTCTTCCCTCCGGCATTGGGACCGGAAATTACGATTATCCTCTTCTCCGGATGTAGCTCAATGGTCTGGGGCCATGTCTTTTGTCCACTTCTTTTGTTGGTTAAAAAAAGTAAGGGATGGAAAGCATCTCGCAAATAGAGCCTGCCATTGTTATTTATTTCAGGTAATAGCGCATTCATTTCACTTGCGTATTTTGCCTTGGCAGCTGTAATATCGAGCTGTGTTAAAAATCTTTGATATTCACCCAGGAGATATTCGTAAGGCCTGATCAGATTTGTCAATTGATTAAGAATCCTTTGAACCTCCTCTTTTTCATCAAATTCAAGATTATTTAGCTCTCTGCTATATTTTAATGAAGCTTCCGGTTCTATATAAACTATACTGCCGGTTTTGGAGGTTCC
>CBDTVZ010000468.1:0-2104 GCA_965363995.1 uncultured Eudoraea sp.
TCGAAATAACAAATAAACTATCACAAAATGATCACGGTTTGGATGACCATTGTTATCATTCGTGATACAATTGTCGATTTAGGGCCGTGTTACTTTCAAAACTACCATAGTTTAAGAAATAAATACCTGATTATCAATAAGTAATAAATGTTTATTTTTTTGTGATATCTCTGTAACACATTCTAAGTTACTTTGTTTAAAATCTAAAAAGAAATACAATGACCAAATTAAAGACTGTATTACGAGTATGTATTTTTTCTGCATCTTTAGCCTTATTGATAATAAGTTGCGAAGAGGATGACAACGGTGGTATGGAAGAACCAATACTATTGAACGCAGGAATGTTATCTGGAGGTCCGTTCACCTTTACAGTTGATGGTATTCCCGATATGGTAAGCGGAATTTCATTAGACGCATCAGAACTTACTGGTAGTATTCAAAACTTTGTAATTACAGATAACGACAAAAATATTTTAGGTTTGCCACCAACCATTGAGGCTGTTGAAGGTGTTGACTTTGATGGAGCAGGGGTAGGTAGTTGCTATATCTATCATATATCTTATGAAACTGGTTTACTCGGATTAGAGGAGGGGGGTACTTTGGATGATCTTGTTGGAGATTTTGGTTTATCAAATTTCATCACCGTAGTCCGTAATGGCCTTAATGCTGGAATATTATCTGGTGGACCATTTGATTTTACTGTAGATGGTTCCCCGGATATGGTTACAGGCATCACTTTAGATTCAGCCTTGTTAAATGGAGATAATCAAACCTATGTCATCACTGATGACCAGAACAATATTTTAGGTATTCCGCCTGCGTTGGAAAATGTTGAAGGAGTGAATTTTGATGAAGCTGGCGTTGGAGTATGTCTTATCTGGCATTTAACCTACGCGGATGGATTAACAGGATTGGAAACAGGTAACAATGTATCTGATTTTGAAGGTGGTTATGCCTTGTCCAATTCAATAATGGTAACTCGCAACGCCTTGAATGCCGGGATAATTGCAGGAGGTCCTTTTGAGTTTACCGTAGATGGAATTCCTGATATGGTAAGTGGGATTGTACTGGATGAAACAGACTTGACCGGAACAAATCAAACTTATGTCATTACCGATGACCAGAACAATATTTTAGGACTACCGCCGGCGTTGGAAAATGTGGAAGGAGTAGATTTTGATAGTGCCGGTGCGGGGGTATGTCTTATTTGGCATTTAAGCTATGAAAATGGATTAACCGGACTTGTTGCCGGAAATAATGTATCTGATCTTGAAGGATTTTATGGATTATCCAACAGTATTCAAGTTACTAGAAAATCCCTGGATGCGGGAACCCTTGAGGGCGGACCTTTCAATTTTGTTGTTGACGGTACTCCCGATATGGTTAGCGGTATAACGTTAAATAATGTCAATCTGAGTGGTTCTAATCAAACTTATGTAATTACAGATAACAACCTGAATATCTTAGGTTTACCACCTGCATTAGAAAATTTAGAAGCCGTAGACTTTGATGGCGCCGGCGTCGGGGTATGTCTTATTTGGCATTTAACATATGAAGACGGAATAATAGGTTTAGAGACGGGAATGAATACTGCCGACTTAGATGGATTCTTTGATCTCTCTAATTCTATTACAGTAACACGGGAATAAAAATTTGAACTATTAAGAAAAAGGAAATTTGATTGTTTAATTCATGAAGCGGATAGGCCCAGACGATAGTTTGGGCTTTTTTTTGACCGGAACTTGAATATGCACAAAGCCACAATTTATCTTATTCTTATAATAAAACAACCAGGCCCTAAATTTTCAAAGTATCTTTTTGTAAAGCCTTTGAGTAAACTCTGAATTCATTTATTGAATCAAATTTATAAGTGTGCCCTTGCTCAGAAAGACAATTGTAGTTCTGCATGTGGAATTTCTCTTGGGCATAAGAAACTTTGCGGTAGCATAGCTTTTTGTATTTTTAAACAAAGTTTTTTATATGCCAGCCACCGAACAATGTAAAAACTGCGATGAATCGTTTGATTCTTCCTTTGAATACTGCCCTTACTGTGGTCAGGAAGCAGCAGATAACCTCACTATTGGGGTTCTGTTTAGTAATACAA
>CBDTVZ010000469.1:0-2099 GCA_965363995.1 uncultured Eudoraea sp.
ACAGACATACCATTACAAATAGAAGAGCTGATTGCTCAGATTAAAACATGTCCTTCGGGGGCATTGACTTATATCCAGAATAAATAATTTATCAAAAACAATAAATATTATTAATAACTAGATTTTTAAGAAAAATGAAAACAGCAAAAACAATTATTAGAATTTTATTAGGACTTATGGTTCTTGTATTTGGATTAAACAAATTTTTACAATTTTTACCAATGCCACCCCTACCTGAAGCAGCAGGAGAATTTATGGGAGCGCTTGCAAATAGCGGCTATATTTTCCCAATTGTTGCCATAGTAGAAATAGTTACTGGAATCTTATTACTTATAAATAAATTCAAAGCACTGGCATTGGTTGTTCTATTCCCTGTTATGTTAAATGCCTTTTTATTTCACTTGTTTTTGGATTTACCCGGAATTGGTGGTGCAGCACTTGCAATTATTATGAATGCATTTTTAATAATTAGCGAAAAGGAATCATATCAAGGATTATTAAAAGCATAACAATAAATTTAAATTTTAAACAATAAAAACAAGAACTATGAAGACAAAGAATTTTGTATTAGCATTTATAATCGTGCTAACTGGCAATGTAATGTTTGCTCAAAAAATGGAAGTAAACACCGAAAAATCAAGTATAGAATGGCATGGTGAAAAGATTGGTGGGGAGCATGAAGGCACTATCGAGGTAAAAAGTGGATATTTGGAATTGAAAAAAAATAAGAATGTCGCCGGTAATTTTGTGATTGACATGAGCAGTATTACCAATACCGATCTTGAAGACGAAGGTTACAATCAGAAATTAGTTGGTCACTTAAAATCGGATGATTTCTTTGGAGTAGAAAAGTATCCTACCGCTAATTTCGAAATTACCAAGAGTTCTAAATTTAGTAATGGAAAAGCCACAGTTACCGGAAACTTAACCATTAAAGATAAAACGGAGAGTGTCTCTTTTGAAGTTCTTGAAAAGGGAAATACATATACTGCAAAAATGGAAATCGACAGATCAAAATTTGATGTAAGGTATGGCTCAGACTCATTTTTTGATAATCTTGGTGACAAGGCCATCGACGATATCTTCACTTTAAATATTAAACTTTTGGTAGATTAAGGCCAAGCATTATTAGAATCAAGGAAAATCCAGAGTTATGAATAGGAAAGAATTTATAACAAAATCATTAGCTGCAGGCATTGTTGGACTAACAACGCCTGCAGTTTTACAGGCTTCTAATATTAATGGTGAAAAACCCAATAATATTGATTTATTGGGTCGTGTAGGATTTAATCATTTACCAAATAATGAAGATAAAACAATGAATACTGTATTGCACAAAGCCGACACAAGAGGTCATGCAAATCACGGATGGTTAGATTCGTATCATACCTTCAGTTTTGCTAATTATCACAACCCTGAGCGTATGCATTTTGGTGTGTTAAGAGTACTTAATGATGATCGCGTAGCTGAAGAAAAAGGATTTGGAACACACCCCCATGATAACATGGAGATCATCTCCATTCCTTTAGAAGGTGATCTAGAGCACAAAGACAGTATGGGAAATATTGCCGTTATTAAAGAAGGTGACGTGCAAGTGATGAGTGCCGGAACAGGAATTTATCACAGTGAATACAACAAGAACAGCGATAAAGCTGTGAAATTTCTCCAGATTTGGGTCTTTCCTAACAAAAAGCAAGTAGAGCCCAGATACGACCAAATATCGCTAAGAGATATTGAAAAAGAAAATCAGTTCTATCAGATTTTATCTCCCAACAAAGATGATCAGGGAGTATGGATTCATCAGGATGCCTGGTTTCACTTAGGGGTTTTTGATAAAGAAATAACGACCGATTATCAGCTTAAAAAAGAAGGGAATGGTATATATGCTTTCATTTTAGAAGGAAATGCAAGTATAGCAGGTCAAGCTTTAAAAAGGAGAGATGGTCTTGGCATTTGGAACACAAATAAAATAGAAATTCAAACAGAAAGTAACACAAAAATATTGCTCATGGAGGTACCAATGAGTATTTAATAATTAACTAAAAATAGATTTATGGAAAAAGGGAAAGTAGCGGGACGTCAGGGGCCCGGTATACCTG
>CBDTVZ010000470.1:0-2094 GCA_965363995.1 uncultured Eudoraea sp.
AAGAATTATGCAACAAATTATGCAAATACCAAATATTGAGTTAAAATGGGATAGCAAGGAAGTAGAAGAGAAGATGTTAGAGTTACTTAATAAAAATTAAAATTCTCATATATCTATCTATTTTTCATTTCCAGCCTTCGCATTGGCATTTGGTCAATGAGATCAAAAACTTCATTACCGTTGCAAACAAAAAGAACTAAATCTCTTTCCGTCATTTCGTCATACCGGTCATTAAACTTACTCAGTTGCAAGTTTCTGGTATGAAGATCATTCTTCGTATCCATTAAAGAAGAATTCGTTTTTTCCACTTAAATTCCGTCAACTCCTGTGAAGACATCGTATTTAATTGTAGCATTAAAACTAAAAGTGCTATAGATTTGAGATTAAACATATCCACAAATTGGACTAAAATAAAAAAACCACCTAATTATAAGTGGTTTTAAGTAAATATTTAAATCTCTTAGATCTTTGAAAACATTTTGTGCATCTTCTTCTGTTCTTCTTCGGCTAAAACCGGATCTACAAGAATTCTACCGCTATGCTCATCGGTAATAATCTTTTTTCTAGAAGCTATTTCTACCTGTACCTGGGGAGGTATGGTAAAGAAAGATCCACCTGAGGCGCCTCTTTCAACTGGGACAACGGCCAGACCGTTTTTAACGTTATTACGGATTCGTTTATAAGCTTGTACTAATCTATCTTCAATTTGCTTTTCAAATTTATCAGATTTAGCCAAAAGTGCTTTTTCTTCCTTTTCAGTTTCCGCAAGAATCGCGTCTAATTCACTTTTCTTGTGTTTTAAGTGGGACTCACGTTCCACAAGTCTTTCTTTAGTCTCGCTAATTACTTCCTTTTTTTGATCGATTTGAACTTTAAATTCTTTAATGTTTTTATCAGCTAATTGTATTTCCAATTCCTGAAATTCAACTTCTTTTGCAAGTGAATTGAACTCTCTGCTGTTTCTTACATTTTTTTGCTGATCAGCATATTTTTTTATCAGTACTTTGGCCTCCTCAATTAAATTCTTTTTAGCAGTGATTTCATAATTTATGGTTTCCAAATCGGTCTTTAACTTGTCCATTCTTGTTTTTAAACCAAGTACGTCGTCTGCAAGATCTTCAACTTCAAGGGGTAATTCACCACGTACATTTCTAATTTCATCAACTCTGGAATCTATTAATTGCAAATCGTATAATGCTCTTAATTTATCCTCCACGGTTGTTTCTACTTTTGTTGCCATATTTAATAATACTTGATAGGATTTGTAATACTCACCGATAACGAGATTGCAAAATTAGGCATTTTTTTTGTAAGATAGTCTACCAATAAATTTTTTGTAAACTGCTCAGTTTCATAGTGCCCTATATCTGCAAGAAGTATTTTGTTTTCAGCTTCGTAAAACTGATGATACTTTAAGTCCGATGTAATAAAAATATCTGCACCAGATTTTTTTGCTGCTGTAATAGCGAATGCACCACTTCCTCCTAAAACTGCTACATTACGAATTTTTTTACCTAAAAATTCTGAGTGTCTTATACAGGACACATTCATTTTATTTTTTAGGATATTGAGAAAGTCCTTTTCATCTTGAGGGAATTCCAATTCACCTATCATTCCCATACCAATTTGAGAATCAACATTGTCTAAGGTGTTTATTTCATAGGCTACCTCCTCATATAAATGATGTTCAAATAAAGCAGCCAAAACACTTTTTTCTTTACTTTTAGGAAAAGTAACATTGATCTGCGTTTCTTCTTCAAAATGCAGTTCTCCCTTTTTTCCCTTGACAGGATTTGCATTTCTCCCAGCTTTATAGCTGCCAGTGCCATCTGCGGTAAAGCTGCATTCACTATAATTTCCTATACTTCCTGCCCCCGCTTTAAAAAGGCCTTCCAATAGAACTTTAGAATGGGTTCTAGGTATATAAGTGGTTAATTTTTTTATGGTTCCTTGTTGCGGGATTAAAATCCTTGTATTTTTTATCTCCAATACTTCGCAGATTTTGGCATTAACACCTTCAATTGCATTGTCCAGAGCGGTGTGCAGACAATAAATGGAAATATTATTTTGAACGGCCTTGATAACAGCACGCTC
>CBDTVZ010000471.1:0-2081 GCA_965363995.1 uncultured Eudoraea sp.
GCGGAATCGGCGCTCCGATCACAGGAGTATGGGGACCTGCTTGTGGAGCTTGGCCGGGAGATCCGTGCCTGGCTGGAGGCGATGGAGCCCTGCTCGTCTCATTCGAGCCAAGAAACTGATGACTTTTGATAACAAGGAGGGTGGAATGTTGAAAAATCAACAGCATCAATATTCAATATATAAAATAAATCAAGTAAGCAAATTGAAGACTAATAAAAAAGGGAAAAAAATGAAAAACAAAATGAAACAAATCGGATTACAGATTGCCGTTTTGGCGATAGTTGCTGCCGGAGTATTTGCAGCTCCGCAAAAAGCAGAAGCACAAGACAACAAAAAGCCAAATATTTTGGTGATTTGGGGAGATGACATAGGTCAATCAAATATTAGTGCCTACACAATGGGACTAGTTGGTTATAGAACACCCAATATCGACAGAGTTGCAAACGAAGGAATGATGTTTACCGATTATTACTCGGAGCAATCTTGTACAGCAGGTCGTTCATCATTTATTTTAGGTCAAAGTGTCCTTAGAACTGGTTTAAGTAAAGTTGGTTTGCCTGGTGCTAAAGCAGGAATTAACGAAGCAGACCCAACGATGGCTGAGTTATTAAAACCATTAGGTTATAGAACGGGTCAGTTTGGAAAAAACCATTTAGGAGATAGAGATGAGCATCTTCCAACCAATCATGGATTTGATGAGTTCTTTGGGAATTTATATCACTTAAATGCAGAGGAAGAACCAGAATTAGAAGATTATCCAGATCCAAAAAAATATCCAGGTTTTGCAGAAAAATATGGCCCTAGAGGTGTAATTCATTCAACGGCCGATGGTGAAATTGAAGATACAGGCCCACTTACTAAAAAGAGAATGGAAACTGTTGACGATGAGACCGTCGCTGCCGCAATTGATTTCATCCAGCGAGTACACAAACAGGGCAAACCGTTTTTTGTCTGGTGGAACGGTACACGTATGCACTATAGAACGCATGTAAAAGACAAGTTGCGTGGAGCTTCAGGACTAAATGAGTATGCTGATGGAATGATAGAACATGATATGCATGTTGGACAGTTATTAGACCTTTTAGATGAATTAGGAATAGCTGACAATACAATCGTTCAATACGGGACAGACAATGGACCGCATAAAAACACATGGCCAGATGCAGCTATAACTCCTTTTAGAGGAGAGAAAAACACGAACTGGGAAGGTGCTTTTAGAACGCCAGCAATGGTTCGTTGGCCAAATCATATTAAAGCAGGTTCTATTTCTAATGAGCTTATTTCGGGAATGGATTGGTTACCTACTTTCCTTGCAGCTGCAGGAAACGAAAATGTAAAAGAAGAACTATTAAAAGGTAAAACAATAGGTGATAAAACCTTTAAAGTGCATTTAGATGGATACAATATGCTACCATATCTTACAGGTAAAGAAGAAAAAGGAGCACGTACTTCTTATTTCTATTTTTCTGATGATGGAGACTTGATGTCTTTTCGTTATGATAATTGGAAAGTCAACTTTATGGAACAACGGGTTCCTGGAACAATGTTAGTATGGGGAGAACCATTTGTTAGCTTAAGAGTGCCACATCTTTATAACTTACGTTACGACCCTTATGAGTATGCTTCAATTACTTCAAATACTTACTATGACTGGTGTCAGGATCATGCCTTTATAATGGTACCGGCACAAGATATTGTAGCTGAATTCTTAATGACATTTAAAGAATTCCCTCCTAGAATGAAAGCAGCAAGTTTCAATCTAGACAAAGTAATGGAAACGATGTCTGAACCTATTGGAGACTAATAATTATAAAATAATTGCGCTGGTTTAGCCATTTTGTGATAAATGCGATTGCAAATTGCAAAACAGCAGAACGTTTAAACCAGCGCATGTTTAAGTAAAAAACACCATATAAATGTTTTTTGAACAGTATAAAAAAAGAGATTAAATGATGAAAAATTATCTAAATCACTTAACCCTTTGCCTAATTGGGTTGTTCTTAGGAGTAACACAATTACAGGCACAGGAAGTATTACCATTCCCAGAACCACCCTCAGCGAGTGTGGCAGGAAAGACCCTG
>CBDTVZ010000472.1:0-2078 GCA_965363995.1 uncultured Eudoraea sp.
AAAATTAATAATGCTGGCAGGAAGTATTTAAATCTATTGTTCAGTGTTCTTTTCATAGTCTTGCGGTTTTATTGAAAATTAGTAATAATAGTGCTTTATTTATGGTTGCCAACGCCCAAGCTATGGGTAGGGCGGGAGCAGAGAAGCAATTCCCATTTCGCCATGCCAGTAGCAAAAGCTTTAAGTTTTCTTTTTTATTAATTATTTCAAAAGCAAAATCGGAAAGATTTTGCTACCTCATAAAAATACACAAACCTTTCGATTTAGCTCTAAGCCCGCATTATTCATAGGTTCTGTTGTAACACGTACTTTTTTACACGTCGATTGAGATAGTAACTTTTCCACCCAGTCCTTTTTCAACGATTTCGTACAAAGTTTTTAAGGTAAGATTGCTCCCGTTGTTTTCGACTCTTGAGATGTAAGTTCGTTTTTTGTCAACTAGTTCTCCAAGTTGTTGTTGGGTTAAGTTTTTTTCTTCCCGTGCATTTCGCAAAACCAGACCGATTTTAAAGGACTCAAAATCCCTTTCCAGTCCGTCTCTGCGTTCCGTTCCTTTTTTTCCGTAAACGGTGTCCTTGATGTCTTTCCAGCTTTTAGTGTCCATCTTATTTCTTTTTGTCTTCATAGTATGAATTCATTAGTCCGACCGCTTTGTCGATTTCTTTTTTCGGCGTCTTTTGCGTTTTCTTGGTAAATCCATTCAGCAGGATAACCAGCTTCCCCTTGTCGAAAAAGCAGAACACTCGCCATATGTTCGAGCCCAATTTTATCCGAGCTTCATATAGTCCTTTAGTTCCGGTAATCACTTTTAGATAAGTCGAGGGAACTCTTTCATACGTTTCGATTATCTCGATGACCTTGAATATCTTGTCCTGAACCTTTTTTGGTTGTTTCAGCAAGAATTCTTCAAAATAATGTTTGTATTGGATTACCTCCCGGACTTTTTCCATTACCTCAAAGGTAACTTAAAAGTTACTATTTTCAAAATAATATCGATGAATGGAGGTTGAAGGGTGAAACCTTGCAGTATGTGTTACAACGGGTGGTGTATGGTTAGTTGCGTTGGCTAGGAACTAAATTAGTAATAGAAAACTAACCTAAGGGAAATCCGCAGGATTTTCCAAGTAGTCGATAACCAAGCAATTAATTATACAAGTTGTTGTATGGCGTTTTTATTTCATTATGGTTTTATATTCTTTCAACTGTATGAATCTTAACTTCTTCTTGTTTTCCTTTTAGTAGAACATTTCCTAACGATTTTGAAGTTGAAAGGTCATCAATCTTTAAATCTTGTAATAATTTTTCTGAAAGTAATAAAGTCACATTGTATTTATTACATTCTGCTTGGATTCTGGCAGACGTATTAATAACATCACCATGGTATGCTAACTCTTTTTTTACGAAACCAACTTCTGCAACCATAAGCGCTCCTCCATGCAGACCTGCTTTAAATTCTGGAAACATGTTATATTTTTCTTGATAATAATTTTTTCTAGATTGTCGCTGGTCTTGAAAAGCAAAGAATACACCCAAACAATTATTATTGGTTAAGCCTCTTTTGTAGGGCCAACTTAAGACAGCTTCATCCCCTACATATTGGTATATTTCTGCATCATATTTCAGCACTACTTCATTTAGGTCTAAAAAACAATCTTGAATAAACTGACTGTATTTATGGTGTCCTAATTTCTCTGCGATTGTAGTGGAGTCCTTCAAGTCTAAAAACATGAAAATACGCTCTTCCTCTTTTGGGTTTGCATACCTACCCAATAATATTTTTAAAAATACGCCTCTACCAAACCGTTCAATAGTAATTTTAATAAATGAAAATACTACTGAAGAAATTACAATGTAAAAAATAAGTGACCAGAATCGCTTGTTACTAAGCAACCACCCAGGTTTAACTTCAAAATCTATATTCATAATATTAGAAGCGAAATACTGGACGACCGAAACTAGAAAAATGGTTACAATTAAATGCAGCATTGATTTTATGATTAAATCTAAGCCTAAGGCCATTTTATTAGATTTAACTTTTTCTAGTTTCGGTTGTCCGGTATTTCGCTTCTAATATTATG
>CBDTVZ010000473.1:0-2077 GCA_965363995.1 uncultured Eudoraea sp.
TAGCCATATTTACTCTCCTTTCACGGCTTTATCTACGAGAGAAAAATATAAATCCGGACAAGCGGACCTTGGAGGCTGTCATTTCGGCATCTTCAATAAACCCTTATGCATGGCATTCTCCATCAAGGTTAAGGGTTAATAGCGGTTGATTTTTAATGTTTCTGCGATCAGGTTTATCTGCACAAGAAGAAGTCAGGGGCGGCTTCCAGATGAGAGGAATGGATCGATGAGACCAAGATTCGGTTCTGGTCAACGAATCAGCTTAAATGGAAATACATATGGCTATCTTATATCGTAAAAAAGAATAGGCTGTCAAGAAATCAATAGAATCACTACATTGTAGTAATTTGAAGTGCCATCCTTGGGTTAAGCGAATTTGCCATAAGTTGCGATTCGAAAGTTATCGAAATCTATGATGATAAGCTTCGGATATAATATGTTTTTGGGGATATCCAAAGTATAAATAGATAGCAGAAAGCAACACCTCCGCCTTGAAGTCTGGAGATTATGATATCATCAATTTTGTTGGTCCCTGGTAATTACAACTTTGTTGGATATCTGTAAGGCAATGACCAGCGGCAAGGTACTATTCCGTTGGATTATTTTGGTATGCCTTGTTTAAAAAAGAATAGTTAATGACTTTATACTTACACCCATCTATACAGGTGCCACACAGTATGCATTCGGTGTTTTCCATCTTGTTCTGCTCTACCATATCTTCAACAGGAAGGCTCATTGGGCAGTTGTCAATGCATGTATGGCAGTGTTTACATTTTTCGGGCTCTACTTGTAGTTGTAATGAAGGCCACTCAAATCTATTTCTTATCTTTCTGCCAATTATCATAAATGGAGCCATCCAGCATATATGATGGCAAAACGATCTTTTTCCAAAAATATAAGCAGGAAATACTATAAGGAAAAAAAGAACTATAAAGTAAGCAACGAGAGAGTTAACATCCCCGATGGAAAGGCCGTAGCTCGTATCGTAGAAAAAGTCTATTTCATGGTAACCGCCATTTAGCACTGCAAGGATCACTATGGTACTGATCCATGGTATCCAAATAAGCCATTTTATGTAATCGCCGTTGGTAATTTTCTTATCTCTCGATAGAAAAATAGCTTCTTGACAACCGGCGGCAGGGCACACCCAGCCACAATACGCCCGACCAAGAATAAGAGCGAAAACCAACATGAGCAAAAAAATGATGAAACTACCATTGATGATTCCCTCCAGTGTGGCTCGGATTATGACTACAGGGGATGCATAATAGAAAATTGCCGGAAATAGAAAGAAGGAAAACAGTATGATTCCTTTTCTGAGCTTTTGTCTGGCTCTCATATTTTTCTAATATTATGCCAATTTAAAGTATAAGTGATTATACAGATGTAGGTATCATCACCTTTGTAATGCAATCTGTCAAAATGAGCGTTTCTATATCCCAGGATTAAGTTTTGAGTTCATCAGGCAACTCGAATTTTAGATTGTTTTTTTCAAGAAATTCATGAAAACCTATGAGTTTTTCATTGTTATATTCCATATTCACAGCCTGATATTCACAGTTATTAATGCATCCGAAACACAGAACACAGTTTTCTATTCTCACTGAAAACGTATCCAAGTCAATGGAATCGGTCGGGCATTTTTCAACACAAATGCCACACTCGACACATTTTTGTTGGACAATAAAATGATTATCCACGGACCGCTTAGTCCACCAAACAGGACCGAAATAAGTGGAAAATTCTCTTAAGGTTAGGGTTTTCTTGAATTCTAACGTGTTCCCTTTTTCAACATTGGATTTGATGAACCTGGCATATTCACGGACTTTTTTATAGGTGTTCTCATCCGGCAATAAGGTGTTCTGTTTTTCTTTTAAGTCTTTGCCATATTCTATAAAAGAAGGCGGATAGGATTTACTCGTCATAAAAACTTCCAGGCCCACCGGTACACCGTTTATTTGTGCCAAGTCCTCCAGGATAGAGCATGCAGCATTGTGCTGGTTCCCTTCAGGGCCACCAAAAGTGACATATGCAGCCACAGGGATTCCTTTAAGATCAGGCAAAGACTGGATAAAAT
>CBDTVZ010000474.1:0-2069 GCA_965363995.1 uncultured Eudoraea sp.
AGGTGGATCTGTGATTATCACATCTTCGGTAGCAGGACTAAAAGGTTTTAGTGGTTTAGGAGCCTATGTAACTAGTAAACATGGGGTTATAGGGATAATGAGAGTATCCGCATTAGAATTTGCCGATAGAAAAATACGTGTAAATACTATACATCCAGGGCCGGTAAACACCCAAATGATGCGAAGAATAGAAAAGGGCATTTCTCCTGATAATACATCAGAGGTTCAAAAAGGTTTTGAAGCCATTGTACCTCATGGCAGGTATGCAGAAGCTTTAGAAATTTCTAATCTGGTTCTTTATCTCGCTTCTGATGAAAGTAAATATGTAAACGGAAGCACTTATGTGATAGATGGTGGTTTGATGGCTGGTTAAAAATACCTAAATGAACATCATACTAAAAGATACCGGAATCAATTTAGTATTAGTACTACTACTTACTTTAACTTGGAACTGCAGGGAAAAAGTTGTTGCGGAACAGTCACTTAAAGAAGTAAATGTTACAAAGCAAATTTCCCCGGAAGTAAAAGAGCTGCTAAAATTTGCAAAAATCAGTTTTACCGATACTTCTAATATTTCTCGATTACTAGATTTTAAGCTTATTGATGAAAACGGAAAAGTTACTAATTCTGATTCGGAAAGAAATATGAAGATTTATAAAAATATAATAAAGGGAAGGTCCACATCTTCCTTGCCCATATTTGAAATAAGTGGATCAGATAACGTGATCCTTGTTTTACAAAGCAGGGGAAATATAGGAGCCATCTGGGCAAAAATCATAATTGGCAATAAAAGGAAAGAAATTCTGAAGCTTCAGTTTCAACATATGGCGGAATCTGAAGGGTATGGTGCCGGAATCACACAAGAATCTTATGAAAATCAATTTGTTGGAAAAGTATTAGAGACTGATTCAAATGACTTTGGTTTAAAACAGAACAGTATGTCATTAATTGAAGGTAACACTATGACTGATGGTATCTCCGGAGCTACAATAACAAGTAAAGCCACGGTAGAAATGATCAATCAAGGATTACAAAAATATCGGAACTATCTGGAGCAGCCATTGGACAAATAGCAGTGTCATCTTAGTTAGGTCATTTTATGAATATCCTATTGGAGAACAAAGAATTTAAATTAAAATTATAAGGAAAATGAAAAAAATGAAAAAACAAGATGCCAAAGAGATTGGACAATCTCTTGGTATCAATTGGGAAGAAGTAAGTTTAGATGAATTTACTGATGGAATTAATGTAGAATTTGAACACGGAACACGGTTTCCGGAAACCAATGTCACTAATGATGACAAATACCTCACTGGAAAAATTGCCTGGGCTCATTTAAAGGAATTTCCGGATTATTATACCAGGCTGGAAAAAATGGAAAAAGAAGCCGAAGACTTTTGGAAATTAACCAAAGTCCATTGAAAGCTAAGAGCTGGTGAAAATGACAAAAATTATAGATGTTAAACCTGAAAATATTCAGGAAGAAACGCTTTTTTGTATCAAGGATATAAAGAACCCCGGATTCCAAAGTAAGCGTATGTGGTTTGAGAAGCAATATCAGCTTGGATTACGGATGAAAATTCTAAAGAATGACGCCGATAAAATGATAGGTTTCATAGAGTTTATCCCTGTATCCCAGGCATGGCGGCCCGTTACAGGAAATGACTTTATGTTTATTCACTGTATGTACGTATACCCTAATAAAAATAAAAACAAGGGATATGGATCACTACTCATAAAGGAAGTCGAAAACGAAGCCAGAAAGAAAAAAATGGCAGGTATTTGTGTGATGACCAGCAAAGGCACCTGGATTTCGGACAAAAGAATCTTTGAAAATAATGACTTTATACAAGTGGATCAAAGGGGCAGGTTTGAATTAATGTGTAAAAAATTGGAACCAATAGTCAATGACCCTAAGCTTATAGATTGGACCGCAAATCAAAAGAAATACAAAGGCTGGAATTTGGTATACGCAGATCAGTGCCCGTGGCATGAAAAGTCGGTATTTGCTCTCCTAAATACGGCTTTAGACTATGGCATTGATCTTAAAGTAACCAAGTTAAATAATG
>CBDTVZ010000475.1:0-2068 GCA_965363995.1 uncultured Eudoraea sp.
CATTTAGAGCGTCACCACCTCGTTGCCAATCAAAATTACTGGTGTAAGTATATTGCGCATTGATAAAGTCCAGGATAGGTATCTTGTTTAGTGGGATATCATAATTTAACTGAAACTGCTGGGCATGCCTGTTGGGTTCTCCGATATCAAAGAAGCCATTCCAAATATTCAGGTCTTGGTTAATATCTGAATCAGGGTTACCATCTTCTTCAAAATAGTTTCGTACAATATTATTGTTGGAGGCCGTAATATTCAAGCGCAATGATTTGGACAAACTATAGTTTAGGGCATATTGCCAATTAAAAAGATAGTTTCTTTGCTGGAGCAATGGTAACGCAAGCTTTTCGACACCAGCTTCCAGAACATCTCTAAACCGCTGCTGGTTGAATTGACGATCGTAATCTGACTGTACTGATAAACTGGTCGGCAATAGATTAAAATTAATGTCTTTCAACCATTTAAGGTAGCTCCCTGTAAATAAGGAATCCTTTTTTTCAAAAGGTGCTACTGATGCGGGCTTAAAATTATAATTGTAGACAAAGCCTGTCTTAATATTCTGATCCTTTAATCTCGCAACTTCAAAATCTCTATGATCTGTCTGGTTATAAGAATAATTAAAAGTAAAATTTTCAATATCATAAATATGGGGTTTTGCTTCAGGACCCCTATTCTTGCGTACTCCGATAAAGTTGACACTTCTTCTTTTAGTATAGTCTTCTGCCTGCTCTCTTATGTCTTCTTCTTCGGCCTGAGTATTTGCAGCATCTATTCTGTCTTCAAGCTTTAAATCGTCATATACCGGATCAAATTCGGGGGTTATTAATTGTTCCGAAACTCCAAAATTAAAAGGAATTTGAACATTCCACTTTTTAGGGAGAAGTTGTCCAATAGACACATTAGTAACTATGTCGTAGGCCACTGCATCCTCCCTGGAACGTTCATTTGGCCTTTGATCTACTGAACCAAAACCTGGAGTACTCTTACCTCCGGTGGCAGTGACGTTAGCAAAATCAGCCAAGTTCGCATCAACTGCGGCAAGTGCAGCCCAGCCACCGTTATTATCTAAGCCTGCCATACGTAATTCGTTAAACCAAACTTCGCCACGTGCTGGGAGATTATCAATATTTTTAACCCCCAACATAGCACTTCGCAGCGTACCTAATGAAGGGTTTCCTCTGATTCCATAACGAATCTGCCCTAATACTCTGGGAGCAAATTCATCAACAGAAACAACTTCACCATCAACTATTTCATAAAAACTGATTTCACTCAGGGATTGGTCGGCAATACCTTGAGATTTAATTTTGGTGAGGTCACTCAGGGCAAAATCCATTTCGTTTATTGCGGGCCAAATTTCTTCCGGACTTGTAGAACCAAAAGGTGTAAACTTTAAAGGGACTTCTATTTGATAAAAATTCTCAGAGAAATCTGTACCTATCCTTAGAAATGCGACCAAGGGTACATCGTCATCCAGATAATCAGAATTCACAATCTTTTCAGCATGTAAAAACATTTTTAACCTTTTGTATTGTCGTATATCAATGTTTACATTTTTAAAGACACCTCGGGAGTCCTGAGACTGAAGATTCTCGACTTTGAATGACAAGGACTGTTCATTCTGACGAATGATAGTGTTATTATTATTTAATTGTTCTCTTAGGACGCCTGGAGGTAAAACATAAGGAATTGGGGTTCTGGAACTATTCTCTTCTATGTTCACGGTATTGACGTCTACGATAGTCGCATCATCTGCTGGATCATCATTATCTGAAGAGAGGGATTTTGTATAATTTCTCCAATCGATACGTACAAGATCCAGGGTCGCAAAACGCATTACGACTTCATCTGTAAAGCCTGTAAGGTACATCCGCATAAAACTGATAGATCTAAAATCTGATACTCCACCTACTGCATCTGTAAAATCACTTAATGGAATTTTGTACTGAATCCATCTTCGGTTTAATTGAGTCCCATTGGGTAAATCGGGCGTAGTTCCTTCACTGATATCCGTTACATAAAGATCGTCGATAGTGGTGTTAGGTTTAATAGGAATACGGTACTCAAAATA
>CBDTVZ010000476.1:0-2064 GCA_965363995.1 uncultured Eudoraea sp.
TCAGTGTGGTGCCTGTAAAGAGTGGAATACAATCGTAGAAGAAATCATCCAAAAAGAAAAGGATATTCCTTGGCGAAGTGTCAGGGATACCAAGGCAATTACTTCGAAGCCAGTTTTAGTTGGACAGATCAATGCTTCCAGGGAATTTAGACTAGACATTTACGATAAAGAATTTAACAGGGTTTTAGGGGGAGGTTTGGTCCCTGGGTCACTGGTTTTACTGGGTGGAGAACCCGGTATTGGTAAAAGCACATTGCTGCTGCAAATTGCTTTAAGACTCAACTTAAGAACCTTATACGTTTCGGGCGAAGAAAGTCTGAAGCAAATAAAAATGAGAGCAGAAAGGATTCATCCTAATAACCAGACCTGCTACATACTAACAGAAACCAAAACCCAAAATATTTTTAAACAGATAAATGATATTGCACCTGATATAGTCGTCATTGATTCAATTCAGACTCTCCATTCAGAGTATATAGAATCTTCTGCAGGCAGTATATCTCAGATTCGTGAATGTGCTGCGGAACTTATAAGATTTGCCAAAGAAACTAATACACCTGTTGTTTTAATAGGACATATTACGAAGGATGGAAATATTGCAGGACCAAAGATTTTGGAGCATATGGTAGATACTGTTTTGCAATTTGAGGGTGACCGTAATTATGTTTACAGAATTTTACGGGCGTTGAAGAATCGATTTGGATCAACGGCAGAGTTAGGAATCTATGAAATGCAAGGAGATGGGCTTAGAGAGGTAAATAATCCCTCAGAGGTATTACTTTCAAAAAGTGATTCAGGACTTAGTGGCACAGCTATTGCTTCTACTGTAGAAGGCATGCGACCTTTGATGATAGAAATTCAGGCTTTAGTAAGTTCAGCGGTCTACGGCACTCCACAGCGCTCTACCACCGGATATAATGCCAAACGCCTGAATATGTTACTCGCTGTTTTGGAAAAAAGAGCTGGCTTTAAACTGGGAGCAAAAGATGTGTTTTTAAACATTACCGGGGGAATAACTGTAGACGATCCAGCCATTGATCTCGCAGTAATCGCTGCTATTTTGTCCAGCAATGCCGATATTCCAATAGAGAAAAATGTATGTTTTGCTGCAGAAATAGGTCTGGCCGGTGAAATAAGACCTGTGCAAAGAGTAGAACAACGAATTCTGGAAGCCGATAAACTTGGGTTTTCAACAATTTTTGTTTCAAAGAACAATAAAATTGCACTTAAGAATACAAAAATAAATATAGAATTGGTCTCAAAAATTGAGGATGTAGTTAACAAGCTCTTTATTTAAAATGATCTTTTTTAGCTAAAAGTATTATTTAGCCTTTAAATGATAATATGCCCCCTTATTGAAGAAAATTAAGGCGCAGGATCGGGTATATTATTGTGAATTGCTTCAATCCCCTTTATCAACTCATCAGAGAGCTCAACTTCAATACTGGATATGTTTTCCTCCAGTTGTTTCATAGACGTTGCACCAATAATATTGCTGGTTACAAATGGTCTTGAATTCACGAATGCAAGTGCCATTTTGGCAAGTGAAAGATTATACTCACTGGCAAGTTTGTAATATTCCTCAGTAGCCCGGTTTGCATTTTCACTAATGTAGCGGCTATATGCTGGAAATAAGGTAATCCTCGCATTTGCAGGTTTCATGCCGCCCATATACTTTCCACTAAGAACTCCAAATCCCAAAGGAGAATAAGCTAAAAGGCCTATGTTTTCCCGGATTGAAATTTCTGATAGCCCTACTTCAAATTGTCGGTTTAATAAACTATAGGGGTTTTGTATAGTAATCATTCTGGGGAAACTTGAGTGTACTTTACTTTCCTCTAAAAAGCGCATAGTTCCCCATGGGGTTTCATTGGAAAGTCCTGCATGTCTTATTTTACCTTCACTAATCAGATCCCTCAAAGTTTCCAGTACCTGGTGAATATTATCCTGCCAATGATCTGTCAGATCATGCTTATAACCTCTTTTTCCAAAATAGTTGGTAGAACGCTCCGGCCAATGCAATTGAAATAAATCTATATAGTCTGTTTGAAGTCGTTCCAGACT
>CBDTVZ010000477.1:0-2060 GCA_965363995.1 uncultured Eudoraea sp.
ATTCAGTAGATGAGGGTCTTCATCATTTTTACCACTTTCCGGAAGAGCAGTACGTGTTTTTAGAGCGAGGTGATAGTTTACAATTAAGGCTAAATACAGTTGATTTTGATGAATCACTTGTTTTTTCGGGAGCAAATGAACAGGTAAATAACTTTCTTTTGGAAATGTTCCTGACCAATGAACTGGAAGAAGAGTTGATTTATGAATACTACAGCCTTGAACCTGAATCTTTTGTACAAAAAATAGACTCCTTAAAAAATGTAAAGCTTGAATCATTAAATATTCTTTCAACTGAAACCGAGCTTTCAGGTGGTGCTATTGATATAGCCAGAGCGGATATCATGTACACTTCATATATCCCCAAAGAGGCTTATCCGTTTTATCATAAAAAGAAAATGGGTGAGAAATCTATTCATGATCTTCCACCTGATTTTTATGACTATCGTGTGGATATCAATTATGATCACAGTGGTTTGTGTTATTATCGGCCGTATTATAATTTCATGAAATATCATTTTAACAACCTTTCACACATGGACTGCAAAAACGGCTGTGGAACTAAAGATAAGATGGTCAAAAACCATCTTCATTTTAATCAACACAAACTAAAGTTGATAGATAGCCTAATAAAGCAAAATGAGCTTAGAGATAATTTGTTCAGGAATGTTGCCATGGATTATTTGCTTAAATATGACAAAGAAGAAAATATCGAAATTTTCATTAAGGAATTTCATCAACTGTCAGGGAACAACAGGCATATACATGAAATTAACGGACTATATGAAGGGATAAGAAATTTACAACCTCAGAAAGAACTCCCGGAACTCATGGTATTTGATTCTGAAGGTAACAAGGTTTCCATAAAGGATCTTGGAAAGGACGGAAAGGTTGTATTTTACTTTTGGTCAGCACCTGAAAAAAGGCATTTTACTAATATGATTGAACGCATTGATCTATTGAAAGAAAAATATCCGGAGTATACTTTTATTGGTCTAAATGTTAGAACTGAACATGGGCGATGGAATAATATGCTCGAAGTTGCCCAACTAGATAAAAGCGAGCAATTTTGGACCGAGAATTTTAAAGATGTTGCGAATACCCTAATTGTCTATGACCCTAATAGAGGTATCATTACAAATGATGGCATAATTGTAGATGCATTTGCTAACGTTTATAGCTCTTTCTAGAGTGGCAGGGTCGTTTGGCCGACCAAACGATTATGGATAATCATAGCACTTCACCGAAATGAAGTTGTTGAATTAATTTCCCTTATTATAATCCGCTAAAAACTTTTCTAATCCTATATCTGTTAACGGATGTTTTAGCAGACCTTCAATGGCAGATAAAGGACCAGTCATAACATCGGCACCTAGTTTTGCACAGTCAATAATATGCATGGTATGTCTAATTGAGGCGGCTAAAATTTCTGTTTCATACCCATAATTGTCATAAATATGCCTTATTTCTGAAATAAGGTTTAATCCGTCCGTGGATATATCATCCAATCTTCCGATAAACGGTGAAACATAAGTTGCTCCTGCCTTAGCTGCCAAAAGGGCTTGTCCTGGTGAAAAAACCAGTGTGCAATTTGTTCGAATGCCTTTGTCTGCAAAGTATTTAAGTGCTTTTACACCATCTCGGATCATAGGAACCTTGACTACAATTTGTTCATGTAAATCTGCCAGCGCCTCCCCTTCTTTAATCATTCCCTGCAAATCTGTGGCAATTACCTCGGCAGATACATCACCATCAACAATGTTGCAGATATCCACATAATGTTTTAAGATATTATTTTTCCCCGTAATCCCCTCCTTTGCCATTAATGAAGGATTTGTAGTAACCCCATCCAAAACGCCAAGTTCCTGAGCGTCTTTAATCTGATCCAAATTAGCGGTATCTATAAAAAATTTCATGTTTTTCTTTTGTTTATACAACTCTCGCGAGTTGTGTTTTTACTTTATATTGCAGCGTACAAAACTACAATTTATAATGATTCAATAACAAGCGTTCATAAATTTTATCAGGCAATATTTTCTTTAAAACCAATGAAAATTTCTGCA
>CBDTVZ010000478.1:0-2050 GCA_965363995.1 uncultured Eudoraea sp.
AAAAATATTCCTTTCTCCAGTATTGGCCCTACAGTAATGAGTGGAAGAGTTGTAGATATTGATGTAAATCCTGATGATCCTACAGAATTTTATGTGGCCTACGCTTCTGGCGGTCTTTGGCATACAAATAATAACGGTACCACTTTTTCACCTGTAATGGATAATTCCGCCACACAAAATATTGGTGATATTGCAATCGACTGGGGTTCCGGGACCATTTGGGTAGGAACTGGTGAGAACAATGCTTCACGTTCATCCTATGCTGGCATTGGTCTCCTAAAATCTAATGACAAAGGCAAATCCTGGGAAAGTAAGGGACTTTTAGCTTCACAGCATATTGGCAGGATTTTGATAAATCCCAATAACCACAACGAATTGGTTGTGGGTGTAACCGGCAATTTATACACTAATAGTGAGGAGCGCGGAATTTATAAAACTTCAGATGGAGGTTCTACATGGGAAAAAACACTTTATATAAATGACGCCACCGGTATTATTGACTTGGCTTATGTTCCTGGAAATTTTAAAATAATTTATGCCGCAACTTGGCAAAAAGATCGAAAAGCCTGGAATTTTAAAGGTAACGGTCGTGGTTCTGGTATTTACAAGAGTATAGATGGTGGCAGTAACTGGACCAGGATAAGTGGAGGGAACAGTGGATTCCCCTCCGATGAAAACGTTGGGCGTATTGGATTAGCCGTATATGATGAAAATACTTTATACGCAGTCCTGGATAGTCAATTTCGAAGAACAAAGAAGGAAATTGATCCTGAAGAATCCGGCGGACTCACTAAAGATCAATTTAAGACCATGAGTGTCGACACTTTTCTAAAACTGGATAATAAGGAACTTGATAAGTACCTGAAAAGAAATGGGTTTCAGGAAAAATACAAGGCTGAGAATGTAAAACAAATTATTAAAAGTGGCACTGCCAAACCTCAGGATCTTGCCAGCTATCTTGAAAATGCCAATTCCTTTCTAATTCTTAATCAGGTTGTTGGTGCTGAAGTATATAGAAGTGAAGATGGAGGATTAAACTGGAATAAAAGAAATGAAAAATATATTGATGACCTATATTACAGCTATGGATATTATTTTGGACAGATCAGAGTAGATGCCACAGATAAGAATAAAATTTATTTGGGGGGTGTCCCAATTATAAAGTCTGATAATGGTGGTAATACCTTCACTTCAATTAATGGGGATAATGTGCATGCAGACCATCACGCTCTTTGGGTAAATCCTGAAAAACCGGGACACTTAATTAATGGAAATGATGGTGGAGTAAATATCTCTTATGATGACGGAGCTAATTGGATTAAAAATAACACCCCTGCCGTAGGTCAGTTTTACGCTATTAATATTGACTATGAGAAACATTATAATGTATATGGGGGTCTTCAGGATAATGGTGTGTGGAGAGGCGCGCACAATTCTGTGGAGAATACCGAATGGCACAAGAACGGACAATACCCTTGGAAAATGATTCAGGGAGGCGACGGTATGCAAGTCCAGATAGACAAAAGGAATTCAAATATTGTTTACACCGGATTTCAGTTCGGTAATTATTATCGCCTTACTTTAAATGAAGACAAAACAAAGAGCATACAACCCAAATATGAACTAGGTGAGCAGCCTTTCCGCTTTAATTGGCAGACACCAATACTGCTTTCTTCCCATAATCAGGATATTCTTTACCTGGGGAGTAACAAACTTCACCGTTCACTTAATCAGGGAGACGACTGGGAAGTGATTTCTAGCGACCTTACCCAGGGAGGCAAAAAAGGAAATGTAGCCTATGGTACTTTGACCACGATAAGTGAATCTCCGCTAAAATTTGGTTTGCTTTACTCCGGGAGCGATGACGGCCTCGTTCATCTATCTAAAAACGGTGGTGGCAACTGGGATTTGATATCAGGTGAGCTTCCACAAAATCTCTGGATCAGCAGAGTGGCAGCCTCCAAACATAAAAAAGAACGGATATACGTCACCCTAAATGGTTACCGCAAGGATGATTTTACACCCTATGTTTATATGAGCAATGACTACG
>CBDTVZ010000479.1:0-2049 GCA_965363995.1 uncultured Eudoraea sp.
CAAAGTTCCGGTCGTATTTGAACAGCTTGTCAAAGGTCTTTTCGGAATTTTCATAAAACTGGTTTCGATTAAAGCCCCTTTTAACCGTTTGCCCATTGAGGGTGGATTCCGATTCCATGTATTTGCTCCCTGGCGACAAGCTGAGCTTGTTCGTAATATCTTTTCGACTAACAATGATATGAATATGGGTCTGCATGCCCGGTTTTTTCATACCCTGCACAATGGGTCTGCCATTCAATTGATGTGGCATTTCTTGGTTAAGTCGGGCAATCTCCCGACTTATCTTTCTTGGGTTTCCCTGCAACTCTCCTCGCGCTATCTTCCGTAAATCGTTGTTCAATTGGGCTATCTTGGCTCGATAGGGTTGGTTTTCCTTAATCTGTTTATCAAAGCCCTTAAAGGTGCGTTCATGTTCGATCTTTGCGTAGTATTTGATTTCATCCACGTTTACCTCCCGGTCCCGGTAAAAGGCCTTTGCATAATCTTTCATAGTTTCCCGCACATAGCCTCGTAAAAGGGCGGGGTCATTATTAATGGCCTTTAGTTCCCGTTGGCTCGGATTGATGGTCAGGGAATAGAACTTTGGTTCCCTTTTTTTGAGCTTGGCGGTATTGCCGTCGATTTCTTGGATGACCTTCTCCGGTGATACCCTGTCATTGTACTGGTCGAAAAAATATTCCTGAAGCTCAGGGGACTTGCCCTCGTTTTCTTTCTCCAGATAGTCCACAAAGTCCGAGGCACTTTGCGAAAAAGTAGTGTCGAGATGCTGTTTGGTAATGCTGATGTACATGGCTCAATCGATTTTATAGGTGGCTTTTAATGCTTCGAATTCCTTTAAGTTCATATCCAATTGGAGGCGGGTCTTTCCGAAGCCTCCCTTAATAACCTGCACTTTTTGTATCAGGTCATTTAGGTCATTTTGGGTTTCCCCATATTGGCGTAGCAGTTCCGTATGTCGCCTTTCCAGTTCGATGGTTTCAAAGGCCGATTTGAAAAATTCGTCTGTCTTTGGTGTATCCTTATCTCTCACTTCCACAAGCTTGGGTTTTTTGGTTTTTTGAGGACTATGTTCAAAAAGCAGTTGCAGCATCGCCATGGTAGGTTTGGTCTGTTGCTTTTCGATAACCCTTATAATTGCAATGGCAGCTTCAGTGCGTTTTCGATTATTGACCAGTTCCCGACCAAGGCTTTTTTCAAATCGCTCTGAAGGCGAAAAACCATGCCATTCAAAAAAGTCTATAATGAGTTCCATACTTACGGAATAGGACTTGGAGACCTTCTTGGAGAAGCTCTTGAACCTTCTTGCGGTGGCTCGTTTGAATCGTATGGTATAAAAATTGTCCATTTATAAAATTCTTGGGCATTGGGTCATAATCTATCAGTGTTTAAGGGGATTAACGAAGGATTTGACCCAATATCCGTTTTGCACTTTTAAAAATATAAATGACCAAAGTCCTATAAATAGGGCTTTGAGAGAGAAAATTATTAGTTAACACCGCCTTGGCGTGTTACCCTCTTGCTCTTCCTTTTTCTTCCGCAGGAAAAAAATCCAGACTTCATTCCAAGTTAGTTTGATGTTTTTACAGCGGATTTGGAATTCAAAACTTTAAGAGTTCTTGGAGTTAATTTTTGAGGAATATTCAAGATTTAGAAATAAATGATGGGAATTATTAAACGAAAAAAGACAACCCATAAGGCTGCCCTGTATCAATCTAAGTAATGCTAGTTTAGATGGTAAACTTAAATCTATGGTTATAAAGGTTCTTAATGGCTTCTTCTTCCAAGAGCGAATCATAGTCAAGGTAGTTTTCGGCTGCGTACTTTTTCAAGTCCTCACCATATTTTTGTTCTACCTCCTGCTTTGATTGTTGCATCAAATTATCTTGGGTTTCTCCGTCCAGATTATTGAAATTTAGACGAAAGGGTATGTCAATATTGATATCCATATAGTGCCTAATTTTTCATTAACCCCTGGTCCCTGAAACTAAAATAGTTTCCATCCGGTAATATGATAAGATGGTCTAAAACCCTGATGTCAAATAGTTCAGC
>CBDTVZ010000480.1:0-2048 GCA_965363995.1 uncultured Eudoraea sp.
CCTGGATGGTTGCCAATAAATGATTCATTATAAATTGCAAACGTTCCCTTTCACTTCCCAACTGTAATAGCTGGTATTCCTGTTCAAATGAAAGACCCATTTTGTGGGCAAGGGTATAGCTATTAAACATTTCTATTTCAATGGGTGCAAAAGGAACCTCCATTAGTTTGTATAACTCCTTAAGTTTTTGAAATACTCCTTGTTTCGCAGATAATTCACTGTCCTTAATATTATCTATGAATTGCACCTCCCCACCAGCATATAGTCTTTTATTCATTGAATTATCAAAGGAAATCACCCTGAATATCTGTCTCGCTACACATACAACATCCATTGCCCCACTTTCATAGGTGTTAACAACTTCCATCAACTGAACCTCAGTTCCAAAAGCAATATTATCATCAATATACACCGGTATCCCAAATGTAATAGCCTCTTTACGGCAATCATTGATAAGTTGTTTATACCTTTCCTCAAAAATGTGTAAAGGCACCTTTTCACCAGGAAAGAAAACAGATTGTAAAGGGAAAAAGGGTAGTTTCATGTTTAAAATTTTTATAAAAATACAACGTGAACTACACAGTCACAAATGATGCATGAATTAAGATTGTTATATTTGTAACTTTTTGTTTTATTTATAATTTATCTGTTCTTTATTTTGTGCAATAGCCTCAAGTATTTTAGATTTGTTTAAAAGCAAGGTTATAATGAAGTATACCGATCTATTAAACATTTCAAAAGAGCACGGAAATCCCGTATATGTCTACGATGCTGAAAAGATAAAATCTCAGTTCAACAGGCTAACCAATTCCTTTAAAACGGTTAAAAAATTAAAAATAAATTATGCGGCAAAAGCACTTTCCAACCTAACAATACTGAGGTTAATGAATGACCTTGGAAGTGGTTTGGACACCGTATCAATACAAGAGGTAAAACTAGGACTTCTGGCTGGTTTTAAGCCTGAAGAAATCATTTATACCCCCAATGGAGTTTCTTTAGAGGAAATAGAAGAAGCCGCAGCTTTAGGAGTACGAATAAATATTGATAATCTTTCTATACTGGAGCAATTTGGCAGCAAACACCCTGATATTCCTGTATGTCTTAGAATAAACCCTCATGTAATGGCCGGTGGCAATTCTAATATATCGGTGGGCCACATTGATTCAAAATTTGGTATTAGCATCCATCAAATTCCTCATTTATTGAGGATTGTTGAATTAACTAAAATGACAATCAATGGCATACATATGCATACCGGGAGTGATATCTTGGACATTGAGGTATTTTTATATGCCTCAGAAATTCTTTTTGATACTGCGAAAAATTTTAAAGAGCTGGACTTTATAGATTTTGGAAGCGGATTTAAAGTGCCATATAAAGATGGAGATATAGAGACCAATATTGAGGAATTGGGTGAAAAATTAAGTAGTAGGTTTAATGACTTTTGTGAAGAGTATGGAAAAGAACTGACTTTGGCTTTTGAACCAGGGAAGTTTCTTGTAAGTGAAGCCGGATACTTTCTTGCAAAAGTAAATGTGGTAAAACAGACTACTTCTACCGTTTTTGCCAGTGTAGATTCTGGCTTCAATCATCTAATTCGCCCTATGCTCTATGGTGCCAATCATGAAATTATTAACATCTCCAATCCGGAAGGAAAAGAACGCTATTATTCAGTAGTTGGCTATATCTGCGAAACCGATACCTTTGCCAATAACAGGAGAATCAATGAAATTGCTGAAGGTGATCTCCTTTGTTTTAAAAATGCAGGTGCTTATTGCTTTAGCATGGCCAGTAATTACAATTCGAGATATAGACCGGCTGAAGTTCTTTGGTATCAGGGTAAACCTGTACTTATAAGGGAAAGAGAATCTTTTGACGATCTGATTAGAAATCAAATTGATGTTAAAGATCTGTTTGCCGCAAAGAATCAAAAAGCCACAGTGAAATAAAGCAGTTTAATTTTCGTTAGTTTTGGTATAGTATTTGGACTAATAACTCAAATCAAATCTTATGAAATTTAAATCCCTGGCAACTTCTAAGCCCTTTCT
>CBDTVZ010000481.1:0-2046 GCA_965363995.1 uncultured Eudoraea sp.
TAGAAGCATCCGCTTTTTGAGGAATGGTTTTTGTTGAGTCAAGTACAAATAGAGTTTTTCCATTCTTACCTATCTTAACTTTACCAGTTTTAACTTTGTCTAAAGTTTTAAGTTGTTTTGGTTTCGCAGATTTTGAGAAACCAGCTTTTTTAATTTTAGCAACGATAGCTTTTGATTTAGCATCGATTTCAACGCCTGAATCTTTTCCTGCGTCTACATCAACTTTAGAGTTGCCAGTAGTTTTAACGTTAGTTATTACGCCTAAACCACTAATTCCTTTAATTCCTGTTATCATGCTTTCGTTGATTTCTTTTCCAGTGATACCATTTGTGGAAAGAGCTTCTTCAAGCTTTTTCTTTAGGCCCGGATTTGTTTTAGATTCAGATACTAATTCTACATATTCAATAAGTTTCTTAGCATCGTCTTTGCTCATTGCTCTTCCGAACATATCTTCAGACCAATTAGCAGTTTGATTTAGGTTTTGAGCTATATGGGAGGTCCACTCGTGGATTCCATTAATAGCTTTGGCTTTTTCTGATCCCCATTCGTGAAGTTCATTCACTCCTTTTGCGATCTCACCATTCCATTCGTTGACACCATTAAGCATTGTAGCGTTATGGTCAACCGTTTCAGCAATTTTATTAGTAACGTTTGCATTATTTCCTACCCAATCCTGTGTGAAGTTAAGAACTTTAGCATTTTCATCTACAGTCTCGACTACTTTTTTTGTGAGCTTGTAATGCTGATTGTTCTTTTCCGCTAGAGTATCGGCGTAAGAAGCTACTTCATTAATAGATTTAGCAGTCTCTTTTGTCCAGCCTAAATGATCCTCCTGAACTTTACGTAGTTTTTCTACATATTGTTTGATGAGTTTCACTTCGCCAGCTTGACTTCCTGAAGTTCCTTCTAGCATTGCTGCTTCCAGACCATCCAGTTTTTCATTGAGCTTACTAAGTTCCTTTTTGAAGAATAATGTCCATTGCTGAAGAGCGTTTTCATTTACATCTTCTTTTTTCATTTGACTTCTTTCGTTTTTATTTTTAACGTTTGAACCACTTGATTCATTTTGAAGAGCTACTGCTTCTTCACGGAAATTAACTGACGGAAATTTGTCAGTAAGATCCAAAATAGAGATATTCTCATAAAGTATGCCGAATTCTGTAGAAATGTCATGGTCGGTTCTCGAACTCATGGACTCATTAAGTTTCGTAACTTGGCTATTGATACGAGCTTTCGCGCTCTCATTTACCGTTTTCAGTTGTGCAGATTCAAAACCAGGTTTTGCAACCAAGTCATAAGTATAAATCTGCTGAATTTGTACGGTTTTATCCTCATTCACAGTACCAGCTGCTCGTGAAGAAATTGAGAGAGGGACTCCAGCTTCCAAAAGGGACTTTGCAACAATTCCCTTAGGTGTATCTAAAACCTCAATACGTCCTTTAATTTGCCTTGCGTTTTGGTCATACCAGAGCTCCGTAATACGGTGCGATACATTTCCAAGAGCAACTTCAAATCTTTCTGGGTGATCTAATTCACCTAATAAGCTGCTGTTAGCCATGTCCTTTTTAAGGTATTCCAAATGAGGAAGATATTCTTTCTCCTCATAGATGCGGCCATTTCTGTTTTCTACTCCGAATTCTGCAAAGACACCTTCAAGAACGACTTTTTCTTTGTCATCGGTCTTTTTAAGGTTTTGACTAGATCTTTCTAAGATCAATACATTTCTTTGACTCATTGATGGAATATATTTTTGTTTTATATATTATCAATAAAATAAGGGGGTAAATGGGGGTTTCGTAAAGAGATTCGTTAAAAAACAGATTGCACAAAAAATCCGGTCCTAAACCCTATGATTAATAAGAGTTTAAGACCGGATTTGATGTTAGAGTAATGTTAAGGAATAATGCTAATACTGTACCATAGTGTTGTTATCCATGATAATTTGAGCCATATCGTTTAAATAATCCTTATTTATTTATAATTTATAGAGAGATAACCAAACTTGCTGCAGTTTTTTTGGAATCATCTACCCTTGCTATGAATCCA
>CBDTVZ010000482.1:0-2035 GCA_965363995.1 uncultured Eudoraea sp.
TTGTCTTTCTTTGAAAACGTAAATAAAAACCCAAAGCCTACTAAAGGGAGTGCTATAGAACTCATGCTTACCTTAAAACCCAGGAGTGTAATTAACCATGCCGTAATGGTGGTACCTATATTGGCGCCCATAATTACACTTATAGCCTCCGGCAAGGTTAGTAAAGAAGCATTTGAAAAGCTTACCACCATAAGGGTAGTGGCGGAGGAAGACTGTATTACAGATGTGATGAGAAACCCGGTTGTAATACCTAAAAACCGGTTAGAAGTCATAGTTGCAAGAATAGAACGCATTTTATTACCTGCCAGCCTTAGCAAGGCATCGCTCATTACTTTCATCCCAAAGAGGAATAACCCCAGAGAGCCAATCAATTCTAAAATGTCTGTGAATCCGTAATTCATCTATATGTCGGATGTATAATATTTAAATTTAAGTAAACAAATGGCTAATTTTAGGTAAATTACGATATTGTATTTCTTTATAATACAGAAAATAATCAAATCATGACAAAAGCTTTCTTACTGTTATTTTGCACTTTGAGTACGAGTATCATTTTTAGGCAGGACCTTACTGCTCCCCAACAGCTGAACAAAGCGATAAGTTAAAAGAGATAACGATTGAACTACCTCAACAATATTTTAAGCAAGTTGTTAAAAAAGAGCCTGTGGGAAAAAATACCTGGTACTTTGATTTTGATCTTGATACCTACGCCCTCCAGGTTTGTCAGTTTTACTACAATGAAGAATAAAATGATGGCGAATATTATTCTAACTGGCCAGAAAGAAATTAACGGGATTAAAATCCTAAAAAAAAGGGCGTGGTACTAAAATAACAATGATAAATATTCAGGAACGGATACACTTACCAAAACATCTGCATAAACGGACTAAGTAGCATGCCCGATCCGTTCATCGAAAAATAAATACCATTTTGGTAGTGATTGCGTTATTTGGAAAGCAACAAGTCATTACTATGAAATTTCCATCTTCTTTATCGGCCTGCTATTCCTTAATTGTTATATGCTTTCTCATCCTTATTACTTCATGCAGCAAGGATGAAACAGAACAGGACAACAACCAGCAGATAGAACCCGAACAAGAAATACCAATTGACAATGCTGTCCGGCTAGAAGCAAAGAATCTTTATTTGAATTATTACCTGGCTTCTCAGACATCCGGATCAGACATGTCATGGACTGGCGACGAGCCTTCCTGTGTCCCTGGAATCGTTCCGGAACTCACCAAAGCTAAAATACTACAACGACTGGATTACTACAGAAAGGTGGTAGGTTTAAATAATATAATTTCGGAGAACATGTCGAAAAGCGATAAAGCCCAGTTGGCTGCTTTAATTATGAATGCCAATGATCAGCTAGACCACGACCCACCTTCATCATGGAAATGTTACACTACTGAAGGTAAAGAAGGTGCTGGTAATTCTCTTTTGACTATGACAAAAAATGCGGAGGCTATTGATTCATATATTAGAGACCAGGGAGCAGATAATGGCCCTGTGGGCCATAGGAGATGGTTATTATGGCCTCGGTTACAAGAAATAGGTATTGGCAACACAAATAGGTCCAATGCCATATGGGTATTGGGAAATTCTGGTACCCCGCCGTCCGACGCCCCCGAATTTATCTCCTGGCCACCTAAGGGATATATTCCGGATAGGCTTGTTTTCCCAAGATGGTCATTCTCAATTGCCGGGGCAAATTTTTCTTCCACCACGGTTTCAATGCTGGACTCAAATAACAATAATATAGCCCTTCAAATTGAGGCATTAAGCAACTCCTATGGAGACCCTACCGTTGTCTGGGTACCTGAAAACATCAATACCAATGTAACTACAGACTCATCGTATACAATTACCCTTACTGATGTGGAGATTAACGGGGTGTTAATGGATTATTCCTATCAGGTTACCTTGTTTGATCCCAATAGTTGAACTGACCAAGATCATTTCACAAGAATATTAACTTTTATACTTTTAACCAGAGTTACGCTACAAGGCGTAAAATTTATCAACATCTAAA
>CBDTVZ010000483.1:0-2029 GCA_965363995.1 uncultured Eudoraea sp.
CGATTAAGACCATTTTAAAAGCGTTTTTAGGCCATTTTAATCGCAATGTCAATTACTTAGCGTGGCCCGACCCCAGAGCCCGACATTTAAGGAAACCGAACCCACGCGTGTATTTAGCTTACGACGCGCATCCTTGAGCTGCGCCCTGAAATCAAACTTAAATGGCGGTTTCGAATCTCGCATCGTTCCTTTTTTGACGCCTAACGAACGCTTCGCCTGCCGGCGGAGGGAACTACGGACTTGATTAATAGCGCAGAACTTCGCACGGCAAATACCTTGAAAGGCCGCACGATATAGCCGGTCAGTGTGCAAGCGGTTGTTCGGTGATCAATGATCGTCTGGAAATGATTCATAATACAACGCGCGAAGTCCATCATAATATCCCCATCCAATTCCCGAAGCAGATTCCATTATCTCATTTAACCTTTTTTTGAATACTTTTTGTTCTTCTGGAGAGAGCTCTGTTATATTTTGAATTGACTTTTCATACATGAGAAGCACAGAATCATAAAAGTCATCATCAATATCCCCGTAGCTCAAAGTAAAATTATTTCCGCACTCAACAAAAAAGATCATTAATTCGGTTTCACCTTTAACATCATCTATAGCTTTTGAATATCGTTCAATTGCGTCTTCTGCAAGGCCTATATCTAAAATCTCGTTATCCTCAAGATAAGGATGTATCGCATCTTGAATAATTCGCCGATAAGATTCCAAAGGATCTTCACCTAATGAGAAGCGGGCGTGGAAAAATTCTTTATTGTTTGCAGATAAACGATAAAGATCTCCTATTAGATCAAGTAATTGGTCTTTATTAAAGTCCTTTATATTCTTTTTAACGTCAATCCAAGAAGGAGTCTTTTTCTTTTTTCTAGCCATTAAATTGTCTTTCTATGCACCGAACGTCTGGAGCTAACCTGCCGGCTACCTGAATTTCGAACCTGCACAGAACTTAACGTAAAACCGCATAATTTTCCCGGGCAGGTTCAGCGATTGGTTATGTAGGACCGAATCCGATGGGCAAAATAGGCTTTATTGATTGTGTGTTTAATAAAATCCATTGTAGTTTCAATATTAATGTGATTAATTTCCGGGTTTTTCAACGCCGGGTATATTAAAGCGGGTAAAAATGTAATGTACCACTCCAGGAAAATGCCTTCCTAACCAAGCGAATATTTTAACAGAACCAGATATTACATATTCTCGCTTACGGTTAAAAATTGCACCTATACTCGCTTTTGCTGACTTTTCCGCTGTCCAAGTAAATGGATTATCCCATTTTTGTTTTTCAGAGCTTACTTTGCCAGTGTTGTCTATCTGAGCAAATTCTGTATTCATATATCCAGGATGAATGTTTGTACAGGACACGCCACTTTTATATAAATCCATGGATAATGTTTGCCCAATCGCTCTCACTGCATATTTAGTTGATGTATAGGCACAGAAATTGGGAGAAGCGATCATGGAGCCTCCACTACCAACCAAAACAAGACGACCCTTGGTTTTTCTTAATTCGGGTAGAGCATGCTTTGCAGTCATAGCTAAACCTATTACATTTATTTCAAAAACTCGCTTCCATTCCTCATATTTAAGGTCTTCTATTTTTCCAGTTATTGGAATTGCCGCATTTGCTATAGCAACATCTATCCTTCCAAAGGATTTAACAATTTTAGAAACAGTTTCTACAATTTCTTCTTCCCTGCTTACATCACATTGAACGGCTAATCCTTGACTACCTTCTTTTTCTATTTCACGAATGGTTTCATTTAATTGGTTTTCTCTGCGACCACTTATGACAACTTTTGCACCAGCTCGTGCAAATTCAATGGCATACGCCTTCCCAAGTCCGCTGCCTCCACCAGTAATCCAAACAACTTTGTTTTCAAATTTTTTATCCATAAATCTATCCTCTTGCAGAGTGAACGTTCACTCTAATTGGCTATTCAAAATTTTTGTGCCTTTATTGTGTCCTATCTCGATTTTAGAACTAAATCAACTGTAGGAACACCTAATTTAGTAGCACACATAA
>CBDTVZ010000484.1:0-2026 GCA_965363995.1 uncultured Eudoraea sp.
TGGTTGAATTGGGCAGAAGTCGTTACAAAGAACAGTGATATTGATTCTGCTGTTCAAATTTTGATCCAGGGCCTCCAATTTTACCCTGAAGAAGCTGAAATAGAATATAGAATGACTGGCTTATATCTTATGTTAAGTAATTCTGAACAAGCAAGGTTCAGATTTATTAATGCACTAAAATTAGACATCTCTAAACTCACTATTTTTGAAGAGGCATTCCCTGAATATTACAACTCTGTTTGGACTCAAAACATAATTAGTAATATTAAAAAGGCTTACGAATAAAAGAACTATTTTTGTTTTTTTATTTTTTTAATGGGTCATCGCAATTTATTAAGCTATATTATTATTTCTCTTAAAGGAGTCGCCATGGGTGCTGCAGATGTAGTGCCGGGTGTTTCTGGTGGTACGATAGCGTTTATTTCAGGGATTTACGAAGAACTTATTACCTCTATAAATAGCCTAAATTTTTCCCGGATTAAAATCTTACAAAAAGAGGGATTCAAACCTTTCTGGAGAGCTATCAATGGAAATTTTTTATTTGCTCTTTTTTTAGGTATTTTCATAAGCGTCTTTTCTTTAGCCAGGATGATTAGTTGGCTCTTAGTAAATCAGCCTGTATTGCTTTGGTCCTTCTTTTTCGGCTTGGTATTTGCTAGCATTTTTTTTATTGCCAGGGCCATAGAGAAATGGAATTTAGGCACTATAGTAGCCTTTATTTTAGGAACCGTTGTGGCTTATTATATTACGACCCTTCCGCCTTCAGAAAATACTGGAAGCCTGCCTTTTTTATTTTTATCAGGTGCTATTGCAGTATGTGCAATGATCTTACCAGGAATTTCAGGAGCATTCATTTTGGTACTTCTCGGATCCTATAAGACCATTTTGGATGCTGTGCACCAAAAAGACTTCTATATTATTGCTACAGTTGCTACTGGGGCTATATTTGGCCTTTTAAGCTTTGCAAGACTTTTAAAATGGATGTTTGAAAATTACAAGAACACTACTTTGGCCCTTTTAACAGGTTTTATATTGGGTTCATTAAACAAAATATGGCCCTGGAAAAGAGTTTTGGAGACAAAGGCATTTGGTGACAAAGTAATTCCTGTAAAGGAAATAAACATATCTCCTTTTCAATATGAAGGTGATAATCAGTTACATTATGCCATCCTATTAGCTTTACTTGGATTTTGCGTTATTTTTATACTTGAAAAAATAGCTACAAAAAGTAAAAAATAACTCTAATGCAGAAACCAAGAACTTTTCTTGATAAATTATTTCTGATTATTAAGGGATTGGGAATGGGTGCCGCGAATAAAGTTCCCGGTGTTTCAGGCGGTATTGTAGCCTTTGTCGCCGGCTTTTATGAAGAGTTTATTTATTCACTCCGAAAAATCAATTTAAAAGCTTTTAAATTGCTTTTTAATGGTAGATTTAAAAGTTTTTACCGTTACATAAACGGACAATTTTTATCGCTACTGATATTTGGAATGTTAGTTAGCTATTTTAGCGTCTCCAAAATACTGGATTATTTTCTTGACCGACAAGAATTGTTTGTTTGGGCTACTTTCTTTGGAATGATAATAGGCTCCATTTATTTCATTGCTAACGACTTTAAGCATTGGAATAAAGGAACCATCACAGCGGGTCTGCTAGGATTTATAGTTGGCATTTCCATTAGTTTTTTAAGTCCCGCAAAGGAAAATGACAATTTATTATTTATCTTTCTCTGTGGTATTATAAGCGTTTCCGGAATGACACTCCCGGGCTTATCAGGATCATTTATACTCATATTATTTGGTAATTACGTATTGCTATTGGTAGATTCTGTAAATTCCTTATACGATACTATGGCTGAAATGATAAAAGGTGATTTTAGCTTCATAGAGAATCAGGCACGGTTGAGAACTTTGAAAATTCTTGCCGTATTTACAACGGGATCTGCAACAGGATTGGTTACTCTATCGCATCTCCTGGGGTATGTATTAAAACATTACAAGCATATTACTTCTGCAGTGATAATAGG
>CBDTVZ010000485.1:0-2025 GCA_965363995.1 uncultured Eudoraea sp.
TCAGAAACACTAAGCTATATGTGAACAGGGAGGAGGGTTTTATTGGAACTTCATTAAGACGCGATGAGTACGTAACAGATTGTAGCGATATAGATGATATTATAGTATTTACCAAAAGTGGTCATATGATGATTACAAGGGTAGATTCAAAAATATTTATTGGCAAAAACATAATTCACGTAGCCGTTTTTAAGAAAAAGGACCAGCGCACAACCTATAATATGATTTATAAGGATGGAAGAGGAGGATCGAGCTACGTCAAGCGCTTTAATGTTACCGGAATTACACGTGATAAACTTTACGATCTTACCGCTGGTAAAAGTAGTTCTGATATTAGTTATTTTTCGGCAAACCCAAATGGTGAAGCAGAAGTCGTTACGATTTTACTTAGGCAAGCCGGCAATATAAAGAAATTAAAGTGGGACCAGGATTTTGCGGATGTGATGATAAAAGGTCGTGCTTCAAAAGGGAATATTGTAACTAAATATTCGGTAAAAAGAGTGGAGCTTAAGGAAAAAGGACTTTCCACTCTTAAACCACGAAAGCTATGGTTTGACGATACAGTTCAACGGCTGAATGTGGATAACCGTGGTGAACTGCTGGGTGAGTTTACTAATGAGGACCGCCTTCTAATAATTAATCAAAAAGGAATCCTGAAAGCAGTTATTCCAGAGTTGACCATGCATTTTGATGAAGATATAATAGTATTGGAAAAATGGGTCCCCAATAAACCTGTAGCTGTAATATACTGGGAAGGAGAAAAAGAATTGTTTTACATAAAACGATTTCTTGTTGAAAACTGGGATAAAAAAGAAAAAATAATTACAGACCACTCAAAATCCTATCTCGAAAAAGTATTTACGGATTATCGGCCTATGGCAGAATTAGTGTTTTCGAAAAAACGAGGCGAAGAACGTAAAGACAACCTTACAATCAATATAGAGGAGTTTATTAGCGTTAAAGGCAGTTCTGCCATGGGTAATCAACTAACTAAAGAAAAAGTTCTTGAGATAAATGCATTAGAGCCTTTGCCATATCAAATACCTGAAGTTCATGACACCCTGGATATTGAGGTAGTGGATGAAGAAAATATAGTTCCGGAGACCAAAGGGATAAGTAAAAAACCTAAGCAAAAAAATAATCAAGCAAAACCCAAAGACAATCTAAGTGAGGAAGATGACGAGGGGCAAACAAAGCTATTTTAGCATTATAAAAAGTATTCATGTGTTATAATTAGAATCACACTAATTTTAACTTGTTAATTGTATTTGTTTTGGCTATAATTGCCAAAACTTGCAACATTAAAGAGAAAATTTTAACAAATTTATGAATTTTACTAACCCCCTTATTTACGGTGTTCCCTGTTTCATCGCCCTAATTATTTTTGAAATTATATACAGCAAAACACATGGAAACGAAAAATTATATAACTGGAAAGATTTGTTCGCCAGTGGTGCCATGGGCGTTGGAGCAGCAATTATCGGACCCTTGTTTAAGATCATCTTTGCAATAGCACTTTTTGAGGTGTCTTATGAATTTTTTAATCCTGTTACCAATGGAGTACGCACTAACCTTTTGGGGTATGAGTCCTTTGGCTATGCTTGGTATGTATGGGTACTTTGCATGTTAGCCGATGATTTTACCTACTATTGTTTTCATAGGGCAAACCATGAAATAAGATTATTTTGGGCAGGTCATATCGTCCATCATTCTTCTGATAATTTTAACCTGGGTACCGCGGTTCGCAATGGATGGTTCACAATTTTTCACAAACCTTTTTTCTATATGTGGATGCCCGCATTAGGTTTTCCACCAGAAATGGTAATTGTGTGTATAGGAATAGAGATTATGTGGCAATTTCAGTTGCATTCTGTCTATATTCCAAAAATGGGGTTCCTTGAAAAGATTTTTAATACACACACGATGCATCAGGTACATCATTCTATAAACGTAGAGTATCTGGACAAAAATCATGGGGGAATCCTCAATATTTTTGACAAAGTCTTCGGAACCTGGAAAGAACTG
>CBDTVZ010000486.1:0-2014 GCA_965363995.1 uncultured Eudoraea sp.
CATTAGGGGACATAACCATTACAGGAGGAATTAGATTAAGGGGCGGGGCCAGAACCTATTTTGGACAAAATGACCCATGGCGTATAGAAGGGTATTTGGCCTATGGATTTAAAGATGAAAAATTTAAGTATGGTATTTCCGGCAAATGGCTGTTAGACAAAAAAACCAGACTCATACTATCCGGTGGTAACCGCCGGGACATAGAGCAATTGGGGATAAACCTTACCCAAACATCAGATGTGCTTGGCAGAAGTGTGGCCTCTTCCGCGATAATTACGGTTGGCGCTAATGACAGGCTTACCAATATTAACCTTACCACATTCAATACAGATATTGAGCCGCTCACTAATTTGCGAATTCGTTTTGGGGGTTCTTATCGAACATTGAGCTCTGCCCTACCAGATTTATTTAGTCTGGATTATATAGATCCTACTTCGCCAACTGGGATATCTTCTGAGATAACACAGTTTGAACTAAATACCATTTTATTATATACACCGGGAAAAAAAACTATTGGGAACGGGGTGGAGCGAAGAGAAGTAAATGATAATTATAGTACACTTTTATTGAATTACACAATGGGGTTAAAAGGATTCTTTCAAAGTGATTTTGATTTTGAAAAAATTCAATTTTCCTATACTCAACCTTGGCAGATTGGAGGTTTTGGAAGATTGTTAAGTACTATAGAGGTCGGTAAAACGTTCGGATCTGTACCGCTAGGTCTTTTGAGCGTAATACCTGGAAACCAAACATTATGGACGATTTATAATACTTTTCCAAACTTGAATTTTTACGAGTTTGTAACAGATACATATGCCACCGTTCATTTGGAACATAATTTTAATGGCCGGATTTTTTCAAGGATACCTATTATTCGGAAGTGGAATTTAAGAGAAATAGTAGGTTTAAGAGGAGCATGGGGTACCTTAACGGCTGAAAATATTGCACTGAGCAGCCCGACAAATATTCCATTAATAGCTCCTTCGGATAAGATTTATTATGAATACTCTTTTGGTATTGGTAATATCTTTAAGGTTTTTAGAATCGACTTCAATTTCAGAGGCAACTACCTGGAGCTTCCGGATGCTCGCCCTTTTAGTATTAAGGGAACATTTGGATTTAGTTTTTAAATATTAAGAGTAAAAGATTTAATCTTTTTTATTCTAATCCATTTTACTATTTTTGCACCCGTTTTAAATCGTAAATAACTAACTAGTATGGAATTAATAGTACAAATATTACCTGCGTTCGGTGTTTTAGCACTTCTTTTTGTTTTTGTGAAGAATGTATGGGTTTCAAAACAAGACGAAGGCAATGCAAAGATGGCACGGATTGCTAAACACATTTCCGATGGGGCAATGTCTTTCTTAAAAGCGGAGTACAAAATCCTATCCATTTTTGTGATTGCTGTAGCTATCCTGTTATATTTTAAGGGTTCTTATGAAGAAGGTTCTCATGGTATGGTTGCACTGTCTTTTGTAGTAGGTGCTATTTGCTCTGCATTAGCAGGTTTTATAGGAATGCGCGTAGCTACTAAAGCAAACGTTAGAACTACACAAGCTGCCAGAGAATCTTTAGGAAAAGCACTGGAAGTTGCATTTGCCGGTGGTTCTGTAATGGGATTGGGTGTAGTAGGTCTGGGCGTTCTTGGATTGAGTGGTCTATTTATGATTTACCAGACGATTTGGCCGGGTTCAGAAAACATTCCTATGGTATTGAATGTGCTTTCCGGATTTTCATTGGGAGCATCATCTATTGCATTATTTGCTCGTGTTGGTGGTGGTATTTACACTAAGGCAGCAGATGTTGGTGCAGATTTGGTAGGTAAGGTTGAAGCAGGAATTCCTGAAGATCACCCTCTAAACCCAGCTACTATTGCCGATAATGTTGGGGATAATGTTGGGGATGTTGCAGGTATGGGAGCCGATTTATTTGAATCGTTTGTTGGTTCTATTATTGGTACTATGGTTCTGGGAGCTTTTATTTTCACTCCTGAATTTGGAGGATTAGGAGC
>CBDTVZ010000487.1:0-2011 GCA_965363995.1 uncultured Eudoraea sp.
AAAGCCCGCTGTGCAGCCGGTTATTAAAAACGTTAGATTTAAAATGAATACAACAAACAGACAAGCCGATGCTTTTAGGAAATTCTTAGAACTCCTTCCTCATGGAAAGGATACTGAGTTAATTATCCTCAAAGGTCATTTGTTAATAGAAGAACAAGTCAGAACCATTATTGAAAAAAATACAAACAATCCTGATGCCTTAGTATCCGCAAACCTTGATTGCTATCAAGCAATATGCCTTGCACAAGCATTACTACCCCCTGGCTTTGAAAATGAGTTTTGGATAGCCGCAAAAAAATTAAACAACATCAGAAATGATATAGCTCACAAAATAAACAATAAAGGCCTTCAAGATAAAATTGACGATTTTACAAATTCAGTACCTGTCAACTGGGAAGGTGCTGACAAGTAAGCTACCTTCGAGTTATCTATTTGGTCATTATTTGTTTACATATCAAGCCTTGTAGAAGGGGAAGTCGCTGACAACATAAAACACCTTATACCAGAAAAATATAACAAGGCCAATCAACATGGATCAAAATAAGCGCCGCGAAAAAAGACTCGCGGCACTTATTTTGCCCAGTTATTGGCAACGTTAGGCACAAAATTAAAGGATTAACATGACCTCCATCTCAGATTTTATTGAAAGCGATGACCCTTTGACAAGAGAGATTGTCACAGAATTAATCGCCTACAAAGAAGAAGACGATAGACTAGATTACAAACAAACAGTTGATATAACTTCAGAAAAACAATGGTTTGGTATAACGAAAGACATCTCTGCATTTGCCAATACGATAGGTGGCTATTTGATTTTTGGTATTGATAATGATGCAAACATTGTGGGAATTTCTCGCGATACCGCCAATGTAATAAAAGACGCTAGTAAAATCCAACAAAAAATTAACAGGCATGTTGAACCGCATATATCTAATATCAGGTCTAAGGAATTTAATTATGAATCGAATATTGTAGTAGCGGTTTTTATACCTCAGTCAAAAGGTATTACACATTTAATTTCAAAATTAGCTAAATATAAACTACAAAGTGGTGAAGACAGAACAGTATTAAATCAAGGCACATTTTACATTAGAAGAAGTGCAGCGAATCATCTTGGTGACTCCAGAGATCTGGATGCAGCTATAGAGCGTAGAATTGATACTTTTAGAGAATCTCTTATTGAGAAGGTTGCAAGAGTTGTAAATTCACCTGCTAGCAGTGACGTGTTTATACTTAGCAAAGACCCTAACGATAAAGCTGATGGCACATACATTATAGAAGACTCACCTGATGCTATAGCGGTTAAAGGAATGAGCTTTACAGTTCCTCCAGAAGGCGAAGAGCAAGAGATAGCTGCATGGTCTGTTATATATAGAGGAAACTCAACTCTACGGCCACCGTCAGCTGAGGTTTGGAAGTGGTACGCACAGCGTAACAAACTTCAATTGAAAAAGAATTACAAACTTACACTATTTAAATTTTCTTTATGGGATAACGTACCTGCATTCTATTGGATACAAGGATTGAAAGTTCGCGATATAAAAGAAGCTTTGATGGAAGCAATTAGAGGTAGGCCTCCAAGTGTTGACGCAAAGCAAATGTTGGTAATATCTGCGTTTCTAGGCAAGACTCATTATGGTAATGCACTAAAAGCCCTAGGTTCATATAAAGAACGTATTGCACCAGCTATGAAAACATTTCCAACTCAAGACCCTAAAATAATCTATGGGTCTTTTGTGAAAACTAGTACACAAACTATGACACAACTTAAAGCAGAAAAAATGAGAGAATTAAACGATATTGCAAATACTGCTCATGAAAAAGAAAAAGAGCCTGCTGCCATAAAGAGAATGCTAGCTCAAAAACTTGATTGTTTTTTATACTCGCAAAATGACCAATACAAATAAGTCAAATTCGCCTAACAGTCACTGCAGTTAACCTACCAATACGCCGTTTCGCTTCGCTACACGTCATATTGCCAGTCAACTGAGTTCAAGCGTTATGTTTTTAA
>CBDTVZ010000488.1:0-2008 GCA_965363995.1 uncultured Eudoraea sp.
GTGAACTAATTTGATCATAGTTCGCCATGAAAGTCGATCAATTTCTAAATTTTCAACGAGTTACTAAAAAAATTCGTGGGGATAACTCAGCCTTAAGATAGCTTTCAATAGCCTTGTAATCACCGAGATATATTCCCTTATGTTCACCATCAATTAACAGGCAACCAGGGGGCGTATTCTCATCTGACATTTCATCCAAAATATAATTTTTTCTGGATAATTGAATGGCTCGAAATACCGGAGCAACAAGAGGGTGTTCAATAAAGAAAGTTAATGCAACGGTATCAAGTAATGATGATCCACTTTCAAGGCCATCAAAAAAAGACCAGTGATGTCTGTCTACCCACGCTCCAATTCGAGGCCGAGAATTAAGGAATGAGTCAATAAACATCGGCTGAAGTTCATCAATACTAAGAATGTATTGCTCAATTAGATATCGATCAAACAACCCCAGTGCTTTCTCTTCATTATTATATTTTCGACCCAGAGTCCTTTTGTAATCAATATATGTAGTGATTTCCTCAGAAAGAAAACTATTAAAAATGATGTTCATGGCAATTCCTCCCCATGACCCATTTCGATCTCACGCAATGCTTCTAAATCGATTTTGGTATATATTGCTGTTGAAGAAGGTGATGCATGACCAACATAATCACCAATAACTTTAAAAGAAAAGTCAGCATCAACCAGTCTCTGTACACAGGAATGGCGCAGTGTATGAGAGCCTGTTTTGCAGACATGGATATTTGCCTTACGTAAATAGTGAGTAACTCGATCACTTATGGTACTGGAAAGAACAGGCTTTATTGGGGCAACAACACGGAAAAAGAGATGCCGATCTTCTGTCTTTGGAAGCCCTGACTTGAGATATTCCAAAATTGCATTACCGACAACAGTTGATAAAGGATAAGCTGTATTATGATTGGCTTTTCGTTCTGGGATCAGCAACCGTTCTCGTTCCCAATCAATATGATCCAAGGTTAAATCAGCGGCTTCATGACCTCGTAATCCATAAGTAACAAGTAACAACAATATGGCATAATCGCGCTTACCCAATGCTGTACGACGATCAACTATCTCTAGCATATGTCGAATATCATCCCAGGTAATTGAACGAGGAACATCAGATAATTGATATTTACGAGGGCCTTCAATGCTAATACTCAGATCACGATCAATCATATGTTCCTGGTATAAATAACGTAGAAAGATCCGTAATGTACTGCATAGTCCTGATATTGAGTTCTTGCTTAACCGACCACTGACACCAATGATAAAAGCACTGAGAATAGTTGGAGAAAGCTCTTCAAGCTGAGATAAATTAATGCTATCAAGATAGGATTCCAGACGTTTAAGATAATAGTGATATTGCTCAAGTGATGCCTTTTTCAACCCACGTTCTTTTCGTAAAAAATCAAAGAATCCTGGAACCCGACTTAAAAAAGGAACATGAGTATATCTGGAGCGCCCACGTCCTTGAAAATCAGATAATATGAGTGTTAGCATCTGATCAATGGGAGCGCGTATTGTATTGAATTCTGATCGCAGATCAGAGGAGCTTTTATTGCCACTACGTGGCTTAACCCTGTGTGCTACAAAAGGTTCTATATGTAGCGGTAACTCCTCCCAGGTTTGCGCCCCCTTATGCTGTGCAAATTCCCCAAATTGTTTCAGGATTGGTACTCTCCGGACAACAGTTCGAAAACTATAACCGTTGTCTGACATCCAACTAACATAGCGTTCAATCGGCTCACCAATCCATGAATTCTGAATACTTTCAACAGTATCGGGTTTAAAAAAATATTGCTCTAACATGACAATCTCCTTTCTGGTAATGATGTAATTTAATCATCGTACAAAAAGGGAATAATTTATGTGTCGTGAAGTTAGGCTAATGACTTATAGATCAGCATGTTAATTAATCAAGGGAACATAACTTGGTTGGCCACATAATTATGACAACTTAAAATCAGCAACACTGGAGCGTCAAGGTGACTCCATTCGTTTT
>CBDTVZ010000489.1:0-2005 GCA_965363995.1 uncultured Eudoraea sp.
AGGTTCAAGGGCCTCGTTAGATCCTTTCCATGGTTCATCAAAAGCTTCAAAAACAAATGTAAGAATGACTGCTTCTTCACACCAAGTGATCAAATCATCGTAGTAAATACGCTGATGTTCCTCACTTACATTACTTGGGCAAATACCCCTTCCATTGGAAAAAGTTGTCCAACCTGCTTCAGTAATTACCACTGGTTTATTGGGATAAGTGTCGGCTACGGCATAATAATTTTGTTTGGTATATTCCAGGGCCTCATGAATGTTCTTATACTCCCATACAGGGTATGTATGGATAGATATAAAATCGACTTCTTCAACCAGGTCTTTTAACTTATCAAGCCAGGGAAGATAATTTTCGCAAAAAGTAACAGCTTGTTTGGCTCCTTTTTTAATCATCTTCACATAATTGATAACACTATCAACTGGCACATAGTGATCGGTCCAATCAACGCAAGCCTCATTACCTGCGGATAACGAGAAAATGACATCCGGGTACCGGTTTGCAAAATGAATCAATTTCTTAATCTGAGCGACATTTGTTATTTTATTTTTCTCCAGTTGCTCTTCAGAATATGATCCTCCCCAGGGACAACCATAATTATTGGCCTCTGCAACAATATAGGCACCCAGCATTACTTTGAAATTCAGCCTCTCTTTTTCAATTACTTCCAAAACAATTTCAGTATGCCTGTCGCAGTCATATAAGCGAAGGTATTTCCAATGGTTATGAAGCATTAAAAGATCCTCCTTTATCTCTTCATAACTTGGGTAAATCCCTCCGGGACTTTGTCCCTCTCTAAAACCAGAATAGCAAATTGCATTTCCTGCTTCTATTTTTAATTCGTTAGTGTACTTCATTTAACAATAATTAGATATAAAATATAGTGGGCGATTCACTCTAAAATTTAAGATTTTCATCTTTATCCCAAAGCCCCCAATAAGCTCCAACATCACCTTCCGGACCTACTTTCCATGATTCATCAAATGAAGAAAAGTAAAATATATCAATATCTTGTTTTGCAGACCATACTTGCGTGTTAATGAAATATTTCATGGCATTTTCCGGTGAAGGAAACGCATCATTCAAATTAGTTCCCTGACTTGGCCAACCCGTTTCTGTAATAATTACTTTTTTACCATTTCCAGCGCTTACGGCCTGCGCAAACATTTGTTTCATATGGAGCAAAGAATAATCATAATTACAGCTTTCCCAATACGGATAACAATTTGCCAAAATCACATCGCAAGCTTCAGTAATTCTTGGACGAACTGAAAATTCATAATAAGCATCCACATAACCTATAGGTATGTTGCTTGGCACTTCTTCTTTTACATGCTTAATAAAATCCAATAGTTCATCTTCAGTCAATTCCTTGCGATACATTACCTCGTTACCAACAGCAGCAATATCTACAAAGCCATCTTTAGCCAATTGAATAAGCCCAGTTATTTCTCTTTCATTAATTTCTGGATCATCACCCAACCAAGCACCTACCAAGGTTTTTATGCCATATTCTTTTGCGATTTTAGGGATAAATTCATTTCCATCTGTACATGAGAATGAGCGAACCCACTTTGTATATGGCTTTATTATTTCCATTCGTCTTCGCACCTGTTCTTCCGTAATGATGTCACCAGGTCTTTGGCCATCTTCGTAAAGACTAAAACATAGTCCGTGCATCCCATTCTTTACTGTTTTTCTCCACAGTTCTTTTAATCCTTCTAATGAATATTTACTGAAATCAACTCCAGAATCTTGGGTTAAATCTATTCCTTCTAATGAAAACTGATGTCCTTCTCTATACGACATTGTATTTATTTTTTTAATATATTATTATTATAATTCTCCTCTTTACTGTTAGTAATGAAATTATTTAGTTTTTTAACTGTTCATTTTTACGTCTAACCAATTCAGCACTTATTTCTAAAGCACGCTCTTCGGTAAGATCGTAATTACGCATTACTAAAATTGCAATTAATGTTCCTAACATTGGTAATCCAGAAA
>CBDTVZ010000490.1:0-2003 GCA_965363995.1 uncultured Eudoraea sp.
CTCAGTTAAGTAAATTATCCTTAACTGAGTTGTAATAATCAATTAGACCACGTCATGGGGATGGAACAAGTATTTAGTCAGTTTAGCTTTAGACGAGAATATAAATAAAATACATATAGTCACACTTAACTATGATGTTTGGCTTGAAAGGATACTCAAAAAAAATGATTTAGAATTTTCGATTTCAAAATTTGAAAATGACAAAAAGATTATCCTTTATAAACCACATGGATCAATTAGTTTTAGTCATAGCACCAGAAAAGTTAAAGAAGTATTTGAAGTTGATTACAAGCAAGACGTTCTTGATGGAAAGCTAAGTGAGTTTTCTGTAGAGTATGATAATTTAACCGCTCTTAATTCAATTAATGCAATGATTCCACCTGCAGGCGATTCAAATAGATTAGATTTTGAGTGGGCTAGTGAAATACGAAAATCAATTATTGATGTTTCAGAAAGTCTTAAAGACTGTGATGAATTAATTATATGTGGCACATCATATTGGCATGTTGATAGACAAGAAATTGATAGAATTTTAACATCAATTAGCACAAATATATCTGATGTCATTGTAGTAAACCCATACTCACCAGAAGTTTTTAACGCAGTTATAACAACACTCTTTAATAATGTTAAATTCTTCAAGAACTCAAAACCATTGGCGTTTTCATGAATATATTAAATCGTACAAGTAATAATATTAATATAGCCACTTTCTGGGAAAATTATAATTTAAAAAAATATAACTTTTCTCCTGAATACCAGCGAGAGGGTGATGTTTGGAGCGAGTCTGATAAAAGTTATCTTATAGATACTATCCTTAAGAACTTCCCAATGCCGCCTATATTTCTACATCAACATATTGATAACGATACTGGAAAAACAATTTATGATGTCATTGATGGCAAACAAAGACTGTCAGCTATTATTGATTTTTTAAAGAATGAAACGCCTGTGCCAGAAGATTTTTCCGAAGATGGATTCGGTGATAGTCAGTTAGAAGGTATGTATTTTAGAGATTTTGATAGTGATGAATTTTCTGAATGGAAGAAAAATTTATGGAAATATGAAATCACTATAGAGTACGTCGCAACGGATGATAAAAATGTTGTAAATCATATATTCGACAGATTAAATCGAAATGGAGAACCACTTACAAATCAAGAGTTAAGAAAAGCTAAATTTGGCAATACAAATTTTTATTCAATTGTTAGTAGCGTATCAGAGCACCCCGTCTTTGAAAAAATTACATCAAAGCTTAAATCCAATAGACTTGAAAATCACGAATTTATATCAGAGCTTCTTTTCTTGGTTGCTGAAGATAGAGTTATAGCTGGCGATAAGCCTTTAGAGATAGATGAGTTATATAGAATTTATTCTCAAAAGACCGATCAAGAACTAAAGTCTATCGAAGAAAATTTTATAGCCATAGAAGAAATATTTGGCCAATTTGAACTAAATTTTGACGATAAACGATTTTATGGAGTTAGTCATATTTATGGATTATGGGGGCTTGCGTGGAAGCTATGGAAAGAAAATAAAACTATAGACAATATATGCGAAAAATTAAAATCTTTTTATGATATTTATAAATTAAAAAATAACGAGAATCAAAATATTGAGGGATATCGAGCTAGCATGAGTGCAGGTACAAAAGGTGCTGCTCGTCGGCAAAGAAGAATTGATGCTTTATATGTGTATGTAACAAATGCATAACGAATAAGGATAGATTGTGAGCGCGAAGCGATCCACAATCTTATCCTGTTGTTGGACAAGCCCGGGGTACACTATATAAGAAAACATCTTTTTTGAAATCTAGAGGGGTGATGCTCTTTTCACATGAGCACTTTATTCTGGACGAGTAGATGCCGCAGCAATTACGCTGCAAAAAAATCAAGTTAAATCGAAGGGGTCAGAGTAATTGATTATATTGTTTTGCTGATATAAACTAAACGAAAGTTCATTTACAAGGTTTTACTATGGCGCGGTTACCACGATTAAACCTC
>CBDTVZ010000491.1:0-1998 GCA_965363995.1 uncultured Eudoraea sp.
GCAAAAGAAGGAATGCCTAATATTCCGGGTATGGATTCCTTATTTAAATAAATATTCATTGACAATATCAAAAATAGACAAAGGAATTAAGCTTCTCCTATTAGTTAAATAAGTATGAAAGTTGGTCCATTTTTAATACATTTAAGAAAAAACTCGCTTTATGATTAAGATTAATAAGGAAGAAAACAACACTTATAATTTCTCTCTAAACACCACTAGTGGTAATGCCTTGCTTTATAGTGTTGGGTTTTCAAGTAAAGAAGAGATTAAGAATGTTGTTAGTGGTTTGCATATGTTAGATAAGCAACAATATAAATTCGAGCGTAGAACTGACCATAACGGAAATTTTCTTTTTAACCTCAAGGATAAAAAGGGACAGCTTATTGGCAATAGCCAACTTTACGGGTCCGAGGCAGGAATGGAGAACGGCATAAAAAACCTTAAAAAAAGAATTGCTACCCTAAAAAATTCTGAAAGCTTATAGCGTTTTTAAGGTTTTTAGTAAAGTTTCGTGCATTTGATCAGTATAGTCCATATGAGTTACTATCCGTAATTTCGAATTTCCCATACCAATTATATAAATGTCCTTTTTGTGAAGTTTTAGAATAAAATCCTCTACGCTTAAATAGTCTTCATTTATTTCAAAGATTATAATATTGGTCTCCAAAGGTTCCACATTCTTAATAAACTGTAAACTTTGAAGTAATGCACCAATTTCTCTTGCTTTTTTATGATCATCTGCAAGGCGGTCAATTTGGTTATCCAGTGCATAAATGCCAGCCGCAGCCATAAAACCAGCCTGACGCATACCTCCGCCCAATATTTTTCTAATGCGTAAGGCCTGGTCAATCAAATCTTTATCACCAACCAAAACTGAACCTACGGGGCATCCCAGTCCCTTACTAAGACATACACTAATTGTGTCAAACAATTCCCCATACTGCTTTGCAGTTTCCCCTTTTTCAACTAATGCATTCCATATCCTGGCGCCATCCAAATGATACGCCAGACCATGCTTTTGGCAAACTTCTTCAATACGCACCAGTTCAGAAAAATTCCAACACGCTCCTCCACCTTTGTTGGTAGTGTTTTCTGCGCAAACTAAAGAAGTCAAAGGGCTATGATAAAAATCAGGTGGGTTTATGGCCTCCTCAACCTGATTTGAGGTCATCATGCCTCGATGACCATCAATTAATTTACAGGAAACACCACTATTAAAACTTACTCCCCCACCCTCGTAATTATAAACATGGGCATACTTATCACAAATCAATTGATCCCCTGGTTTGGTATGAAGTTTAATTGCAGTTTGATTTGTCATTGTGCCACTGGGAAAATACAAGGCAGCTTCCCTGTTAAACAAATTAGCTACCTTTTCTTCCAAGCTGTTAACTGTGGGGTCGTCCTTAAAAACATCATCACCTACTTCTGCAGACATCATGGCATCTAACATGCCGGGGGAAGGTTTGGTAACCGTATCACTAATTAAATTTATTTTCATAGACTTTTAAATGTATCAATTCATACAATCCATACCAATTGGAGATCCATCTGGTATTTTAGGAACTTCTATAACCTTAAATTCATCTGGTTCGCTATAAAAGTAATTAACTCTTCTTATCATTTCCATGGCATCCACATTATTCTTGCTAGATTGTAAAGATGTTTTAATTGATTTAAGTTTGTGATTAGCTATGGCATTTACCTGGGGATGTACACCTTTATGGGCTGCCAGATTCATTATGTGAAAAAGTACCCGGTAATTAATGGACTTCTGAACTTCGTTTAAATAAGGGTCTTTCAGGTCTATTTCGATTGTACTCTGCACCAGTTGATTAAGAACATATTCCAGACCAATTTGTTGGGTATCGATACTTTTTTGCTGTATTAACCTTGAGGCCCTTTCGGGGTGCAACAGTAATCCTAAAGTCATATCCGAAGCAGTTTCCGGGGCAGAGAGCGCATCAAAAGAAACCCCTGTCCTGCCAATAATAGATT
>CBDTVZ010000492.1:0-1997 GCA_965363995.1 uncultured Eudoraea sp.
GGATAATATGGACCAATGCCAGTTTTAGAGCAAATTTTTCAAAAAGGTGGCCTATTGGTAAAAATCCTATCACGGTTTCCTAAATTGCAAGTAAGAGTATCGATATTTCTGGGGCCAGAAATCCAAATGTCAACCTGCCTATTATAGCCTTTGCAAGGTCCTCATCCGGACTTACACCAGCAAAGAATTTCAGCATACCAAACCATAGATATACAATACCAAAAGTTACCGGTATTAAGTTGATTTTTTTATTCCTGCTTAATTAATGAGTAACTAGTTCCTTCATTTTTTTTTCAAAAAAGTTAAACTAAGTATCCCCATTAAACTAAAAAGTGACAAATGTCATTTTTCTCTAATTCATTTAACCATATAATAGATCTTTTTAATGAACTTAGGGCTTAGGTTATGTCTGAAAATATAAATGAATGACAGTTATAATAGATTGCTTCTAATAGTGTTCCATCGATTAAATATCCTGGTTCTACCAAATTACCAGGTTAGCAATGATCAAAGTCATTCCTTTCTATGGACAATGCCCATAGTTTTGTGTTTGAATTTATAATTCATGAGGAATTATAGAATTCATTCAAGAACAATTGTAAATGATCAATCTTAATGAATGTATGAAAGATAGCTACTTAAATACATTAATTGTAGAAAATTCAAAAGTGCAATGTAAAATCATAGCACGGATGGTTCAGAATCATGATGATTTGAATTTGGTGGAAATAAGCAGTAATGCCATCGACGCCAATAGATTTATTAAAAACCATAAAATAGATTTAATTCTTCTCGATATTGAAATGCCATTTATCGATGGTTTCGATCTTCTAAAATCTTTGGATCAGAAAATACAGGTGATTATAATATCCGGTAATTCTAATAATGCCTTAAAAGCATTTGACTATGGCGTAACAGATTTTTTATTAAAACCGTTAAATGTTGACCGTTTTGACCATGCCGTAGGGAAAGTGCTAAATAATAGCATGCGAAATAAAATTGAAGAAGATCTGGATTTTTTGATGGTGCGGAGTAATATGAAAAACAAGAAGATTAATTTAAAGGAAATTAAATGGGTCGAGGCCTTAGGCGATTACATAAAGATAATCACAGATAAAGAAAAAGTGATTGTTCTGAGTACTCTGAAATCAATCTCGGATAAGCTGCCGAATGACAGATTTCTTAGGATTCATAGATCATATATTGTAAATTTAAACAAGGTTGAAAAATTCGGGTGTACAAGTGTGGAGATAGATGAACATCAAATACCCATGAGCAGAAAGCAAAAACCTAAACTTGAATTTCTTTTGGAAAAATTTGATAGTTAGCAAGTTAATTCAGACCCAATAACTCAAAATAGGCTTAATGAGATACATTCCTTTTTCGTTTAGATTTCTTTTTAGCTTTATTATAATTTCTGCCTTTGTAAGCTGCAATAATGGTCCGGAAAAGATATTGCCTCTTAAAGTAACTATTACAGAATCTGTATATTCCTCGGTAACAATTCAACCTGATAGCCTTTATCAGGTATACGCGGCTGTAGGAGGTATTCTGGATAAAAATTTTGTTGACGAGGGCGATTCAGTATCAAAAGGCACACCTATAGCTCAAATCATTAATAATACCCCAAAGCTAAACACCGAAAATGCCAAACTAAATCTTGAATTAGCAAGAGAGAATTACAGCGGTAACAATGCCATAATTAAGGCGTTAATCGATGAAATAAATGCAGCGGAACTTAGGTATAAAAATGATTCTGTAAATTTTACAAGACAAAAAAACCTCTGGGAACAAAATATAGGATCCAAAGTAGAATACGAAAATCGAAAACTGGCTTATGAATTGTCAGGTAACAGTTTGTCTTTACTTGAAGGTAATTTTGAACGAACAAAGTCAGAATTAAACACAAAATTAAAGCAGGCGGAGAACAATTACCAAACCTCTTTGATTGCAACCGAAGATTTTACAGTACAAAGTAAAATCAATGGAAAGCTCTA
>CBDTVZ010000493.1:0-1992 GCA_965363995.1 uncultured Eudoraea sp.
AGCATATATTTTTGATTTTTTTTCTGGTATCAAATATTGCTCAATCACAAAAAGAAGACCGGTATAGTATACGTACCATCGCTTTCTACAATGTTGAAAACCTTTTTGATACTGTCAACGATTCATTATACTTTGATGACGAAATGACCCCTGAAGGAAATTATAACTGGACCTTAGATCGTTATAATCTAAAAATATCCCATATAGCTGAAGTAATTTCAAAGATTGGGCAATCAACTACACGAACTTCCCCGGATATAGTAGGTCTATGTGAGGTTGAGAATTTAAAAGTATTAAAGGACTTAGTAAAGCATCCATTTCTTAGACCTTACGGTTTCAATATTATTCATTTTGATTCCCCGGATGAAAGAGGTATTGATGTGGCACTAATCTATAAAGGCAGCCGATTTATACCAATGTCATTTAAAAGCCACAGACTTCTGATATTTAATGATTCTGATCAACGAGACTACACCAGAGATCAGCTGGTAGTATGTGGATTATTAGAGAGCGAAGAATTATATATTATAGTTAATCACTGGCCTTCCCGCAGCGGAGGTGTAGCAAGAAGCAGGCCCTACAGAAAAGCTGCTGCCAGACTCAACAGAAGAATAATAGATTCTCTGATGAGACTAAACATTGATGCCAAAATAATAAGTATCGGGGATCTCAATGATAATCCTACTGATAGTAGTATAAAAAATACGCTAACATCGTCTGATAAGGAGAATGTAAAAAGTCCTTCTTTGTTTAATCCAATGGAGTCCTTATATAATAAAGGTGGCGGTTCTCTTGCATATAGGGATCAATGGAGTTTGTTCGACCAAATTCTACTCTCAAAAAATCTTATTAATGAAAATAAGAATTCATATACATTTTGGAAAGCTGGTGTATATCATCCATCATTCCTTATAAATAAAACAGGTAACTACAAAGGCTATCCTTTTCGCACTCATGCAGCTGGAAGATACACCAGTGGGTATAGTGATCATTTTCCAGTTTATGCTTTTCTAATCAAAAAAGTGGATTAGGATTTACTCTGGAGTAGTTATTTTAATATTCCTCCATTTCACTTTTATTCCTCCTCCATCGTGAATTTGTAGTGCTATGGAACCTTCTCCCTCGCCAATTTTATCATCTTTAATGGAAACCATTTCCACTCCATTTAACCAAGAGGTAAGCTTATCTCCGGATAATTGAATTTTCATTTTGTTCCAGTCCCCTTCTTTAAGCACCTTCTCCTTTTCAGGGCTAGGTTTTATTAACCAACCTCTTCCATAGGATTCATAAACCCCTCCGGTATGATTCCCTTTTGGTGCAACTTCTACCTGCCAACCACTAACTTTATTTCCATCAACCGTAGACCTAATAAACACTCCACTGTTACCATCAGCTTCCTGAAAAAATTCAAGTGTAAGCACAAAGTCCTTGTAATGTTCATCTGTAGCCAAATAACCATATTGTGCATCAGGACCACTTTCAGAAACCAATAAACCATCTTCTACATACCACTTTTCTGTGCCGTAAATGGTCCACCCGGAAAGATCTTTCCCATTAAATAAAGATTGTTCCTGAGATAGAACTACTATGCTAAAAAACAGAAATATTAGATTAATAAATAGTTTCATAATTTATAAGTTAATTAAACCACTGCCCCCACGGAATTCTGCTTAATATTAGCACAAGACCAAGACCATAAAAAATGGCTATTACTTTAAATTTCTTTTTAGCCTCCATAAACTTTTTATGTCGAGACCAGCCAATAGTGATTAATACTATCGCTATAATATTGATAAAAGGGTGTTCCACCGCCAAAAGTCTTGAGGCCGAATTTAAACCGCCCATTCCAAATTCTTTAATTGCCGAAAGCCCATTGGATGAAACAAAAAACAGGATAAGACCCAAAACCAATTGGATATGCGAAAGTATAAGGGCAAAAAGACTTATCCTAAAATCCTTTTCCAATGTAAACATTCTGTTGCTCATTAAACC
>CBDTVZ010000494.1:0-1988 GCA_965363995.1 uncultured Eudoraea sp.
AATTAATTACATCTTGCATAAATAAATCCATATAAGTGATTCTTAAACGAATAACTCCTCCATTTCTAAGGTATGCCTTGCTAGCAATAGCTCTGCTCATTGGTCTGGCACTAATCTTTGTACTGAGTGTCTATTTTGGTGCCTGGGGAAAAGTTCCCGATAAAAAATCATTGGAAGAATATCAGCACTCACGAGCTTCGGAAATATATACTGCTGATAGCGTACTAATCGGAAAATATTACCTGACTGATAGACAACCTGTTTCATACCATAATATCCCAAAACAATTAATAAATGCCCTTATCGCCGTTGAAGATGAACGATTTTATGAGCATTCCGGAATAGACTACAAAAGTTTATTAAGAGTTGCAGTAAAAACAGTTTTATTGCAAAATAAAACCTCAGGCGGGGGCAGTACCATTAGTCAGCAGTTGGCCAAAAATCTTTATCCCAGATCAAGAACAGGAAAATTTTATTTGACCGTTGATAAAATTAAAGAAATGATAGTTGCTACGCGACTTGAAGATATTTATAGCAAGGAAGAGGTTTTAATGCACTATTTAAACACAGTTTCTTTTGGTGATAATACTTTTGGCATAGAAAGCGCCTCCTTAAAATTCTTTAGCAACGGCTCAAATAAACTAAAGATTGAAGAAGCCGCAGTTCTGATAGGAATGCTAAAGGCTACCTACACTTATAATCCGAGAGTCTTCCCTAAAAATAGTATTCAACGAAGAAATCTGGTACTGAATTCCATGGCAGAAAGAGGCTTTATTAAAGCAGGAGAAAATGATAGTTTAAAAGCTCTTCCGTTAACTATTAATTATAGAGATTATGATCATAATCATGGATTGGCTCCATATTTCAGAGAAGAAGTGCGAAAACAAGTTCTCAACTGGTGTAATAATCAAAATGAACAAGGAAATTCCTATAATATTTATACTTCGGGGCTCAAAATTTATACTACTCTCGATTATAAAATGCAGGTTTTAGCCGAAGAAGCTATGAAGACTCACATGAAATCCCTTCAAAAAAGTTTTGAAAAGAGCTATGGTAAATCGGCCCCATGGCTTACAGACAAGGAATTAATTTTTAAAATGGTGAAGAAATCTAAAGCCTATAAAAATCTAATTCAACAGGGCCTGAATGAGCAACAGGCATTGGATAGCTTACAAAAAAAGAAAGTGATGACTGTTACTTCATGGGAAGGCGATAAAGAACTGGAAATAAGTCCTATAGACAGTATTAAGCATTATATGAAATTTCTTAATACCGGTTCTATCTCCATAGATCCGACGACAGGTTATGTTAAAACCTGGATAGGTGGGATTGAGTACAAAGTTTTCAAATATGATCATATTTCTCAAAGCAGAAGGCAAGTGGGGTCTACATTTAAACCAATAGTTTACACCGCAGCATTGGAATCCGGAATGGAACCCTGCACCTATTTTTCCGCTGAAGAAGTAGCCTATAAAAATTTAGAGGGTTGGTCTCCTTCAAATTCCGGGAATAAAGAAGAAACTTATATGAATTATTCCATGAAACAGGCATTGAGTAATTCTGTGAATACCGTGGCGGTAAAAGTTTTGGAAAGAACAGGTATAGAGAACGTCCTGGAACAGGCTAAAAAAATGGGTATTACAGAAGATTTACCAGAATTACCCTCATTAGCTCTGGGCACAGGGGAAATTGGTATTGAAGAAATGGCGGGCGCGTATGCCAGTTATGTAAATCACGGGAAACCAGTTGCACCCATATTGATAAGTAGCATAAATAATTACAAAGATTCTATACTTGATACTTTTACTCCAACTATATCAAAAGTTCAGGCATTCAGTGAAGAAAACCGGCTGATTATGCTCGAATTTATGAAAGCTACGATTAATGAAGGAACGGGAAGCAGAATAAGAAATACCTATGGATTAAAAAATGATATTGCTGGTAAAACCGGAACAACACAGAATAATAAAGATGCATGGTTTGTTGCA
>CBDTVZ010000495.1:0-1988 GCA_965363995.1 uncultured Eudoraea sp.
CAGACATTACCGAATTAGATACTTACGAAGAACGACAAATGTTTTTAGAAGATTTAGGGTTGACAGAGGCGGGTTCGGCTAAAATGATACGAGCAGCTTATTCCCTGTTGCACCTTCAAACCTATTTTACAGCAGGGGTTAAAGAAGTTAGGGCCTGGACTATTAAGGTAGGCTCCACGGCACCTCAAGGAGCAGGGGTTATCCATACAGATTTTGAAAAAGGATTTATTCGGGCTGAGGTTATTTCATATAATGACTACATTGCCTATGGAAGTGAAACAAAAGTCAAGGAAGCTGGGAAAATGCGTGTTGAAGGAAAAGAGTACATAGTAAAGGACGGTGATGTTATGCATTTTAGGTTTAATGTTTAAGAGGCCATATCTCTCGATTTGTCATTTTGACTAACCCTATAATCTCGCTATCAACAATACATGGTGTTTTATTGTTAATTACTTTCTATAGTGCACATTTTGATTTCTGCCTTGAAACTTTATATTAGCAAAGGTAATCCCCAAGTATCATGACAGAGTCACAATATACCGAAGATAACATAAGATCTCTAGACTGGAAGGAGCATATTCGCCTTCGTCCTGGTATGTATATTGGAAAACTTGGCGATGGATCTTCTGCTGATGACGGCATATATATCTTACTAAAAGAAACTCTAGACAATTGTATTGATGAATTTGTCATGGGTGCCGGAAAAACCATAGACATTTCTATTCAAGGTGAAAAAGTAACCGTTAGGGACTATGGCCGGGGAATTCCATTGGGCAAGGTGGTTGATGTGGTCTCCAAAATGAATACCGGAGGTAAATACGATACACGTGCCTTTAAAAAATCTGTTGGTCTTAACGGGGTTGGAACAAAGGCAGTTAATGCCTTATCCGCGTATTTTAAAGTAGAGTCTAACAGAGATGGCAAATCCAAATCTGCTGAATTTGAAACTGGCGAATTAGTAAATGAAGAACTTTTGGAAGAAACTTCCAGGAGAAGAGGCACCAAGATTTCATTTATCCCTGATGAGGTTATATTTAAAAAATACAAATATAGAAATGAGTATGTAGAACGCATGCTCAAAAATTACGTATATCTTAACCGTGGGCTTACAATTGTTTTTAATGGAGAAAAATTCTTTTCCGAAAATGGACTTAAAGATTTACTGGAGGACAACAATACCCAAGAGGATTTATTGTACCCAATAATTCACTTAAAAGGGAATGATATTGAAGTGGCTATTACACATAGTAAAACGCAGTATAGCGAGGAATACCACTCTTTTGTTAATGGTCAGCATACTACGCAGGGTGGTACACATCAATCCGCTTTCAGAGAAGCCATTGTAAAAACAATAAGAGACTACTACGGTAAGAATTATGACGCTTCCGATATTCGAAAATCAATAATTTCAGCGATCTCTATAAAGGTTATGGAGCCTGTTTTTGAAAGTCAGACCAAGACCAAGTTGGGCTCAACAGATATGGGAGGTACATTCCCAACTGTACGAACATACATCAACGATTTTATAGGAAAGCAGCTTGATAATTACTTGCATAAAAACCCGGAAACCGCAGAGAAAATACAGCGAAAAATTGTTCAGGCCGAGAACGAACGAAAAGAACTTTCGGGAATACGCAAGCTGGCACGGGAAAGAGCAAAAAAAGCAAGTCTGCACAACAAGAAATTACGTGATTGCAGGTTGCATCTGGGAGATATGAAAAGCGAAAGGCGATTAGAATCAACTTTGTTTATTACGGAAGGGGATTCAGCTTCAGGGTCCATAACTAAATCGAGAGATGTAAATACACAAGCCGTTTTTAGTCTTCGGGGCAAACCCCTGAACTCTTATGGAATGTCCAAAAAAATAGTCTACGAAAATGAAGAATTCAATCTGCTTCAGGCTGCTCTGAATATAGAAGAGTCCATGGAGGACTTGCGTTATAATAATATTGTAATAGCTACTGATGCCGATGTAGATGGGATGCATA
>CBDTVZ010000496.1:0-1979 GCA_965363995.1 uncultured Eudoraea sp.
GGAAATTTGTTAATGATTTCCTCTTGACTTAAATTTGGTCAACTAAACTTTAACTAATGAGTTCACTGATTAAATCGTCCATTGCCCGGAAAGTGGTAATGGCACTTTCGGGTCTTTTTTTGGTATTGTTTTTGGCTCTTCATGTAACCATTAATTTGACCTCTGTAATTTCCCCTGACACTTTTAACCAATGGTCACATTTTATGGGCTATAATGGACTGGTGCAATACATTATGCAGCCAGTGTTAATTATTGGTGTTATTGTGCATTTTGTAATGGGAATAGTTCTTGAGTTTCAAAATACACAGGCACGGTCAATTAAATACACCAAATTCAAAGGATCTGCTAACGCTCCATGGGTTTCACGTAACATGATAATTACAGGTCTGGTTGTCCTTGCTTTTCTAGGCTTACACTTTTATGACTTTTGGATTCATGAAATGACCTACAAATATATCGAGGCCAATCCTGAAGACCCTACACGTTATTATACAGAAACTGTCGAGAAATTTGCTCCCATATGGAGAACTCTTCTTTATGTTGTTTCTTTCGGATTGCTCAGCCTTCATTTATGGCATGGCTTTGCCTCGTCTTTTCAAAGTATGGGTTTAAACAATAAATACACCCCATCTATTAAATCATTTACCAAAATCTATGCAGTAGTAATTCCTTTGGTATTTGTCTTTATTGCTATATATCATCATCTTAACCCTATAACTCATTAATTATGGGCATTCTTGATTCAAAAACTCCATCGGGCCCTTTGGCCGAGAAATGGACAAAATATAAAAATGAAATAGATTTAGTTAATCCTGCTAATAAGCGTAATATTGATATTATCGTTGTTGGTACTGGTTTAGCCGGCGGTTCTGCTGCCGCTTCTTTTGCAGAATTGGGATACAATGTTAAAACATTTTGTTACCAGGATTCCCCCAGAAGGGCACACTCTATTGCCGCGCAGGGCGGAATAAATGCTTCCAAAAATTATCAGGGCGATGGTGACAGCGATTACAGACTATTTTATGATACTGTAAAAGGTGGTGACTATAGGTCGCGCGAAGCTAACGTTTATCGCTTGGCTGAAGTGTCTGGTAGTATTATTGACCAATGTGTTTCCCAGGGTGTGCCATTTGCCCGTGAATATGGTGGTCTTTTAGATAACAGATCCTTCGGTGGAGTTTTAGTTTCCAGGACCTTTTATGCCAAAGGACAAACAGGGCAACAACTATTATTAGGAGCATATGCCGCGATGAACCGGCAGATACATCGTGGAAAGATTAAGTCCTATACCAGGCATGAAATGTTGGATTTGGTAATTGTGGAGGGCAAAGCAAGAGGAATTATTACGAGAAACCTCATCACAGGTGAAATTGAACGACATTCTGCACATGCAGTTGTAATAGCTTCCGGGGGATACGGCAATTTATTTTTTCTATCTACCTACGCTATGGGTGCAAATGTAATGGCTGCCTGGCGTACACATCGAAGAGGCGCTTTTATGGCCAACCCCTGTTTTACACAAATTCATCCAACTTGTATTCCAGTCTCAGGAGAACATCAATCCAAACTTACTTTAATGTCGGAATCTTTAAGGAACGATGGCCGAATATGGGTGCCAAAAAGATTAGAAGATGCTCAGGCAATTCGCGAAGGTAAATTAAAGCCTACACAATTAAAAGAAGAGGACAGGGATTACTATTTAGAACGCAGATACCCTGCTTTTGGGAATCTTGTGCCTAGAGATGTTGCCTCCAGAGCTGCTAAAGAACGTTGTGATGCGGGATACGGAGTAAATAAAACAGGAGAAGCTGTATATCTGGATTTTGAAGCCGCAATAATGCGATATGGAAGTGAAAAAGCACTCACATCTGGCCTAAAAAATACGGACGATGCACATATAAGGAAACTTGGGGAAGAGGTTGTTGAAGCGAAATATGGGAATCTATTCCAGATGTATGAAAAAATTGTGGATGAAAATC
>CBDTVZ010000497.1:0-1978 GCA_965363995.1 uncultured Eudoraea sp.
CTCAAACGATCAAATTGGTCATCAATCATAAAGACATTCTTCTGGCCTATGTAGATGCCTATGTTACCACCTTGCCCAGTAAGCATATAAACGTCGTCTGAAAGTCTCTCGATGCTAATAACCACTTCCTGGTCCTGTGCAGATAACAAAGAAATACAAAATGTTGAAATGAAGATCAGAACCTTAACTTTAGTTTTGTAAAAAGCCATAGATTTATATATTTATTAGCGAGGTTTTTAAAGATAATATAAACAAACATATTTCGTTGCAGGAATATGTAATGGGTCTTATCTTTGCCAGCTCATAAAAGCGAACATTTTACTTCGCTTTCTATACATTAACGATTTCAAATGAAGACGGCTGTTGGAACGGCAAACAATACAAAAAGCGTATTGACTTTTGCTGATTTTAAGGAGATTACCAAATCGAGACTGGCACTTAGCGTTGTCTTTTCATCTTTGGCCGGCTATCTTTTAGGGGCCTATGAGGTTAACCCTTTATCACTTCTTCTGTTAGCATTTGGAGGTTACTGCATGGTAGGTGCGTCAAATGCTTTTAATCAGGTTATTGAAAAAGACCTCGATGCTTTGATGAATAGGACAAGGAACAGGCCTATTCCGGCGGGTAGGATGTCTAGCAATAAAGCCATGATCCTGGCCATACTGATGACAATTTTGGGGGTGGTTAGCCTATATATACTCAACCCCAAAACGGCTATGTTTGGGGCCATATCAATATTCCTTTATACTAGTGTTTATACTCCTTTAAAAACAAAAACACCTTTATCAGTTTTTGTCGGTGCAATTCCTGGAGCAATTCCATTTATGCTCGGCTGGGTTGCTGCCACGAATAACTTCGGTATAGAACCGGGAACACTTTTCATGATCCAATTTTTCTGGCAATTCCCTCACTTTTGGGCGTTAGCTTGGATGCTGGATGAAGATTATCAAAAGGGAGGGTTTAAAATGTTACCAACCGGGAAAAAGGATAAGGGTACCGCAATTCAGATAATAATGTATACAATTTGGATGATAATCATTTCCGTAATTCCGGTTTTTGGAATAACCGGGAGATTACATTTATCTATTCCGGCTGCAATAATAATCCTTATAATGGGATTAGTAATGTTGCTTTTTGGCTTTAGATTATTTGAAAAAAGAGATAATAAATCGGCCAGGAAACTTATGTTAATAAGTGTAAGCTATATCACTCTTATGCAGTTAGTTTATGTTATTGATAAATTTTTATAATTCATATGGATCTTACACAAGGGACAAGTAAAGAAAAGAATGCCAGGGCAAAGAAAATGATGCTGTGGTTTGGAATAGCGAGTCTGCTTATGGGATTTGCAGGATGGACCAGCGCCTATATCGTTAGTAGTTCCCGTCCAGATTGGCTAAAGGACTTTGAACTCCCAACAGCTTTTTTATATAGTACTGTAATTATTATACTTAGCAGTGGTACTTACATCCTGGCAAGTAAGGCGATTAAAGCAAATAAGAGCAGTCTGGGCACCAAATGGTTGCTGCTTACATTGCTACTCGGCATTGTATTTATTTTTATTCAGTTCTCTGGATTTTCACAACTGATTAACCAGGGTTACTATTTTACCGGTCCTACCAGCAATATTACAATGTCCTACATTTTTTTAATTGCAGCCGTGCACATCGTTCATGTCATTGCAGGACTTATTTCACTTTTGGTAGTATTGTACAATAACGTTAAGAATAAATACTCCGAGACGAACATGTTGGGAGTTGAATTGGGGGCAACTTTTTGGCATTTTTTAGATCTGTTATGGGTCTATTTGATCCTGTTTTTTTATTTCTTTAGATAAGAAATGAACACAAAATTTGATTTGTACCATAATTGGGCTTTTCTAGTGTTGAAAAAAATGTAAATTTGTCATTATTCTTATAACACGATATATTTGTTTATGGATTCTACAGTAGCAACAAGTACAGAAGAAAACGTTTGG
>CBDTVZ010000498.1:0-1978 GCA_965363995.1 uncultured Eudoraea sp.
TTTAATATCCTGAAGCAATGATACCACTTCGTTTTCACAGGTTTTGGGCAGAAAACGCTGTAATGATCTTGCGTAGGCCATACCCTTTTCATCACCGAAAGGTTCAAAACAGCCCAACGCCCTTTTGGCTGAAGGCACTAAGCTAAGGTCATGGGTCATCAGATAGTCGATGATGGCTTCCATCGATTCCCATAAGCTATAAACGTCAAGGCCGTAGATACCCACCCTTTCATTGGCGGGTAGCTTTTCATTGTGCGCGTGCAACCAGTTGGTCAGGGTCTCTACTTCCCAGTTGGCCCACATCCATGTGGGCCATCGGTTGAATTCCTTTAATACTTCTACTGAACTGCTATGACTGTTTTCATAGTGTTTTACATATCGGTTCACGCGATAAAAATCGGGCCAATCGCCCTCTACGGCAATAAAATTAAAACCGTGTTCTTCAATTAGCCTTTTGCTGATGGCCGTGCGCCAAGTGTAATATTCGTGGGTGCCATGTGATGCCTCGCCCAATAGTACTACTTGTGAGTCGGAGAGCATTTCTATAAGGGGATCCAAATCCAAAGCATTCTCCAATTTCTTGCTTACTTTATCGAGTATCGCTATTCTTTGCTCCGAAGTATTCATAATGATTTTATTTTAAATGTATTTCGAAATAGTATCGACCTCAACCTCTGCGGCCGTAAATTTTTCCAGTTTATTTTTTGCGTCACTCAAGATTTTGGCGTTTTTGCCAAAGTTTTTCCAAGGATCTGGCTTTTTTTTCAATCGGTCAAAAATGGCATGTATAGTATAGGCCCGGGAATGGGGCATTTCGGCCAATTCGTCCTCACTCATGATAAACTCCGGTGGAAAACTGTTTAATTAAACAATTACCTCAATTTAAAAGTAACCTTAATAACCATACTTCTAAATGACGTACATCAGTCAATCAGATTTTTAACGTGCTTTTATCCTCACTTAAAACATCGTTCTAACTGATCCTAGTCATTTCACAGAAGGGTTTATGTTCGGAATTTTGTTTTATAAAATATCAATAAAATGGAAAACACTAGAACTTATTACAAAAGCCAAAAGGAATTTCGCGTATTTGTGGCGAGTACTTATTCCGATTTGGCCCAGCATAGGAAAATGGGCGAGAAAAAAGCGTTTAACGAACTGCTGTTAAGAACCTTGCCCCAAGTAAAGCGCTACATCGTTAAAAGATTGAATACCGCGATATCAAAAGGAAACCTTCCCCAGGGAAAATACAAACCGGACGATTTTGTAGATCAATTATTCATCACGGCATATGATCATTTTGATAAGGTCAAAAAGGGAAAAGATTTGTACCCATGGCTATTCAAAAAGGCCGATGAACTTCTGGAGGATACCATTGCCGAGGAGGAATTCGATGAGGTTTTCTTTCAGAATATAGATGATTTTACAAAACCCGCCTGGGATGCTATGGAAGAAAAATTCTCTACCGACGGTGATGGTGATCTGGTTATGATGGACGAATTGGACGATATATCCTACAGAAAGCACGATTATATATTGAACCACGTTTTTGTGGAAGATGACAATAATGAAATGATTGCCAAACTGGACAGGGAATGGGGCGAAGATAATATCAGGAAGCATGCAGAAATGGTATTGTACCATTTGCCGCTTCCTATGCGTACGATATACGAACTTGCAACGGAACACCATTTTAATGTCGAGGAAATCGCAGGAATAAGAAATCAAAGCCTTCAAGAAGTGAAACAACTTTTGGAAGATGCCCGCAAGGTGCTCAAAACCAGTTTTTATACTAGGTACAATGGAATAAATCTATAATTACGACCACTATGAACACGAATACTTATAATCAAAACACAGATATTTTATTGGGTGTAGGGTTAGACATTCTACATAGAGAGAGCACGGAATGGCTAGATACTATTGCCTTCTGGAAAGACGAGACCAAGTTCTTCGCCGATCTGTTGCACAAAAAAGA
>CBDTVZ010000499.1:0-1978 GCA_965363995.1 uncultured Eudoraea sp.
TTCCGGGCTTTGAAAAAACAACGCACTTGCCCCGGCAGATTCAAAAGACGAGGGCGCCTGGAAAAAATTTACAGAGGCTGAAACCCCTTTGCCCAAGAGTGATTTGGCCGAAAAATTGCTGCAGGCAATGGAATCCAAAAATAACAAATAACTGTGAATCTTTTCAAAACCGGGAAGATTTCCTGCATACATCTCGTGGTATTAGAGAAATTTAATACTTTTTGTGGCTGATCTTACTACAAAAATGCGTTCATTGTTACTGCTCAAATCAGCTGGCGTTATGAAAAAGCCGTGACGGTCTGGTGAATAACCCAGGGCATAACCGCTAATAGACTCACCATCTGTAAATTCTACTTCGACCTCGCGTCCTGCACCATGGGATTTTAAAGTAACTGCACCAAATAATTTTTTTCCAAAATAATATTTTAAACCAATTCTATTGTACACTTTTGATTCAAAATCAAAAGGATAATAAACATAATAACCCAGTTGAGCGATAGCACTTAATTTAGAAATATAGAGTTCATATCCCAGAAACATACCCACTCGTTTATAATCTGTATCAGGATCAACATCCATCTCAGGAAAAGCAATAGACTGATAACGAATCAATTCTTTTAAAAAATTTGAAAAAAACATATCTGCCCCCAACTGTATTCCGCTTTTTCGGGATAAGCGCTTGTCCCCATAAGCTGAGAAAATATAAAATGGAAACTGGCCCGAATTAACCACATCGCTCTCATTAATACCGGTTCTAAAGACAAGATTGGCTTTAATAGGTTGGGTAATTTTTTCTTTATTAGGATTCTTTATATAAACAATCTCTTCATTTCCATTCAAATTGTAAACAAGTCCCGCATTAAAAGCAAATGTATTCGTAGAAGTATTGGGTGCTTTCACGTTGGCATTGGAATAATGAATAATGGATATTCCTGCTTTAATTCCCAAGTTTTTGAATAGTTGTTCCTTGTGATAATTGAGCATTAATAAAGTAGAGCTCATAATGTGGGAGCCATAGGCGTTATTTCTGAAATTTTGATTCTTATCGTAGGGATTTGTGTTATAGGCTAAGCCCTGGCCAATTCTGAATTGCATATTCCGTTTAAAGAAATAAAAATTATAATGTGCGTACAAACTATAATTTGAACCAAGGGTTTCGTACTTCATATCCTGATAAACAAAGGAAATCCCTGTATCCGGATAATTATATTCCTGCTGCCATTCTTTTAATCCATAATTCTTCCTGTTAAAACCAAGTATAACTCCCGAGGGGTGGGCATTAATCAAATGTGATATATCTTGATTATGGAGGATTACGGAACCATAATAAAGGTTGGCATCTAAAGTAAACCACTTAGGTGTTTCTTCTTTTTGGGAAAAACACCACATACAGGAAAGTAGGCAGGCGTAAAAAAATTTGGTGTCCATTGGGTGTAAAAATAGTAAATAATACGAGTAGTTTACTCCGATGAAGTGGGTTCATATCAGGATATTTCTGGGAGGTACTTATTAGACAAAGTAATATCTATTGCTTAGGTAACTTAGCAGAATAGCCCTTCTTTTAAAATAAATTGTATTGTAAAAAGACCCTATTCAATTAAAATACAGCTTCGGCAATAGCTCTAATATTATCCGACTTGCCCATGGAATAGTAATGAAGAACCGGAACTCCTGCCGCTTTTAATTCTTTTGATTGCTCAATTGCCCAATCAATTCCAATTTGTCTTACTTCCTTATTATTCTTGCAAGTTTCTACTGCATCAATCAAATCCTGCGGGAGATCAATTCTAAATACCTGAGGTAATAATTGCAAATGCCTTTTAACTGCAATAGGTTTTAATCCGGGAATAATGGGTACGGTAATGCCTATATCTCTTGCGGCTTTAACAAAATCAAAAAACTTTTTATTGTCAAAAAACATTTGTGTTACCACATAATTGGCTCCAAGCTCAACTTTTTTCTTTAGCCATTTTAAATC
>CBDTVZ010000500.1:0-1973 GCA_965363995.1 uncultured Eudoraea sp.
CCAATTGCCCTATTGTAAAACCAATCATAACATAGATGGTTTTAGGTAAAATTACTGTGCTAAAATCGGCTCCTAAATTACTGGTCATAGTTAGCATTATCATTAATAAACCGCTAATTACAGGCCCAATATATGGGATGAGATTTAAAAGAGCGCAAAGAAAAGCTATGACCACGGGGTTTTCGATTCCAAAAATTAAAAGAATTGCCGTGTATATAACAAAGAGTATTGAGATTTGAAGTACCAATCCGCCAAAATATCGGGATAAGAGAACTTTAATGGTGTGCATGGATTTTTCTAACCTTGGCTCCTTGTCATCAGGTACCAGAACCATTAAACTTTCCTGAAGCAGTTTGCTGTCCTTAAGGTAAAAGAAAGCAATAAATAGCACTGAGAACAGACCAATACTTAAACTCCCCAAAAGACTTACTATAGAATTTAAAAATTCCGGAATAACACTAAAATTGATCTTAGAAAATATCTTGGATTCACGAAGCTGCATTTTAATATCGATGGTAGTAATTCCAAAATAGTTAGTTACCTCAAGGTAAAGGTTTTCAATATTTTGTTGTAACGCATCAATATTTAGTAGGGAAAGGTTCTGCCCTTGTTTTATCAATAAAGGGATAAACATTGAAACTACACCGATTACAATCCCTAAAAAAAGTAGCATAGTTAAGATTACAGCCAGAGTATTTCTCATCTTCAGCCGGGTTCTCAGGAATACCACCACAGGCCTTCCAATCAGAGAGATAATTACTGCAATGGCAATATAGATCAAGAGTGTACTGATCTTGAAAAAGAAATAACAAATAAGAAGAATTGCCGTAATAACTCCTACGGACCTTAATATACCATCAGAAATCATTTTTGAATTCATAGATTAATTTTTAAATACGTAATGTATAATATTAGCTCCCATCTGCAGGGCTTTAAGCCGTACTTGTTCTGAATCGTTATGCACTTCGGGATCTTCCCATCCATCACCCAGGTCCGACTCATAGGTAAACAATAAGATCAACCTATTTTCATGAAAAATACCCAAAGCCTGTGGTCTTTTGCCATCGTGCTCATGAATCTTAGGTAAACCTTTAGGAAATTTATATTGCGTTGTAAAAATTGCATGGTCTGCGCCAATCTCGACGAGCTCTTTATCGGGAAAAACTTTGTCTAGTTCTTTTCGCAAATAGGGTTCCATTCCGTAATTATCGTCAATATGCACAAATCCTCCGGAAAGAAGGTAGGTTCTTAAATTTTCAGCTTCATCCTGCGCAAAGAAAACGTTACCATGACCTGTCATATGTAAAAAGGGATACTGAAAAATTTCCGGGTTGCCCACCTCAACGGTTTGGGGTGTTTGCTCAATTTCTGTATCTATATTTTCGTTGCAAAATCTGATAAGGTTCGGCAAGGCTGTTGGATTGGCATACCAGTCGCCACCGCCATTGTACTTTAAAATGGCAATTTCCTGTGAATTAACATTGAGTATGCACAAAAGTGTGAAAATTAGAGGAAGTAATTTCATAAAACAGAGTCGCATCTTATAGCCCTAAAGATACTTAAATCACGATTAATAAGTTTCATTATAAAAATTTATTGCATGTTAATGAAATCAATATTTGGTCTGCAAATTTCCTTGTAAAGCCGTATCTAGGTATTTTTTAATCAAAGACTTTTTGAAGTTTATGACCCACTATTAATTAATGCAACTGCGGTACAAGCTACTATCGCGGCCGTTTCAGTTCTTAAACGAGCTTCACCCAGGGAAATTGGTAAAAAATTGTTTTCGGAAGCCGCTTTTATTTCCTTTTGAGAAAAATCTCCTTCGGGACCTATCAATATAGTTACATCCTTGTCAGCGGCGATGCAACGTTTTAGATCCTGTTTTTCTTCCTCTTGGCAATGGGCAATAAATAGCAGTTCCTTATGGTCCTGAGAGAGAAATTCTGTGTATGAAACAGGATTATTTATTT
>CBDTVZ010000501.1:0-1968 GCA_965363995.1 uncultured Eudoraea sp.
GACTATCGGCGCTTAAAGAAGTGGCAGCAGATTTTATTCGACAAAGACCAAATGATAGAATTGGTTTAGTTGCTTATGCAGGCGAAAGTTATACTAAAACACCAATAACAAGTGACAAATCTATTGTATTAAATGCGCTTAAAGAAATTACGTATGGTCAATTGAACGATGGTACAGCCATTGGTATGGGATTAGCAACTTCGGTTAACAGGTTAAAAGAAAGCAAATCAAAAAGTAAGGTAATTATTTTACTTACTGATGGAGTAAACAATTCAGGATTTATTGAACCACAAACAGCCGCTGATCTTGCTGTGGAATTTGACATCAAGACTTATACTATTGGCTTGGGAACTAACGGAAATGCTCTCTCTCCAATTGCTTACAATGAAGATGGGTCCTATAGATATGGGATGAGACAGGTTGAAATAGATGAGAAATTACTTAAATCTATTGCCGACGCAACAGGAGGCCAATACTTTAGAGCAACAGATAATGAAAAATTAGAGGCGATTTATGATGAAATAAATAAATTGGAGAAAACAGAAGTAGAAGAATTTAAGTATTATAAATATGAGGAGAAATTCAGACCATGGATTCTATTGGCAGGGGCATTACTTATTGTTGAATGGTTCCTGAGAAATACCCTCTTCAGAAGTTTTATTTAAAATATGATCCAGCTAGACGAGAAAATATATTTCTATCTTTTGTCCATTATCCCGGTAATGGTCGTTATTTATGTATTGCTTCAAATTTGGAAAAAAAGAACCCAAAAGAAATTTGCAACTTCTGATCTATTGAAAAGATTATCCCCAAACAAGTCTAATTTCAAATCAGTATTAAAATTAATTTTCCTGATAGTAGGGCTTTCATTTTTGATTTTGGGTCTGGTAAACCCAAAAATTGGAACGAAATTGGAAACAGTAAAACGAGAAGGAGTTGATATAGTCTTTGCTATTGATGTTTCTAAAAGTATGTTAGCTGAGGATATTGCTCCAAACAGACTCGAGAAATCTAAACGCCTTGTTTCTGAAATTATTAATCAATTGGCAAGCGATCGAATAGGTATAATAGCATACGCTGGTCAGGCATTTCCTCAGTTGCCAATAACCACAGATTACGGTGCGGCCAAAATGTTCCTTCAAAGCATGAATACAGATATGCTTTCATCACAAGGAACTGCTATAAATGAAGCAATTGAGTTGGCATCTACTTATTTTGATGATGAGGAACAAACGAATAGGGTTTTGTTCATTGTTTCAGATGGTGAAGATCATTCCGAGGGTTCAACCATAGAGGCCGTTGATTTGGCGGTTGAAGAAGGAATAAGAATTTTTACTATTGGTGTTGGAAAGACAAAAGGCAGTCCGATTCCCATCAAAAGAAATGGTATAGTAGAAAGTTTAAAAAAAGATTCACAGGGTGAAGTGGTAATCACTAAACTAAATGAAGAGATCTTAGAGGAAATTGCCGACGAGGGCAATGGGGAATACGTAAACGGATCAAATACAGAAGATGCTGTGGACTTCATTAAAGAGCAATTAAATCAAATGGATAAAAAAGAATTCGAAGCCAAACAATTTGCCGAATATAAAGACCAATTTCAATGGTTTCTGGGCATTAGTCTTTTATTTCTATTTTTGGAGGTTTTTCTGCTAGACCGAAAAACCCAATGGCTTAAAAAATTGAATTTGTTTAACGAAAAGGAAATTCACTAAAATGAAAAAGATTGTTTTATTTACTTTTATAATAAGCACTGTAGTTTTTCCGCAGGATGATTTGAAAGAAAAAGCAAAAGCGCTTAAAGCTTCGACAGATATAACCTTTGAAGCAAATTTGGAAATAGCTGATAACGATTTTATTGATGCGGAAGTGAACTACAGAAGAGCCATCTCCAAAAGTAATGAGAATACGGCGGCCCCATATAATTTAGGAAATGCTTACTATAACGAAGAGAGTTTTTCAGAAGCT
>CBDTVZ010000502.1:0-1968 GCA_965363995.1 uncultured Eudoraea sp.
GTGGTACCTCCAGGAATCGAACCAGGGACACACGGATTTTCAGTCCGTTGCTCTACCAACTGAGCTAAGGTACCTTTATAATTGAGGCTCAGCGCCCTCCGAAACGTACGCAAAAGCGTTATGCGAAGGAGGGGGCAAATATACTTTCAAATTTAGGAACTACAAACAAAAATGAAAAAAAAGCCTGCTGTTTTTTTTCATTTTATAATCTTTGCGTTATGAACCTTATTGTAGATGCTGGAAATACCTATGTAAAGCTTGCCGTTTTTAACGAGCACAAGCTGTTATGGCAACAAAAGCTTGAACCAGAGCACATTCCAAAGATGGTAAAAAAAGTCTTTAAAAAATATCCTGCTGTTAAAACAGCAATTGTTTCTTCAGTAGGTGTTTTAGACCAAAAATATATTTCGCTATTATCTGTATTTGTTGAGGTACATTTATTGAGCCATAGCAGTAAAATTCCCTTTAAAAATTCCTACGCTACTCCCCAGACATTAGGAATGGACAGGGTTGCACTTGCCACAGCGGCCTTCTATCATAATCCTGATGCCAATACCCTGGTCATTGACGCAGGTACATGTATAACTTATGATATGATAAATGACTATGGTGAGTACCTGGGAGGTGCAATTTCTCCCGGCTTACTTATGCGTTATAAGGCATTACATGAACATACTTCAAAGTTACCTCTGCTAGAACCCAAAAACTTCAATGATATAATAGGAAATTCCACGGATGCAAGTATCCATAGCGGGGTTTTAAATGGCATTTGTACAGAGATAGATGGGGTCATAGGTCAATACCAATCGCTTTTTGAAGATTTAACAGTTATTTTAACAGGCGGTGACGCTCAAATTTTGTCTAAACGATTAAAAAATACCATATTTGCGCATTCTAATTTTCTCCTAGAGGGCTTGAATTATTTGCTGGAATACAACAAACGCTAGATGGTAAAGAAAATCGTATTGCTAATACTCTGCTTAACAGCAATAGCATCATACTCCCAGAGTGGTAATGGAACTGTATCGCCTTATTCATTTGGTGGAATAGGAGATTTCAGGCCTCAGGCTACAATAGAAAATCAGGCTATGGGAGGGTTAAGCATGTATGCAGATAGTATTCATATTAACTTAAATAATCCTGCCGCTTACGGTAAACTCAAGTTAGTGACTTTTACCGCAGGAGGAGGGCATAAAGAAGTAAAATTGAAAGATTTTACAGAAAAACAAAGTTCTTCGGTCACCTCTCTTGAATATATTTCCCTGGCATTTCCCATAACACCAAAGTTAGGTATGGGAATAGGAGTTCTACCTTATACGGCTGTGGGTTATAATGTTCTTTCTGAAACTACTAATGCCGGCCAAGATATAGTTTTAAATAAGTTTACAGGGAAGGGGGGGTTGAATAAAGTATATTTATCAGCAGGATATGAAATTACCAAAAATCTGAATGTTGGGGCAACAGTAAATTTCAGCTTTGGCACCTTACAATACCAGAGTGTTCAAAGTATTGAAGGAATACAATATGGTACAATAGACATTCGTGATTCTGAGATTAACGGTTTTGATTTTAATTACGGAGCAACTTATACGCCCAGGATTAAAAAGGGATACACTTTATTTAGCTCGGTTACAGTAAATACACAGGCCAATTTGGTGTCTTCAAATATTGAAAGATTAGGTTCATTTTCATTAAGTACAGGAGATGAAATTGAAGTAAAGCTTGTAAATTTAGAACTTGAAAACCTTAGAAATACAGAACTGAAAATTCCAACAAAAACTACTTTTGGGCTTGGATTTGGTCGGGATAGAAAGTGGTTTTTGGGAGCAGAATACAGTTTTCAGGATTTTAGCTTATTTAGAAATGACTTTATTGATCCGGATAATATAGCATATGAAGATGCCAATACTGTTAGAGTAGGCGGATATTTTGTGCCTGATTATGCTTCATTTACCAGTTATTTGAAAA
>CBDTVZ010000503.1:0-1962 GCA_965363995.1 uncultured Eudoraea sp.
GTCATGCTAAATGTAAGGTCATTTTGGTGGTGCATTCTGTAAATAGGCTCTTTTTTAAAGTATTCCAGGGTATCATGCATCCAACCCATCATCCACTTCATTCCAAATCCTAGACCTCCTATATTTACTGGCTTTGAGACCATGGAGAAAGAAGTTGATTCCTCGGCGATGGTTTGAATTCCTTTAAAACTGCTATACACTTCCTGATTCAGTTCGCGGATAAAGGATATAGCTTCAAGATTCTCATTGTTGCCATAAATATTTGGCTCCCATTCACCTTCTTCACGAGAATAATCTAAATATAACATTGATGCAACCGCGTCTACTCGAAGACCATCTGCATGATACTGATCCAGCCAAAAGTTGGCATTACTTATAAGAAATGCACGAACTTCGTTTCTGCCATAATTAAATATCAAACTTTTCCAATCCGGATGATATCCTCTTTTTCTGTCGGGATTTTCATACAGGCTGGAGCCGTCAAAAAATCCTAACCCATGGGCATCTTCAGGAAAATGGGAAGGTACCCAATCGAGGATCACCCCAATATCATTTTGATGAAGTTTATCAACCAGGAGTTTAAAATCTTCTGGTTTACCAAATCTGGATGTAGGCGCAAAATAACCCGTAAGCTGATAGCCCCATGAAGGATCATAAGGATATTCCATAATCGGCATGAATTCTACATGCGTAAAATTCATTTCTTTTAAGTATTTGACCAGATCTTCTGCCAGATCCACATAAGACATAAATTCATTCTCTTTAGTACGTTTCCAGGATCCAAGATGAACTTCATATACAGAATACGGTTTGTCTAAACTATTTTTGGTCTCACGCGTATCCATCCAATTCTTATCCTTCCATTTATAAGCACTATCCCATACTACCGAGGCTGTATTAGGTGGATGTTGACAAAATCTTGCAAAAGGGTCTGCTTTCTCAGTTTTAATATCGTTATTATTTGAATGTATTTTATATTTATACAAAGCACCTTGTTCTACTCCCGGAATAAACCCTTCCCAAATACCACTTTCATCCCATCTCACATTAAGCTGATGCTCTCCTTCCACCCAGTAATTAAAATCGCCAATTACGGAAACCGATTTGGCCGTAGGTGCCCAAACGGCAAAATATGTCCCCTTCTTACCCTTGTGTTTCACAGGATGTGAACCCAAATGATTATAAAGCCGATAATGCTTGCCCGCTTTAAAAAGATTGATATCAAAATCCGATAATAAGCTATAGGGAATTACATTGCCCATATTTACGTTGTTAGTTAGGTTCGTTAATAATACTCATAATACCCTGCAATGGTATTACGGCCCATCTGGGTCTTGAATTCATTTCATATCCCAATTCATATACTGCCTTTTCAAGCATGCAATACTCTAAAAGAAATATTCGCTCCTGCCGATAACCAATATTTATATTCTGTTCCTGTATTAGGCTGGCATAGGTCTCCAGAAAGACTCCAATAAAATATCGATATAGAATCTCCCCCGCCAGAAAAAGATCTTCCTGTGAATATGCATATTCCTCCATATGGTTGAAAATTGTTGCATAAACCGCGTAATGAAATGACCGGAAAAGACCTGCTATATCCTTTAAAGGGGGCTGCTTTACCTTCCTGTCTCTAATTGTACTTTCTGGCTCTCCTTCAAAATCAAGCAAATAAAAATCATCATCCTGAACCAATATTTGTCCTAAGTGATAATCTCCATGAACGCGAATCCTCTCTCCTTTGAGTTTAGTCCAGTCAAAGGTTACAAAGCGTTTTCTAATTTCATTTTTACGCTCCAAAAACTCGTTAGCCAGGTCGAGCGCTAAACCTTCCAGACGATGAAGGTTATTTTCAACAGTATTTAATCTATTTTGAAATTGGTAGAGCAATCTATTCTTTAACCATACCTCGTAATCTCCATTAAAATGAGTGGGTGTGAATGCAGTGTCTTCAAACTCTGA
>CBDTVZ010000504.1:0-1954 GCA_965363995.1 uncultured Eudoraea sp.
GTTAGAAGCTATTTGCTGGGAAAGATGTAATTCTCTTTGGTCAATAAGAATGCGCAATGAATTATCAAATTCTTCTTTTTCAACAATCTTCATTTTATTTCCAAGCGCTATATCGTTTTTATCGAGGAACCTTAAAAATACGGTTGATGAATCTTTTACCCCCACACATATTGCGGAGGCACCTATCGGAATTTGACTTAATAGTTGATTGTCACGCTCTATTAACTCCCCATTTTTACCAGGAATTGGATCTCCATGTGGATCAAATTTTGGAAAACTTAGGAGTTCATCAAGCTTATCAATTAGTTTTTCACTTTTAATATGCTCTAGTTGTTCCGCTATTTCATGTACTTCATCCCAAGTGAAATCCAATTTTTCAGCTAAAAAAACTTCCCATAATCGATGTTTTCTTATAATGGATAAGGCAGTCTTAGTGCCCAGGGTGGTAAGTGATACCCCCTGATACTTTTTGTAATGAACCAGTCCCTTTTCTGATAGCCTTTTCATCATATCGGTTACTGAAGACGGTTTGGTTTCCATCTTTTCCGCCACGGCATTGGTTGAAATAACTTCTAACCCTTCACTACCCAGATGAAATAAGGCCTTTATATAATTCTCCTCAGAATGGGTCATAAAAAACGTTTTAGCAAAAATACATTTTTATTTGTAGAAACAAATTTTTAGATTTGTCTAAATATATTTTTTGGCAAATGAAATTTTTTATTAACATTATTATTTTCAGGATAGCCATAATAGTACTGGTAAGCCTTTTGGGAATTTCAAATATGTATTCTCAGAAAAACACTATTACCGGGGTAATTCATGACGGAGAAGTACCTGTGCCTTTTGTTAATATATACCTTCAGGGAACGAACCTTGGCACATCTTCAGATAGGAACGGTGAGTTTTCCATTAATAACATTCCCGATGGAACTTATAAAATCAAAGCTTCTTCCATGGGGTATACCAGTTTCTACCAAAAAGTAAATTTGATTAATAATGGAGTGCTGGTGCTTAATATATTACTTAAAAATTCATCAGAGCAATTGGAGGAAATGGTAGTTACTGGCACCTTAAAACCTGTAAAAAGATTGGAAAGTCCCGTCCCCGTTGAAGTTTATAAACCTGCATTCTTTAAAAAAAATCCTACCTCAAGTATTTTTGAATCCCTTCAAAATGTTAATGGCGTACGACCCCAGATTAACTGCAATGTCTGCAATACAGGAGATATCCACATTAACGGCCTCGAAGGGCCATATACACTTGTTTTAATAGATGGTATGCCTATCGTAAGCGGATTAGGCACTGTATATGGCCTGTCTGGAATACCCAATTCCCTAATAGAACAAATTGAAATTGTTAAGGGACCTGCTTCCACCCTATATGGGAGTGAAGCCGTAGGAGGACTAATTAATATAATTACTAAAAATACTCTAAGCGCTCCCACTTTTGCCGCAGACAGTTTTATGAGTGGCTGGGGTGAGTATAACCTGGATATTGGATCCAAAATTGAAATTGGAAATAATTCCAACTTATTGTTAGGCTTAAACTATTTCAAATACGACACCCCAATTGATGACAATGGAGATAATTTTACGGATTTAACCCTTCAGGATCGCATATCTTTCTTCCAAAAATGGAGTTTAAATAGGGAGTATAACCGTATTTTCTCTTTGGTAAGCCGCTTTTTTTATGAAGACAGATGGGGTGGTGAAATGCAATGGACACCTGAATTCAGGGGTGGAGACGAAATATATGGTGAAAGCATATACACAAGAAGATGGGAAATACTGGGAAAGTATCAATTGCCCGTAAAAGAAAATATACTGCTTTCTGTTTCTTACAATGACCACAGTCAAAATTCTGTCTACGGTACAGTGCCTTATCTTGCAGATCAGCGTATTGGTTTTGGGCAATTAACCTGGGATAAGGTTTTGGCAAAGCATGATCTCCT
>CBDTVZ010000505.1:0-1948 GCA_965363995.1 uncultured Eudoraea sp.
CTTTGTTTCGGTGTCTTATTTTATCAAATCTTGAGGTTTTTCTACAGCCTGAACGACCGAGCTCACTTGATTTTGCGAAGCGCAGGGAACCTCCCCCAGTTTTGCACATACCTTGTTATCATTTTCTTAATCAATCTATTATTACTTCGTAATCATTTGGAGTTAAATATCCCAATGACGAATGTATCCTTTTTTGATTATAAAATCCAACATATTCAATAATTACAGCACGTAATTCTTTTTCTGTTGTGTATTCATTCTTATGCAATCTTTCAGCTTTAAACTGATGAAAAAAAGATTCAATTTCAGCATTATCGTTCATTACACCTTTACGATTCATACTTTGAATTACACCGTTCTTCTTTAACCATCTTTGATATTTATGGACTACGTATTCTGATCCTCGATCCGAATGAAAATATAACCCTGCTTGTAATAACCTGTTTGTCGCCGCCCGTTTAAATGCAGTGAGAGATAAATCTACATTCCGTTTCACAGACAATGACCAACCAACTATTTTTCGTGAATACTTATCCATTATCATGGCAAGATAACGCCATTCATTATTTGCACGCAAATATGTTACATCCCCCACCCATATCTGATTAAGGCCTGTTGCTTCAAGCTCATGTATCTCATTGCCAATGCTTGCATAAAAACGGTCCATGCGCGTATTGTTCTTGTAGATACGTGCGCACCTGGCTTTAAGGCTGTTCTCCTGCATTAGTCGTGCAACACGATTCTTTCCAACAAACACACCTTTTTGTTTGAGAAGTTCATGTATTTTTGGACTGCCATAAATACCATTTACTTCACCAAATAGCTTTTCGATACTCTTTTTAGTTCGATATCTCTTTTATCATGTTTGGACATGCCTCTCGATTTCCTTGTTGCAGAACCAAATCGACTAACATCATAAACTTCACAGAGTAATTTGAGTTTGTAATGGTCTCGTTGTGACTCTATGAACTCGAAGATTTCTTTTTTTGATCCGAACAAAATTGGATGCTTTTTTTAGAAGATCATGCTTCATTAAAAGCTCCTTATGTTCTTTTTCCATTTTACGCAATCATTTTAACTCGCTTTTTTCAGCTGTCTCTAATGTGCCTTTATCTTGTTTTTTCACGATACCACCGTCTCTATACTCTTTTTTCCAACGGTATAACATTATTGGATGAGTATCGAGTATGTTAGCAACATCAATCGCTTTTACGCCTGGTAAGGCACCAAGCCCCACCGCTGTGGCTTTAAATCTATCGCCGTATGAATCATATTTTTTTTCTAGACATTTGTACACCTCTATTAGTTTAAAAATAGATGTGTGCAAAACTGGGGTAGGTTCCCAGCGTAGCAAAATTCCAGTGCAGCATTTTGTTAGCTTTAAATGTTAATTTGCGCCTTAACTATCTGTTTTATTACTATTAGCATTTACCTGATACAAGAATTTTTCTAGCCTTTTGTCAGTATCAAATAAATGATCTTCCAACCAGTGTCTCAATAATTGCATATAATCCTTGCCGAATGGGGTGTGACCATTGTCAAATTTGTTTTTTAAAATAAATAGTTGTTCCAGCAAATCGGTATGTTCTTTTTTATGATCGATAATCTCTGTATATTTATAGGTTTCCATTATTGCTTCTTCATTCTTGAAATGCTCTTCTGCTAATGCGACAAACTCACTAAGATATTTATGTACTTGATTCACTGAATTACCTGTCGATATACATTTATCTAAGGCGTTAAGCAAATCAAATAATTGCTGATGCTCGTTTTCTAGTAATGGATGCATGACTGTATTCCTATTATAATTTTGTGCGCAAGCATGTTTGTTAGAGTACCAATTTTATTGAAGCTAACGAGGCTGTAGAAAAACCCCAAAATTGTCGAATTTAATCTGTTTTGAAAAAAAGCATAAAAGCTTAAGTCTATATATCACTTTGACTTCAAC
>CBDTVZ010000506.1:0-1942 GCA_965363995.1 uncultured Eudoraea sp.
AAAAACGATTGCCTCATACATGATTTCCTGAAGACATATATTAAAAAAAAACCGAATCTATCCTCTTGCTGGGGTTCCGATATTTTGGAACGATATTTAAAAAACACTATGTGTTTTCCTTCAGAGTGTGAAAATTGTGTGGGCATGAAAAAAAACTCTATTCGTAAATTTATTTAGAGATATAAATATGTGCGTATAAGCGAACTGGTACATATGCCTGCCCTACTTGTAGGACAACAATTATTTCAAATCACATTATCGGCGTCCTACCAAAATATCGGCTAAGGCGGCCGTTACCTGCAAATTTGTGGTATTCAATTCCCTCTGGTGAGACGTCCGATGATGTTTGTATGCTGTGTCTTCGGGGCCGTATTAGACGCATGCGCTACGTTGCTCAAAAGCAAATTTCTATCATTGCTTCTAGAAAAAGGTTTTCTTGCTTTAGGAGGTTGCAATGAACGATCTGAATTTAAAAAAGGAGATTTCATCAACGTATAAGCCATTTCTTGATGAGATCTTGAGTGGCTACAAAGATAATATACATTCCATCCATATCACCGGCAGTGCATTAACAGATGATTTTGACCCTAAAATTTCAGACATCAATTCTGTTTTTATCCTTCAGGAAATGGATTTGAAATTTCTCGAGCTTCTTGCTCCAATGGGCAAAAAATACGGTAAAAAAAAGATTGCCGCCCCGCTTATTATGACTCCGGATTACATTATGAAATCCTTGGATGTTTTCCCCATTGAGATTTTGAACATCAAACTCCTTCACCATACCGTCATGGGAGAAGATATCTTTCAAGATCTCGAAATAAAACGATCCGATCTGCGGCATCAATGCGAAAGAGAGCTGAAAGTCAAACTCATCGGTTTGCGGCAAGGATACATCGCCTATGCTGGGGATAGAAAAACACTTACCGCAGGTTTTGTAGACTCATTCTCCGGTTACATTCCACTGCTCAGAGCGATCATTGTTCTGCTTGGCAAGGAGCCGCCCGTAAACAATGCCGAAGTGATCATCGTTCTTGAGAAGAGCTCCGGCGTCAATACGCATGTATTTCAAACGGTTTTAAGGTTAAAAAGAGAAAAAACAAAACCTACTATCGAGCAGCTGAACACCATATTCGAAGACTATTATGAAGCCATTGAAAAACTGGGAGAGATTACCGATGCGATTGAAGAATAAACTCATCTTCTTTCTATTATCCCTGGTACTTTCGTTCTCAGCTGTATCGTTGTGTTATGCCAACAACGTACCTGAGCGACCCGATAATCCTGTCGTGGACCTTGCCGGAATTATTGATGCTGCTGTCGAGACAAAGCTCAATCAAAATCTTAGAGAACTCGAGCAGAAAACAACGGCTCAAATGGCTATTTTGACAATCAAAAGCCTTGAAGGTCAATCTATCGAAGAATTTTCGATAACCGTAGCCCATGACAAATGGAAGCTGGGACAAAAGGGCAAAGACAATGGTGTCCTTTTGGTGGTCGCGCTCCAGGACCGCAAATACAGAATTGAAATTGGCTACGGTCTTGAGGGTGTACTTCCGGATAGCCTGGTAGGTAACATCGGACGTGATAATCTCGTACCTTATTTCAAAAAGGAGGATTACTCAAACGGAATTTATGCGGCTAGCCTGGCCATCGCAAAAGAAATCGCCGATGATGCAGGCGTAAAAATCTCCGACATGCCACTCGTTAAGAAAGCCTACCAAGTAAAGCGAAAGGAAAAATCCACCGGCTTAATTAGCAAAATAGGTAGCCTGCGGTTTCCCATTATTATCGCCATTATCTTCATTATCGCCATTATCGGCGTCCGTCTGCTTTTCGGGTCTTCCGGCATGGGGGGCCGAAGAGGCGATTGGTATCGCCCAAGAAATCGCGGATCATTAATTGGATTTGTCGGGTTTGGTGGCAGCGGCGGTGGCTTTGGCGG
>CBDTVZ010000507.1:0-1936 GCA_965363995.1 uncultured Eudoraea sp.
CCACATCTATGGGAGTAATGCGCATACGCCAGAATGTTTTCAAAGAAAGTTCAGTAGGATTTATTGCATCCGTAGGGGATCCTTTAGGGCGCAATGGCAGCTTTATGTCAGGGCTTGATTTTACCTACCAGACTACCCGATTTAACGGAAATAAGAATTTTATTGCCGGTACATGGGCCTTATATTCAGACAGAGAGGATTTAATGGGTGATAGATCTGCTTTTGGATTTAAATTAGATTACCCAAATGACAAATGGGACCTCTCCTTAACGTATTCCCGCATAGGGGAACAGTTTGATCCCTCCCTGGGATTTGTTCCCCGGCTGGGAGTTCATTATTCAAGATTAGGTGCTGTTTATGCTCCAAGGCCCGATTGGCCTTTTGTCAGACAAATGTTTAATGAGCTTTTTGCTACCTATATAAAGAGTATAGATGGAGAATGGTTATCCTATAGTGTATTTATGGCTCCTGTTAACTGGCGATTGGAAAGTGGTGACAGAATAGAAATGAATGTGAGGCCGATAGGTGAAAATATTTCGGAACCCTTTGAAATAGCTGATAATGTTATTATCCCGATAGGTAAATACAACTTTATGCGATACCGATTGGAAGCTCAATTTGCTGCTAAAAGACGCCTGAATGGTCAGGCAAGTTGGTGGTTTGGTTCTTTTTATGACGGGAGGTTAGATGAACTGGAATTGGAATTGAACTGGAACCCCAGTTCATTGCTGGGATTTGAATTTAATGGGGTCCGGAATATTGGCCGATTGCCATGGGGAGATTTTAACCAAACCCTGGTGGGTATGCGTGTGCGGTTTAACGTTACCTCCGATCTGCAGTTAAATGCTTATGGACAATATGATACAGATAGCAGGATTTTAGGTATAAATGCACGTATTCATTGGATATTTTCTCCCATGGGAGAAGTCTTTCTTGTAGTTAATCACAATACCTTCAATGACTTAACAGATCGATGGGCCCTCCAAAATGAACAGATATTTTTAAAAGTGCGGTATACATTCAGACTGTGATCAACAAAATATTCAATATTAATTTTAGCTGAGTTTTTAGAATTGGCTTTTTATTTTTGGAAACACAATATTCCTTCCATTACAAATCAAACAAACCTGGCAACCAAAGGCTTAATTGAGGGAAATAGGTGATCAGGAACAGCGCAATAATCATTACCACAAATAAGGGCAGAAGGGGTTTTATAACTTTTTCAATGGTTGTATTGGCGATTCCTACACCTACAAATAGTACAGACCCAACCGGCGGTGTGCATAAGCCAATACAGAGGTTTAAAATCATAATAATGCCAAAATGGACCGGATCTAGTCCGAGCTTTATCACTACCGGTAAAAATATGGGTGTGAAAATAAGGACGGCGGGAGTCATATCCATAAATATTCCAACAAACAGAAGCAGAAGGTTTATGATAAGTAATATCATAATCTTATTATCACTAATACTCAGCAAACCTGTACTGATATCCTGAGGAATATTTTCATAGGACAATGCCCATGACATGCTCATTGATGCCCCTATTAGTAGCATTACAATGGCCGTTGTAGAAGATGAATCCAATAAAATTTGGGGTAGCTTCTCAAAGGTAATTTCCTTATAAATAAAACCAAGGATAAGGCTGTAGAGAACCGCTATAGCCGATGCTTCTGTAGCTGTAAATATCCCTGTTATAATGCCCCCTATCACCACCACCAACATAAATAGGCTAGGGACAGCATCAATAAATGTTTTAATTATATTTTTGAAGGTACTTCGCGGGCCAACTTTATACCCTTTTTTCCTGGCCCAAAAAGAAGCTACCAGCATTAATAATAAACCTGTAAGTATTCCGGGAATATAGCCGGCTAAAAATAGGGCCGCTATAGATGCACCGCCACTAGCCAGGGAATATACTATCAGCACATTGCTG
>CBDTVZ010000508.1:0-1936 GCA_965363995.1 uncultured Eudoraea sp.
ATTTTACGCAACAAGTTGTTGACATTTGTTAAAATATTTCGTGGGGATCCCTCAGTGTTAACTTAATAAAATTACAGGGGATGGTTAAACAAATTAATGCTACCATTTTTGTTAATGGTTGATAGTAACTTTTCCAAACAAGGTACTTTGCGATAATTCATTGTTAACTCAAATTAAAATTAGTCTTTAGCATGTAGACTGCCGGTATCGTCCCAAAGGAGCGATTGCAGACTTTTTACAGATTGAAATTTTTTTAAAAAAGCAGTAATTTCAATTTGACATAAAACATTGAGAATCATCTCGCTTAAAACTGCTTAACCAGACAAAGTTAATAGGTAAATACGGTTGAAATATGCGGTCTTCCCTATAAATCAACTATTTTAATTGACATATATCAATTGGCTACTAAGCTATATTTTAAACTAGATTAGAAGTTGTATGGACACATAATCATGCTTGGAGTTTTTCTTTATCTCTCCATGGATATTTCCTGTGTTTATTCCTCAAGGAAATTCTCTCCATTTCTGTTGTATCACTAGTTATTTCAATAACGTTCAAACTGTTGTGTTTAGATTTTAATTGATTGCTAACATTTGTTCTTGAGCAATTTATTTAATAATTTTGGAATGATAATCCGGTCTGTTTATTACACAACAATTACATGCTAGGCCTGTTTCAGGTTGGCAGGTCTTTCTACTTTCAAACCAACCATGAAAAAGGAGAAAGTCATGAATATAAAAATGTTAATAATTTTGGCTGTTTTTAGTGCTGTAGTCGCTACTGGATATGCAGCAGAGCCAAAAGAGATGGAGCATGCAATTATAAATGATGATGAAAATATGATTCAGATAGAGAAATACTGGACTGAAGATAAAATGAAGAATGCTATACCTCTTCCGCTACCTGAAGTCAGCGATGAGAAACTTGAGGAAATATTGAAAGGGAAACAGATAAAGGGAAAACAGGACGGAAGTGAAAAAATTAAATCAATGGAAGGTGCGGGTGCAGAAGTGTTAACGCCCGGAGTTCCCGTGCGGGCAAATGTATCTGAGCGTCCATTTTGGAATGGAGGCAAATTATTCTTCACAAAGCCCGACGGCAAAAATTATTCTTGTACTGCTGAATTTACCGGACAGAATAATATATTGCTTACAGCTGCGCATTGTGTACGAGACGGCAATACTGGCGCGTGGTACAAAAAATTTATGTTTCGCCGTGCTTATAACAATGGAGGAGGGCAAAGCGTAGGTTGGACTTGTGCTATGGCGTATTACATGTGGGCAAAGCCGCCGATGAACTTCAAATATGACTATGCGTTTATCCATGCAAATACTGTGTCTGGCGCAGGATGGCTCGGATGGAAGACCCAAATCCCATATAATTCATGGACAACTATTGGATATCCTCAGAACTACGGAAACAACCAATATATGTATAAGGTTGTCGGTGATAAAGGCCCCATTTCAAGTGGCATTGTACAAATGAATAACAATCCCATGAATTTTGGTGCCAGCGGTGGAAGTTGGATTGCAGAATTAACCACTCCCCACGTGGGAGGGAATTACGCGGTAGGATTAAATTCTTTTATAAACAGCTCAAATCCGGGAAAAATGTGGGGGCCTCTTTTTGATAATGAGTTTGTAAATCTTTACAACAAGACTGTGAATAACTGCAAAGAATGACGTTGGGTAACCCTTATGTGCAATTAGCCTAACAAAGCCTTCCAGCGGACGTAGTCGCTAACGCGCCTGCTCCGCTGAAGGCAACGCTCATAACCCTGGGTACTCCCGAAGTTACCATCTACACGCATTGCACCATCACGGTGGAAGCTGTGATAGGGGCAACGTGGTGCATTCACGGGTATTTGGGCATGGTTTACTCCTAAACGGTAACGTTGTGCATCTCCGTATGAGAATAAGCGACCTTGCAACATTTT
>CBDTVZ010000509.1:0-1934 GCA_965363995.1 uncultured Eudoraea sp.
TAGGTAGGCAAATTCAACACATAAATAAAGAAAAACTTCCACCGCACATTCGTACCTTTGAATCTATTGAACAATTGTCTAAAGCATTATAAGTTACTTTTAGCAGTCAAACCATGAATATCTGCAATAAAAAGATCGCCATCATTGGCTCGGGGTTTTCATCTCTTTCAGCTTCCTGTTATCTGGCTCAAAAAGGCTTTAATGTTAGTCTTTTTGAAAAGAACGATACAGTTGGCGGAAGAGCCAGACAACTCATTACAGAAGGGTTTACATTTGATATAGGCCCAAGTTGGTATTGGATGCCCGATATTTTTGATCGCTTCTTTGCAGACTTCGGCAAAAAGACCTCAGACTATTATCAATTGGATAAATTAAGTCCGGCTTACAAAATCTTTTTTGAAGACGATATTATTACTATCGGAGATTGTATGGATAAAATTTGTGAGGAATTTGAGCGAATTGAAAAAGGTAGTTCCAGGCATCTTAAAAATTTTATAGCCAAGGCGCAAAGAAATTATGACATTGCCATAAATGAAATTGTTTATCGCCCCGGTCTTTCCCCTTTAGAGTTAGTAACAAAGGATACTATAATAAGAGTAGACCAATTCTTTAAAACAATAAGTTATGAAGTTCGAAAAAAATTTAAAAACCCAAAACTTATTTCCACACTAGAATTCCCGGTGTTATTTCTTGGAGCCAAGCCTAGCAATACTCCTGCTTTCTATAGTTTTATGAATTTTGCAGATTTTGGACTTGGTACCTGGCATCCTAAGGGAGGTATGTACCAGATAATTCTTGCAATGAAAAGTTTAGCCCTGGAGTTAGGGGTTACAATTCACACAGATAGTCCAGTAGATAAGATCATTGTGCGGGAGGGTAAGGCAACAGGGATATTAGTGAATTCTGAAACAATAGTTGCTGATATGGTATTAAGCGGTGCCGATTATCATCATACAGAAACCTTATTGGATAGCGCTTACAGGCAATATTCTGAAAAATATTGGCAAAGAAAAACCTTTGCACCTTCCTCTTTACTATTCTTTATTGGGTTTGACAAAAAATTAAAAAATATTGAACATCATAATCTGTTTTTTGACACAGATTTTGGTCAGCACGCCTCTGAAATTTATGACAATCCTAAATGGCCAACCAGACCCTTGTTTTATGCGAACTTTCCTTCGGTAACAGACAAAAGTATGGCTCCCAGTAACAAGGAAACTGCTTTTTTCCTGATTCCAATAGCTCCGGGATTAGAGGATACACCAGAACTTAGGGAACAATACTTTGATATTATATTGAAAAGATTCCAGGAACGGACTAGCCAGAGTGTAGAAAATAATATTATATTTAAAAAAACGTTTTGTGTAAATGACTTTAAAGAACAGTATAATTCTTATAAAGGAAATGCCTATGGAATGGCAAATACATTATCACAAACGGCTTTTATGAGGCCGGGATTGAAGAGTAAAAAAATTAATAATCTATTTTTCACAGGCCAATTAACGGTACCAGGGCCAGGAGTTCCTCCTTCTTTAATTTCGGGAAAATTAGTTTCTGAATTAATGGAGAAAAATAATTAATAGTTAGTAAATGAAAACCATTTTCGATCATATTTCCTTTGAATGCAGTAAAATTGTAACCCAATCTTATAGTACATCCTTTTCACTAGCTACAAAAATGTTATCCTCCACCATAAGGGGTGACATATACAATATATATGGTTTTGTTCGATGTGCTGACGAGATAGTCGACGCCTTCCATGACTACGACAAAGAGACATTATTCAACAAATTTGAAGAGGATCTTGAGACAAGTTTAATAGACAAAATAAGCCTTAACCCTATACTAAATGCCTTTCAACATACATACCATAAATACCAAATTCCACATCATTTGGTTAGTTCATTTATGAAAAGTATGAGAATGGATCTCAA
>CBDTVZ010000510.1:0-1916 GCA_965363995.1 uncultured Eudoraea sp.
ATCATTCTTTAAATTATTTTCGATTAGAATACCACAAATCTTAAAATTACCTGACAGAATGTCGTTAGGCCATTTAACTCGTAAATTTGGTATAAATAATTTTTTAAGTGTATGGTAAACCGCTAATGAAGCGATTATATTTAACAAAAATTGTTCATGAATCCGATAGTTTTTAAAATACTTCAAAACACTAAAAGTTAGGTTTTTACCTGCTTCTGACTCCCATTGAGTCCCCATTTGCCCGCGACCATTCAACTGCTCATTCGCAGTAACAATTGTAAAATCTTCCAGTTTCTCAGAAAGCAATAACTTTTTCAGGTAGGCGTTTGTTGAATCCGTGGCATCAAGTTTGATCCTTTGCATATGGGCTTGTACGTTTTTCATCTACAATGTTATGTTAAAAACAGTAGCTAAGAAAACAAAAAAACAATAACTTTGTACAAATTAAAATTATTGAATGCAGAAAAGGAAAGCTAGTGCAGATGAGTTAATTACCTTAATATTAGATGGAATAGAAGAAGTTAAAGGACTCGAGATAAATGTACTTGACCTAAGGGAAATAGAAAATACCGTTTGTGACTACTTCATAATTTGTAATGGCACTTCTAATACGCATGTTAATGCGATAGTAAATTCAATCCAAAAAACAGTAAGTAAGGCATTAAAAGACAAACCATGGCATGTTGAAGGATCTGAAAATGCGGAATGGGTGTTGCTGGACTATGTAAACGTTGTTGTTCACGTATTCCAAAAACATACACGAGAGTTTTATGACGTGGAGGGGCTTTGGGGAGACGCAAAGGTCACTTTGGTAGAAAGTAGTTTTAATCAGTAAAAAAAGACAATGGCAAAAGATAATAATACCCCGCAAAAGAAACCTAGATTCAGTTCCTGGTGGATTTATGGTTTGATTGCAATATTCCTAATTGCTTTCCAATTCTTTGGTAGCGACAATCTGACCTCCACAAAGAAAACAACTACTTCTGAACTTCAGGAATACCTGAGAAATGGAGATATTACCAAGATATTGATTATCACCAATACCAATCAGGCTAAAGTTTTCTTATCTGATGAAGCACTCGCAAAGGATGTACATAAAGATGTATCCGAAAAACCTTTGTTTCCTTCAACAGGCTCTATTCCACAATATGTATTGGATTATGGGGATCTGCAAATTTTTCAAAATGAAATAACTGAAATAAAAAAGGAGAATAACTTAGACACTATAGTAGAATTTGATAAAGAGTCAAATGTCTTTATGGAGTTGTTGTTATCCATTCTGCCATTTGTGCTGATTATTGGTATATGGATTTATCTTATGCGCAGAATGTCCGGAGGTGCCGGAGGAGGCGCCGGTGGTCAGATATTTAATATTGGAAAATCCAAAGCTAAGTTATTTGATGAAAAAACTGATACCCTAACTTCTTTTAAAGATGTTGCCGGTTTAGAGGGTGCCAAGGAAGAAGTAGAAGAAATAGTGGAATTCTTAAAGCACCCTGATAAATATACTTCATTAGGAGGTAAAATTCCTAAAGGAGCGATTTTGGTGGGACCTCCCGGTACTGGTAAAACCTTACTGGCGAAAGCAGTTGCGGGAGAAGCAAAAGTTCCTTTTTTCTCATTGTCCGGATCAGATTTTGTTGAAATGTTTGTTGGGGTAGGTGCGTCAAGGGTCAGGGATCTATTTAAGCAGGCAAAGGAGAAATCTCCGGCAATTATTTTTATCGATGAAATTGATGCAATAGGACGGGCAAGAGGTAAAAACAATTTCACAGGATCTAATGATGAACGTGAAAACACCTTAAACCAGTTGTTAACGGAGATGGATGGTTTTGGTACAAATACAAATGTAATTGTATTAGCTGCTACCAACAGAGCTGATGTTTTGGATAAAGCTTTGATGCGTGCAGGTAGAT
>CBDTVZ010000511.1:0-1916 GCA_965363995.1 uncultured Eudoraea sp.
ATTCAGCAAGTATGTATGGCCTTATCCCCATAATATATTCTTATAAAACTGCATCGGCAGTTAATGATTCTCTTTCTATATAGGTAAAATATATACCTCCAATAATTGTAATAACAAAATACATCCCAACAAAATAACCCCCTCCTGTAACCTGGGCATTAATACCAAACCAATCTCCAGTAAAAAAAATGAGTAAAAGTCCAAGTATTCCTCGACATAGTTCTATCCATACAGCATTTTTGCTTCTATCCATAAGGGTAGTATAGCCATATATTCCTAAAAAAACGAAGACTCCAAATAAAAGTAAGCCATTGAAACCAATTTCCGAATAGTTATAAAACATAAATAGTAATAATATTAAAGTAGTTAACATTTGAAAAATTACATACCCTTTAAAAGCAAATGACGCTCTTGTCTGATACCGTTGAAAATGATATACATCTTGAATTATACTTATCGGATAATTCTTTTTAACATCTGCTGGCCGCCACCCTGTAGGCATAAACCATATTCTTACTTTATCCAAATAGTTCTTCGTACGCCAGGCATCTTTAATTAAGCGCCAAATATGCTGAAAATTAATAATTAGCGGATTCCAGGTACGTGCTGGTTTCAAAACTCCATATTGAGGTGGTACCTCTGCCAGTTCTTCCTGAAAAGTACCGAACAAACGGTCCCATATGCATAATACCTGACCAAGGTTTTTATCAATATATTCCGGATTTATTGCATGATGAACCCGATGCTGAGACGGTGTTACAATTATATATTCTAACCATCCCATTTTTCTTATGTGCTGAGTATGATACCAAAACTGGGCAAAAAGATGGATGGGTGCCAGAATTGCAATAACTTTTGTAGGAACTCCAAGAATTGCCGCAGGAATTAAGAAAAGTGGAAAATAGCCTATTAAATTAGAAACTGACTGTCGCAAGGCACATGCTAAATTGAATTCCTCACTGCTGTGGTGTATTACATGTTGATTCCAAAAAAAATTAACATGATGACTTAGCCGGTGATTCCAATAACCTGCAAAATCGAATACAATAAAGGCTATACCCCAAACTAACCAGCTGGTTTTTATTTCTGTTAATGCGAGGTGCTCCAATAAATAAGGATAACTTACGATTATGATCCCCAGACCAAGGGAATCCTTCAAAATATTAGTCAGACCAGAACTAATACTACTTACAGTATCCAGAACCTTGTGCTTTTGATTTTTAACAAAGTATCCGAAGAGTATTTCTATACCCAATAAAAAAATAAAAAAAGGAATGGCATAAAGAAGTGCTGTTGCGTAAGATTCCATTTAAAAAATGTGCTTCACTCAAAGATAGAAAAATTCATCAATTAGCATTTCAACCCACACCGACAAATCAGTTTATTTAAAACTAATGCATGCATATATTAGTTGAAAGGACCAACCATTATATGGGCTCTATGAGTTCCGGGATCCATAAGCCAAGGCATTCCTGGTGCGTGAGGTTTACTGGGAAGCCCCGTAGATTCGGTTGTAGCAAATGGTGTATAAATAACATAACGAAACTTTCCGTCTTTCAGATTACCAGTAGTTTTATCATAATTCTCATCGGTGCCATAAAATATATACATCATGCTAGGCTCCTTAGGCATTATTATTTTACCCGAAGCTATTTCTTCTCCTCTAATCTCTCGTTTTTCCTTAAAATTTTTACCCTGAGCAGTAAGTTCTCGCCCCCTGGCCATAAAGGGTTCAAGTTTCTTTGAATAGCAACTTACACTAATACCTTCTTTGGTGGGGTCATCACAGAGGCATACCAGGTTATTGGTTCCTATACGCAGCACTACCAATTTGCCTTGTTTGTCATAGCCGCATACCATAGCATCTGCTTTATCTTCTTCAGGTGCTGGTAAGACTGCAGTATTTATTTGAATTT
>CBDTVZ010000512.1:0-1912 GCA_965363995.1 uncultured Eudoraea sp.
TGCCATTCTGGTTCCATCTTCGGTGGTATATATTAAGACATTAGATTTCGGGATATCAATTTGTTTTACTTCACCGGTTAGCAGGTTCTTGGAAGTAGAAGTGTTATAGTCATCAACGATAACCACATTTGCGCCTCCAATAGATTTTACCGGATTCTCTTTAAAGTCAATCATCATTTGGCTTATCTCTTCCGCACCGCTCATTCCTTTTTTGGTTATTGATATCAACTTTTCTTTATAGAAACCATAATTAACATAACAATCAATTAGTTGTTTATAAAAAGAGCTGCCATTAGCTTTAGCATCCGCAGCTATTTCACAGGCCAGTAAGGTGGCTGTAACCGCGTCCTTATCTCTTACAAAATCACCAACCATATAACCAAAGCTCTCTTCACCACCACCTATAAAATATTGTTCGGGAAAATCCTTGATCATCTTCGCAATCCACTTAAATCCGGTTAAGGATGTTTTGCATTCCACCCCATAGCTTTTGGCCATTTCATCCATCATAGGGGTAGATACTATGGTAGTAGCTATAAACTCATTTCCGTTAAATCCTTGTTTTACTCTCTGATCCAATAAAAATTTGGTCATCAGAAGCATGGTTTGATTTCCATTCAACAGTTCCATTTTGTCCTCAAGATTTCGGACTGCTATTCCTAATCTATCGCTATCCGGATCTGTCCCTACAACCATATCGGCTCCAATTTCTTCTGCCTTTTTCATTGCCAGGGTAAGTGCCTCAGGTTCCTCTGGATTGGGTGATTTAACCGTAGGAAAATCGCCATCCGGTACAGCCTGTTCTTTTATTATTGTCACATTATTATAGCCAGCTCGTTTAAGAACTTCAGGAATAACTGTTATTGAAGTTCCATGAAGTGATGTAAAGACAATTTTAAAATTGTCCTTCTCCTTTGCACCAAAGCTTCCATTTTTCACAGATGCTTCTATAAAAGCCTCATCAACTTCGCTATCTATTAATTCAATCAGGCTCGAATTGGCATTAAAATTGATTTCTTCGTAGTTCAGTCGATTTATTTCTTCAATAATTTTATTGTCCTGAGGAGGCACAATTTGTCCGCCATCTGTCCAATAAACCTTATATCCATTGTATTCGGGCGGATTATGTGATGCTGTCAAAACTATTCCGGCATTGCAGCCTAAATATCTAACCGCAAACGAAAGTTCCGGAGTTGTCCGCAATTGGGAGAATAGAAATACTTTTATTCCGTTTGCTGAAAAAACATCGGCTACTGTCTTTGCCAGGGTATCACTATTATGTCTGCAGTCATATGCAATTACAACTTTTAAATCTTCACCAGGATAAACTCTTTTCAGATAGTTGCTAAGTCCCTGAGTACTTTTACCTAAAGTATATTTGTTTATTCTATTGGTGCCAACTCCCATTATACCTCGCATACCTCCGGTGCCAAATTCCATGTTTTTATAAAATCTGTCCTTCAGCTCTTCCGGATCATTGGCTATAAGATCCTGAATTTCTTTTTTGACCGAGGGGTCAAAAAAGTCGGTTTGCCATGTTTTGGCATTGGAAATAATGTCGTCCATTTTTACGAAATTTTTGATTGAAAATTTAAAATTACAAAGAATATCTGTTTTAAGGCCTTGAAAGATTTAATTCTTCAGAAATGGTATAGCGTTGTGCATTTACTCTTGATCTAACCATTATTTCTCCGAGAAACCCAGCAAGAAAAAACTGCGTTCCAATGATCATTGAAGTAAGTGAAACGTAAAATTGTGGTCTTTCAGACAGCAATCGTCCAAAGGGATTAATAAAGAGCTTGTCAATTCCAAGATAAAGAGCAAAACCAAAACCAATAATAAACATCAGAACACCTAATGCCCCAAATAAGTGCATTGGACGTTTACCAAACTTGGAAACAAACCAGATAGT
>CBDTVZ010000513.1:0-1907 GCA_965363995.1 uncultured Eudoraea sp.
CAGAAATTTCTTTAACCACATCTGAAAAAGTGAGTGTGCGAGGCCCGGTAAGTTCATAGGTATTTCCGTTATGCTCTTCATTGAGCAAAGCTTCAACGACAACATCTGCAATATCATTGGCGTCTACGTATGGAACCTGAGCCTCATTTTTTGGCAAAGCCACATGACCAGCTAGAATAGGATCTAAGAAAAAGCTTTCACTAAAGTTTTGATTAAACCAACTCGCCCTGACTATGGTCCATTCTAATCCGGAATTCTTGACTATTTCTTCGCATTTTTCTGCTTCTTTTTCACCTTTCCCCGAAAGTAAAACAACTTTTTTAATTCCCAATTTTACTGCTTGCTTTGTCAATGCTTCAATAGCCTCGCCTGCTCCTGGTACTGCCAAATCTGGCTGAAATGTAATATACACGCTTTCCATTCCCTTAAGAGCCGCTTCCCAGCTAGTTGGATTGTCCCAATCAAAAGAGGGTTTTTCACTACGGGACCCAATACGAACCGTTTGTCCTCTTTCCAGTAACCGACTTGCTACTCGACGACCTGTTTTTCCTTTGCCGCCTAATACTAAAATGTTTTGTTTTTTTCTCATGATATTAGTTTTTAAGATTTATAGATTATGTATTTATGGTATTTGTTCCGCTAAGACATATAATAAGTAGGATTAAGAATGATAGTGTTGCTGTAATGGTTCTTATAAGGTGTAGTCTATTCCATTTAATTTCGAACTTGTCTCTTAAGAGTTGAAGTTCTTCCAGACTGGCTTGCGCCAAATCTGTTTTATCCAATAGCTCGTTCAAGGGCACATTTCCGAAAATGGTGACCAATACAACTCCAATAATATAAAGAGCGGATGATGCAAGCACCATCCATATAATAGTACTTGACGAGGTCCTGAATAAAAAGATATTTGTTATATGTAAGAAAAAAGGCCCGAAGAATACTATCATAAACGTTGGGTTAATAATGGCTCTGTTCATCTCCTGAAAAGGACGCAAATAGCTCAAATCATTTAATTGACCAATTCCAGGTGTAACCGCATTTGTCCAGGTAAAGCAAAGGCCTGCTGAAAGTCCTGTTAAAAGAGTTGCCAGTAATAATACTAAGGTTTGTGTGTCGAAATTAAGAGAAGTCATAGTCGCATTGTTTTAAGATTACAATGCAAATTTGCGGCTATAACTTATGACTTATTTGTTTGAAAAGGATTGTAATTTGTTCCAAAAGGATTATGACTTTACCTCACTTGGTCGAAAGCCATATTTTTTGGTAAACGCATTGGAAAAAGAGCTTAAACTCTCATAGCCTACGGACCAGGCCGCTTCTTGTATGGTCACATCTTGCGAGCTCAAAAGTTCATGGGCTTTTATCAGGCGTTCGTTTTGCAAGTATTTATACACGGGAAAACCAAACAATTCTTTAAAATTCTTTTTGAGTTTAAAATCGTTTAATCCTATGAGTCTTGAAAGTTCGGATATAGATGGAGGGGTCTCCATATTTTTAGTAAGGATTTCCTGAGCCTGATATAATTTTTCTCTGTCATTATCTTTTATAGTCTTGGTTTTATTTTTTTCCAAATTCGAAACTTTGGCAAAAAAATGAGACAGCAATTCTGTAACCTGACTTTTTAGAAATAGCGATTTCGATGGACCTTCGTATGTATTTGTAAAAATTTTATCAATGGCATTTTGCATGTTATGGTCCATAAAAAAAGTTGGTCCCTCAACATAGTCAAACTTTGGATTTATAAGCTCATTAACATACTGAGAATAAATCTCGCGTTCGCTCTCCGGTAATTTATTTAAATGGCTAAGACTGTAAAGGATAACCACACAAGACAATTTTTTATGCTCGGAAACAGTATGTATAAAATCAACGTTTTTATTTGCAAAAAAGGACATCGCCAGCCCTTT
>CBDTVZ010000514.1:0-1903 GCA_965363995.1 uncultured Eudoraea sp.
AAAGATGATTCAATTCAAGACATAATACTAAATAATAAAGTCACGCGCAACGCCTATGTTGCAACCACCACTTTTAAAAAAATAAAGAACCCTCTTGATTTTTAGCAAAAGATATATTGAACATATGTTCATTATACAATTGTTGTAGCTAATTGTAACATTCGCTTTTTTTTCTCGTCTTCCTACTTTAACCTATACTAAAGATAATCTAAATATGAGACTAAGAAAATTAACATTTGTCCTACTATTTAACATCATAACTTTAACCCTAACGGCGCAAAATACTACAAAATTTGAATGGCCCGAAAATGAAATAACGCCAATATTCAAGGAATTTGTAAAAGCATATAACACAAATGATTTAAAAAAACTAGAAGCATTTACAACAAAGCATTACGAAAAAGACTTTGTAAAAAATGCCGCGTATTGGCCAAGTGTTTTTGCCGATTATAGGCAAATAGAACCTTTTAGAATAGCAGAAGACTGGGGAGATGAAAACAATCTTGCTATATGGTTTCAAGGAAAAGACACTAAAGCTTGGGTAGGGATAATATTAATTATGAATAAAGACAATACTAAAATTATTGGTAAGGGTGTAATTAGAGGTATGCAACCTTCAGGCAATCTTCCTCCTTACACTCCTGTTTCTTCTGATAAGATGAACTCCTATTTAAAAAACTATATGGAACAGTTATCTAAACTAGACCGTTTTTCAGGATCTATATTGGTGGCCAAAGGAGATACTATTTTATTTGAGGAAACTTACGGAAAGAGTAACAAAAAGTTGAATGAGGAAAATGATTCAAATACATCTTTCAATATCGCTTCTACTACCAAGACCTTTACTACGGTAGCCATAGCCAAATTAGCAGAACAAGGAAAACTAAAATTTACAGATTCAATAAGTAAGTTTATACCTGAATATCCTAAAGATATTGCCAATCAAGTAACTATTCATCATTTATTAACACATACCTCTGGAATTGAACTCGATGATTATAAGCCATTCAATGAAGAAGTACGAAAAGCAAGGAGTATGGATGATTTATTAAACGCTCAAATAACACATATTGATTCTATGAATGAAGGTAGAAGAAAAGATTTTAAGGTTTTAAATAAACACGATTATTCTAATGAAAACTTTGCTTTATTAGGTATAATTATTGAAAGAGTAAGTGGAATGTCTTATGGAGAATACATCGAACAAAATATTTTTAATCCCCTTAACATGAAAAACTCTTTTGCAGATATTCATAAATTAGCTGATCATCAAAACAAAGCCATTGGTTATACGTATAAAGACAAAGAAGACAATTTTATTGATGGCATAAGACGCGAAAACGGAGGAGTTGGTCTTTATTTGGCTCCAGACGGAGGTATCTATTCTACTACTAGAGATTTGTATACTTATTTTAAAGCGATTAATAATCATACTCTTATAAGCAAAGAAACTCAAGAATTACTACACAAAAAACACGTTAAAATTTTTGAAGGTAAAGATTTCAGTTTCCATTATGGTTATGGATTTAAGATGTCTCAACAAGGAGCAGCAATAAATATTGGGCATAATGGTATGAATACAGGAGTTGGAAGCCGTTTTGAATATTATCCAAAAGAAGATTATTATGTAATTGTATTAAGTAATTATGGGGCTATGGCCGGTAATGTTATTGCCGATCACATTAGAAATTTGATTGCTTCAAATAATTAAGTTATTACACTTATTTTCTTATTGTATTAAATAGATATTACAAACTTAAGTAGTATAAAGCGCATTATCACCTTCGCCAAGGCTTCTGCGATCAAAGAAAACACCCTTTGTACTTACCGTTAGCTGTCATAACTTCTATTGTTTCTATTTTGATTCATATTCAGATAGGTTGTAACTTAGCTTAATTAACCA
>CBDTVZ010000515.1:0-1896 GCA_965363995.1 uncultured Eudoraea sp.
TTAAGATGATGACGTAATTATGGGGACCAATAAGGACCAAGAAATCGTTAAAAAAGTATTTACTGCCTTTTTGGAGGAAAATGGGCATAGAAAAACCCCAGAACGTTATGCAATCGTCCAGGAGATCTATGAAAGTGATGAACATTTTGATATCGAGTCGCTTTATATCAATATGAAGAATAAAAACTATCGGGTAAGCAGAGCAACGCTATACAATACAATAGAACTTTTATTGGATTGTAAGTTAGTCCGCAAGCACCAATTTGGAAAGAATCAGGCGCAGTACGAGAAGTCCTATTTTGACAGGCAACATGATCATGTGATTCTGACGGATACCGGAGAAGTGGTTGAATTTTGTGACCCGCGAATACAATCAATAAAACAAACTATTGAAGAGGTATTCGATATTAAAATAAATAATCATTCATTGTACTTCTACGGTACAAGAAACCACAAAGAAAAAGCTAATAACTAACCAATAAATTACTGCATGGCCGTAGATTTGCTACTAGGTCTTCAATGGGGAGACGAAGGAAAAGGAAAAATCGTTGATGTACTTACCAAAAACTATGATATTATAGCCAGATTTCAGGGAGGCCCAAATGCGGGGCACACCTTGGAATTTGATGGCATAAAACACGTTTTACATACTATTCCTTCTGGTATATTTCATGACAATGCAATCAATGTTGTAGGTAACGGGGTAGTTATTGACCCGGTTATTTTTAAGAAAGAACTTGATAACCTTAACAAGTTTAATCTGGATATAAAATCCAAACTACTAATTTCCAGGAAAGCTCATCTGATTTTACCTACCCACAGGTTGCTGGATGCAGCCTCGGAAGCCTCAAAAGGTAAAGCGAAAATAGGTTCAACTCTAAAGGGCATAGGACCTACTTACATGGACAAGACAGGACGAAATGGAATGAGAGTAGGAGATCTTGAATTTAATAACTGGAAGGAGAAATATCGTGCATTGGCTGATAAGCATGAATCCATGATAGACTTTCATAATGTAGATATACAATACGATCTTCAGGAATTGGAATCGGATTTCTTTAATGCTATAGAGGAATTAAAACAACTGACTTTTATCGATAGTGAAGAGTACTTTTACCAGGCTCAGAAAAGTGGAAAAAAAATCCTGGCTGAAGGAGCTCAGGGTTCCCTGCTGGATATCGATTTTGGAACGTATCCTTATGTTACTTCTTCAAATACAACCGCCGCAGGAGCATGTACGGGACTTGGCGTACCTCCGGGGAACATAGGAGGGGTTTTTGGCATTTTTAAAGCATATACAACCCGTGTAGGTAGTGGACCTTTTCCAACAGAACTATTTGATAAAGTTGGCGCTACTATGGGAAGAGTAGGCAATGAATTTGGAGCTACTACGGGCAGACCACGACGTTGTGGTTGGTTAGATCTTGTGGCTTTAAAATACGCAGTTAGGATTAATGGGGTTTCACAATTAATGATGATGAAAGCAGATGTACTTAGTGGATTTAAAACGGTAAAAATCTGCATAGCATACAAATACAAAGGGGAAAAAGTAAGTCACCTCCCTTATAATATTGAAGCAGAAAATGTTATTCCTATTTATAAAGAAATGAAAGGATGGGAGAAGGATCTTACTAAAATGACCAGCGCAGAGCAACTCCCGGAAACATTAATGGAATACATCGATTATCTTGAAGCGGAGTTAGAAATTCCGATTAAAATTGTATCTGTAGGCCCGGATCGAAAGCAAACTATTCACAGGTAATTATATTTCGATAGAAATTAGATTGCAACTCTTTATATACCTGAAAGAATAAGGGCTCGAAAAAATCGGTTCATTACTGTTACGCCATAACCTTCAGATAAAAAAACATTTTATCAAATAAGGTTTCAGTTCCC
>CBDTVZ010000516.1:0-1888 GCA_965363995.1 uncultured Eudoraea sp.
AAAAAAATCATTCGAGTCCCATACTTTTTTTAGTAATTCTTTTTCAGTTATATTTATAGAGAAGAACCCTGGTATCTATGAAAAATAACCCTCAAGATAAGAAATTCAAAAAATGGCTGGATATTCTTCAACAAGAGAGTTGGCAATTAGAACTGATTATTTCAGGTTTTGCCATCTATGGCTTGTTTATGATTATAGACCCTATTGAATTAGCCGGTCTTGAGGCTCGGAATGAGCGTAATATGTATCGGATCTTTCTTACTCAAGGTCTCCAGATATCCTGGTATATAATCACAATAAATCTCATTGCCCACATAATTCTACGCGGATTATGGATTGGAGCCATAGGCCTTCGATACGTATCCGGGGATATTGAATATGAAATATTAAAATACAGCCCAAAATTTACTAAACACCTAAAAAAAAGGGTTGGTTCTTTTGATAATTATGTTGCCACACTTGAAAAATACTGCAGTGTAATTTTTTCAGTCACTTTTTTGCTGGTCTTTTATTTGATTGGAATAGTGTCCATTGGACTTATTCTAACGCTATTAGGTCTGCTTGTTGATAAGGAGGAAACACCAGATTGGGTACGCTATTGGATAGCCATTCCGACAATTGTTTTTATTGCCCTTGGAACGGTCCTTACTTTTATTGATTTTGTGACTCAAGGGTGGCTTAAAAAAAAGAAGTGGACAACTTACTTTTACTATCCTGTATATTGGTTATTTAAATACATAACCTTTTCATTCCTTTATCGCCCAATGGTTTATAATTTCCTGGATAATAAGTTTGGGAAACGCTTAAGTTTAATCCTTGTCCCACTTTATTTATTCATGACTATACTAGCCATTACACAGTTTAGCACATCAAACTATCTCGAAAAGGAGATGGATTCATCTTCTTTCGCGGCCAGTACAGAAAATTACAATGATCTTATCAATTTAAACAATTCTTTTGCAGACCGCGCTACTATTCCTTCCAAAGTAATTCAAACATCATTCTTAAATGTTTTTGTGATTTATGGACAATCCATAGAAGATGATGTGTTTTTTTTTAATAAGGATCTGGAACCCGAGGAAGACAGACGAGGCATTTATTCGCCTGTATTTTCGGAAGGAACCATTCCTTGGTCAGAGCGCGGAACTAACATAGAAGGTTATATGGAAGAAATTGAAGATATGTATACACTTAGTGTTGATAGCATTCAATTTAAACCCAAATTTGTGGTTACCAAAAATATCCAAAATCAACTGGGATTTGAAACCTTTGTAGATATCAGTTCGGTTCCACAAGGAAAACACATTCTTAATATTTCCAGGAAAGACCACAATAATGATAGTATATATTTGAGAAAAATAATTGAAATCCCATTTTGGTATTATCCCAATTAGTGTAAGGTTTAGTATTTAATGAAACTAAATTATCACAAAGAAGAAAAGCTAAATGCCATATCCCATGGTATTGGCATTTTACTTGGTATAATTGGATTCTATTTGCTCTTAAAATTTGATACCCAAAAAACTGAGTATTCAACCATTTCCTTAGTGGTTTATAGTATCTCAATAATCCTATTGTTCCTGGCATCAACACTTTACCATTATGTTTCTACCCAATCAATAAAGGTAAAACTCAGGGTTTTGGATCATATATGTATCTATTACTTAATAGCCGGCACTTATACTCCGGTGGCCCTAATAACTTTGGAAGAAGGGAATGGATGGTTAATTTTCTATACCGTTTGGGGGATTGCCCTGGCAGGTACTTTTCTGAAACTATTTTTCACAGGAAAATTTGAGGTATTCTCTCTAATACTATATCTTTTTATGGGTTGGTTGATAGTTTTTGACCTTCAAAACCTGCTTTTAAATACTTCCAAAACTGGCCT
>CBDTVZ010000517.1:0-1886 GCA_965363995.1 uncultured Eudoraea sp.
CAACCCGTTCGAGCATAGATTCATGTTCTTCATGTTCTGGATTTTGAATTGCATCCAATAAATCGGAGTATCCCCAAATGCCCCGCAGTTCTCTGGAGGACATGCCTTTTTTCTGTAAATCGTTGATCCCATGGCCAGGTTATTTCTCCGGGTTGCGTCGATAGAATGCTGAAACAATTTTATATCGTATGAAATGACAAAATGTTTTAATGCCGGAATCGCCCCAGAGCCGGTCAGAGAGGTCCTTATGCACGATATACATTGAGTCGTCGAAATCCCAGAACATAATAGTTTTCCCCTTGGGTTTGAACTTGAGCAGGTCATCTATATTGCGCAGGTTGGCTACATACAGCATGAGGTAGTCGGCCTGGGTAGTGCTGATATCCTCGTACAGCTTTTTCGTCAAGCCGTCGAAAGGCAGATATGTTGACGATGTAAGCCAGAGCACTTGACCGGTTGATATGTTGGGATAATTTCGGTTTACGTACTTGATTACATCTCTGGAAATGGAACTTATCAAGACGTCGTTATCGCGTTTGCGGGCCTGGATATCAGCTATAATCTCATCGACTAAGCGCTCATCTTCCTGATTGTCTCCCTGCGACTTTATTTCAATGTTAAGTTTCTTGCTCAGACTGCCAATGACTTCATCATAGGCAGCAATTTCTCCGTCGGTCATTTTAGACAGTTCTGCAAATGTCGTATTGCCTATTGTTCTCATGTTGCCATACAATCTGAGCATTCTTTTGTCATGATAGACGACTATCCTTGCTATGGACTAAGCTGCCGGGATATCCATAAATTTAAAACTAACTTCCAAAGCTGTGTTAGATTCCTTTTTTATATTGGGCGTTAGTTGAGGGATGAATCATTTGTTTAAGTGCCTTTTTTGAATCAGGATCTCCATCTATAAGATTTTCAAAAAGCTTTATTATTGCGGATTTATCCCCAGCTATTTTAGTTTCGGTTTTTATATCCCTTAAATCTATGAAAAAACTTGAAAAGATATCCGGTAAATCAGTAACAATGTCTGTATTCAAAAAATTATTATTATTATAGATACAATGATAGTTCCCCTTTGTTTTTTTAATAAAAAACGAAATCTTTTTTAAATTTGTAATTGATGAAAATTTATTACACTTTTGAATACAATCTTCATTAATTCTGTTTTTTTCACATCCAATAATCTGATGAAGTAAACATTGTCTGCTGGTTAGAAGTAAAATAGGGTGATAGATACTATAGTATAGCTTGAAATTCTCAGGACCAATAATTCCCTTTATTTGATTTTTACTAATTTCATTTGAAATAAATGAACCATGACAGTTAAAATTATCTTTTAAACATAGAAGACTAAAGGAATTAACAATATTGAGATAGGGTCCTGCTATCCAGGGGATTTCTTTTTTATAGGCTTCATAAGCTATTCCGGTATTATTAGTTACAATAAGTTTTGGTTGCACCTGTTTAAGAAATTCTACCGCATCAGTATAGTTTTCTCCTATTAATATAGATGGGAACCAGGGAAATAATTTTTTGTCTTTTAAAAAAATATCTATGAGATCAAAGTAGTCATTTTTAAAACAATTCGGAAGTTGGAAAAAGATATTTGCAGAAGTCTTATTGCAAAAATACAAATCCTTTTGGGAAGAGATTAATACAGCAAGAGTGGGTTTAATTTTTAATGTACTTGGTTTTTTTAAGAAGGGAACGTCAATTGGGTCAATAATTTCATTTGAACCATTTAAGATGGACAAAATCCTTTTTTTTATGGAGGTGAGCACTTTAAAAGATATAAAAAGATCACCTTGAAGATTTTCTAATTCTAGCTGTTTAATGTAATATGCTGTATTATTCAAGGCTCTAAATCGTTTCATTAAAACATT
>CBDTVZ010000518.1:0-1884 GCA_965363995.1 uncultured Eudoraea sp.
GATGGACTCAAACTCAGCATTTACGGGGAAAAGTTTATAAACCGTGATGGGGTTGGAAGGCTGGTTTCGTTCAGGGGACGCTTCAAGCCCATCCATGGGTCGCTTTAATGAAAACATCCTTGTTTTCATAAACCCCTGAACGAAACCAGCCTTCCAACCCCATCACTCACCACATCATATTCCTCACAGGTGGTGTCCAGGAGCAAGATCAAGAGCAAAGCCTGTTAGCAATATACAAGACACCAACGACAAAACATCTGCTGACTCGTTTCAAGTGCCTTTAGAGCCATTCGGGAGGATCGTTTAAAACCACGCTTCAAAACACTCTTAGGGCATCCGCAAAAATTAAGAGTCATAAAATCAGAAAAAATGAATCTGTAATCATCCATCAGCAGCAAAAGCAACACACTTAATTTCTTTATACCCAAACTACTTGGAAATGGAGGAATTCAGTGAGTCCATAAGTTTGTTATTCAAGGCATGAAGTCGCATGAATAGCCAACCTATTTAAAGACTTCATAACGCCGAAGAACGAACTTATGGGCTTGCTGAAACCTGCATTTTCAAGTTGTTGGGTATATATCAGCCTATCAAGGAAAATCCAGATTCTTTTGTTCTAATTGGTGAGATCGTTATTTATGTTTTAAAATCAATTTCTTTGCTAATATTGTAAAGAGGAAATACGGAATCTTGTTTTTCCAATATTCATGTTTCCGTTCACTTAACTGTTATCTTTACTAATAAAACTCTCACATTGACTCATAAAGACTAATTTGTTAGTCTTGTTTCATATTTAAGGAGTTGTATTATGAAAATGTCCACATTCCAATTATCCGAACTAAAGAAAAAACTTGAGTCTGCAGCTTTTCTAGTAAGCAAAACAGGTTCTGAGAAAGAGGCACATTCAAAGATCATTCAGTGCCTTGTTCTCCTTTCGGAATTAAAGCCAAATCATGAAATTCCTGACACAATGACTTCAACAAAAAATAACAGTGATGAAATTAATAAAGTTGGTCGGCGGCTTAAATTGTGGGCAAAACGTCCAAACCAAATTAATTCAAAAATACTAAATGCTTTTCTTAAATTAGAACGTTCAGGAATATCTATTATTACTGAAAATAACCTTAAAAATGAACTTTTAGAAGAAAAATCTTTTGCAAGTAATTTCGCGCAAATGAAAATTATAGCAGAAAAAAATCATGGTAAAGTGTTTGATCAGTATGGTGAAAATATAGTTCTTTGGCCTCCTGTTATTTCAGATATACGTGAGTATGAGAAAGTGGTTTTTAGAAATAACGAAATATAAAAAAAGAAAGGGGATAAATAATGTCTATCACAATACCTTTAAAAAAAATGTCATTTGAAGAAAAGCTACAAACAATGGAATTAATCTGGGATGACTTATGCCATGAAGGTACTATTAAATCTCCTTCATGGCATGAAGATATACTAATAAATAGAGAACAGGCAATAAAAGATGGCAATGATAAATTTATTGACTGGGAAACAGCAAAAACAAATATTTTGAAAGAAATTAAATGAAAATAAAAATCCTTTCTTCCGCCAGCCAAGATTTAATTGATGGTTATCATTTTTATGAGGCTCAAGCAGAAGGTGTTGGTAGTTATTTTCTTGATTCTCTGTATTCCGACATAGATTCTTTGGTGATTACAGCTGGTGCTCATGAAAAGTACTATGAAAAATATTATAGATTACTCTCAAAACGTTTTCCCTTTTCCGTATATTATAAAATTGATGAAGGTACTATCTATGTATATTCAGTACTTGATTGCAGACGAAAACCTGCATGGATTAGAAATAAATTACAAAAAATAAGATAACCAGAAAATGCATCGGAGGCAAAAAGACGCCCCGATGATTTTG
>CBDTVZ010000519.1:0-1880 GCA_965363995.1 uncultured Eudoraea sp.
TTTATCGAACGGCTCGATTATTTCGAGAATTTCTTCTGTCGGTTTGGCATCACCATTATTGCTCGACTTATCACCTCTTAGACCAAGAGTTCCAATTAACTTATCCTGGTAATTAACTTCTTCCTGTACAAAGAATCCGGCATCTTCCTGCTTCAACCTAAATTGACTAACAGAAACATTGGCTCCCTGGTCCAAGTTTGTCTCAGAGGCAATTAAGTTCGATGTTGTATTCCTGGTAGTATTTTGTGAAAAAGTCTGCTTCGTTATCCCCGCCTGGGTCGTAAAACTCAAATTATTAGCTGTGTAATAAGTATGAATCAAAAATGCAGAGTAATTGGCGTCCTTATTTTCGGTAGTACCTTGGGCTGTTAATCCATTTAAACCACCATTGGAAGGTTTCATAATTTGTAATTCTTTTGGAAAAATAGACGTGGTAACTAATGAAAAGTAATCAAGTCCTCCCATGAATTGCAGCTTTAAATTAGATCTTTCTTTTTGATAAAGCATTATATCAAATGTGCCCCCTATAATAATCCTATCCACTGACTCATTATTTGTAACTATATCCCTCGTTTGTAAGGGGTTTGATGCACTATATGGATTGTCGGGATAATTTCCATTTTCATCCGGAAACAATTTTGCCCAGGGAGGGGTAGATGTCAGCGATACTCCAATAGTAGCACCTGAATTGTCGTTGTTAAAAAAACCCCTGTCGGATGAAGAATTAATATAATTTGTGACCAACGATAGAGTTGCCTTATCATTCCAGAATTTATGATTCAGATTCAGCCTAATTGACTTTTTATCATAACCGGTATTCTTAACAATCCCATCTTCCTCATTATTTGTAAAACCTGCAAAGAATTGCGTTTTATCTGAACCTCCCGAAGCACTTACACTAGTATTGGAAATAAAACCGCTTTCACCAAAAATCTCCTTTTCATAGTCAACCAAACTGCCATCGTTCTGGGCCTGTGTAAAAAGAGCACCTTCACCGGCTCCAAAACCATCTTCAGCAATTTCCGCTGTATAGTTTCTTAAACCTCGTAAATTAATTACGTTGTTAGAACCTATAGATTGAGAAAAAGATATTTTGGTCTTTCCTGCTTTTCCTTTTTTAGTCGTGATAATAATTACCCCAGCAGCAGCCCTGGCACCATATATCGCCGCGGCCGATGCACCTTTAAGGACTTCCACACTTTCAATATCCTCTGGATTAAGATCGGCAATCCGGTTAGATGGATTATCCTGAGTTGTATTACCAGAAGGGCTAGCTCCTCCTGCTGCTGCCCGAGAGACATCATTTAATCCCGGTGCAAAAATGCTGCTGTTATTCACATAGACCCCATCTACAATGTATAATGGTTGGGCATTACCGTTAACAGAAGTCACCCCTCTTAACCTTACGGATATACCTCCACCTGGAGCTCCCGAACTTTTGGTGATCAAAGCACCTGCAAATTTACCCGCCAAAGCACCATCTAAAGTTTGAGGTGGTGTAACCCCAGCTAGTTCCTCTGCCGAGATCGATGCGACAGCATTTGCTGAATTAGATCTTTTTATTGAAGAAGCAAGACCTGTAATTACAACTTCGTCAAGCCCAGTTGCCGAGGTACCCAGGGATACATTTAATGTTGTAGGGGCATTTACCTCCAGTTCTTTTGTTTCATATCCCAAAGTAGAAAAAATCAAAGTAGACGGAAATCTGCTGACCTCGATCTCATAGTTACCATCAAAATCCGAAGTAGTACCGGTGGTGGTTCCCTTGATAACCACATTTACTGCGGCCAAAGGGGCCCCATCTTCGGAATCTGTAATATTCCCATTCACCTTTCCCTGCTGTCTTGTGACAATGGACCGGATAGCGGCCAATGGTGCCC
>CBDTVZ010000520.1:0-1877 GCA_965363995.1 uncultured Eudoraea sp.
CTTATGATGCTGTTTTTGTTTCTCAAAAAATACAGGCCCGAAGTTTTTAGGAATAACGTAAAAGTGACCTTTATTTTCTTTAATATTTTACTAATGGTATTTGTAACCACACTTGTGGTAAAATACAATGAGGATTTTGTTTATGTGGTACCGCTTTGTATAATGCCCTTAATTCTGAAAACCTTTTTTGATGCCCGGCTGGGACTTTTTGTACATGTACTAACCGTACTTATTTTAGGCTTTGTGGTTCCCAATAGCTTTGAATATATATTTCTACAGATCATAGCAGGGATCGTCACCATTCTAACGGTATCTGAACTCTATAAAAGGGCAAATTTATTTATTTCTGTTGGGCAAATAACCCTAATATACATTATTGGTTATTTTGCTTTTCATATTATTCATGAGGGCAACCTGGACAATGTGAACTGGTATACATTCGGATTTTTCGTTTTAAATGGTATGTTAACTCTTTTTGCACAACCACTTATCTATATCTATGAAAAAATGTTTGGCATGGTTTCGGATGTCTCTCTGCTCGAATTATCAGATACTAATTCTAAATTGTTAAAAGAGCTCTCCAATAAGGCGCCGGGGACCTTTCATCATTCTCTGCAGGTTGCGAATCTTGCCGAAGCTTCGGCAAATGAAATTGGCGCAAATGCCATGCTGGTTAGGGTAGGGGCCTTATACCACGATATTGGTAAAATGAACAATCCCACCTATTTTACGGAAAACCAGGTAACCAGTATAAATCCGCATGACGATCTGGATCCTAAAGAAAGCGCCCGGATAATCATCAATCATGTGATTGAAGGAATAGAACTTGCCCGGAAGTACAATTTACCGGACCGGGTAATCGATTTTATAAGAACGCATCATGGAACCAGCTTTGTCTATTACTTTTATAAAAAACAGCAGGAGTTAGATCAACCATTTAAAGAATCAGATTTTAGATATCCAGGACCCATTCCATTTTCCAAGGAAACCGCTATTTTAATGATGGCAGATTCCGTAGAGGCAGCCTCAAAGAGCTTAAATAATCCGACTTATCAAATAATTGATGAATTTGTGGAGAAGATCATTACCGGACAGATGAATGGGAATCAATTTTTAAATGCCAATATTACATTTAAAGAGATTCAAATGATTAAGAAGGTACTTAAACAAAAATTGACCAATATATATCACCTTAGGGTAGAGTATCCTGAATAGTTTTCCAACGTAAATGTATTTGCACCCGGGACTTATTCTGAGGAAGTAATGATGTAAATTGTATTACCCTTTAAATATTAGTATAAAACACATACTGGGAAATAGAAAAGCCATCTGTTATGATGGCTTTTCTATTATTATTTGGTTAACCAGACTTAGTCGATAACTTCCACATTTACTGCGTTCATTCCTTTTTGTCCTTTTTCCAAATTAAACTTTACTTTGTCGTCCTCATTAATTTCATCAATAAGACCACTTTGGTGTACAAAAATGTCTTCCTCAGAATTAACTGGTTTTATAAAACCAAATCCTTTGGCCCTATTAAAAAATTTTACTGTTCCTTCTTCCATTACTTAGATATTTATTATTAATTATTATATTTATTTCTAGTTTTTATATTTTCATTATTTCCTAAGTACTGTTGCTGCTAAAGGTGTCACTCTGCCCAGCTCTCTTAGCATTTTTATATGATCCCAAATAGCTCCACCAAATGTGCTTTTGGTATTATAAGGCATGTCGTATTCCTTAGCCGTCATTTCTACAATACTTGATATTTTTTTATAATGGATATGACAAATATTAGGCAATAGGTGATGCTCTATTTGGTAGTTTAATCCTCCTATTAGCCATGATAAAAACCCATTTTTAGGCGAAAAATTACA
>CBDTVZ010000521.1:0-1873 GCA_965363995.1 uncultured Eudoraea sp.
CATTACTAGCGCCTACATCAACCGGTAATTGCAGAATAAAACCCGTGCCACTTTCTTCCCTGCCACCAACATATTGCTGACATGAAGGATTATTTATGCTGAAAGGTGGTGCCGTTGTTAATTTCTTTTGGGAGGAGCATCCGTAAAGGCTAAAAACAGCAAGTATTATTATAGATGTATTTTTCATAATTCTCTATTATTTATGCTTTCGTAAAGATATAAAACCAAATTTGGTGCCAAAAAAGTTAGGTAAGCATCTATGAAAATCCTGTCAATAAAAAATCCCGCTATGGGCGGGATTATTATTGTTTATTCAATTAATTCAAACTAAAAAATAGTTAATTGTTCAATGCCTCCGCTCCACCTACTATTTCAAGGATTTCATTGGTAATAGCCGCCTGACGAGCCTGATTATAAGTTAGTTTTAACTGATCCCTTAATTCAGTGGCATTATCTGTAGCCTTATGCATTGCGGTCATCCTGGCTCCATGTTCACTTGCAAATGAATCTCTAATAGACTTGAACAACTGCGTTTTTAACGACTTAGGAATAAGCTCTTCTATTATAGCTGCTTTTGTAGGCTCAAAAATATAGTCCGCAGAGGTATTTGAATCCTGCTCCACAGGCAAAATCGGTAAGAATTGCTCCGTGGTGATTATTTGTGTAGCCGCATTTTTGAATTTATTATATACTATTTCAATTTTATCATAAGACTCATCCGTATATAATTGCATTAATTCTTTTGCTATTTCTGCTGCATTTTCAAAAGTAAGTTCATCATAGATATTACTATGGTCAGAAACAACATTATGCCTTTTTCCAATAAGGTCGTGAGCCTTCTTCCCTATTGTTATAAAATCAACTTTCTGACCCGCGTAATGGTCTTTCTGCATTGACAGGCAGTGTTTAATTATATTGGAATTAAATGCCCCACACAGGCCTCTGTTGGATGTAATTGCTACTATAAGAACATTATTCACATCCCTCTTGTCAGTATATTTACTCCCGGTATCACTATCTATACTTCCGCTAAAGTTTTGCAACAATTCTGTAAGCTTATTGGCATACGGACGCATAGCAGTAATGGCGTCCTGAGCTTTTTTTAGCTTAGCAGCAGACACCATTTTCATGGCGCTAGTTATCTGCATGGTAGAGGATACCGATACTATTCTATTTCGTATTTCCTTTAAATTTGCCATTTCTTAAATTGTGAATTCAGAGATTAGCCTTGATATTTACCTGCCAGGTCTTTACATACTGAGGTTAATGTATCTATTACCTCATCGGTTAATTTCCCGGCTTTCAAAGTATCTAATACGTCTCTGTGTTTAGCATTGAGAAATTCTAAATAGTCTTTTTCAAACTCCTTCACTTTCTTAACCGGGACATTTCTTAATAAATTTTTAGAGCCCGCATAAATAATAGCAACCTGATCTTCAACTGTAAAAGGATCGGCTTGAGCCTGCTTTAAAATTTCCACATTACGCCTACCCTTTTCAATCACATTCAAAGTAGCTGCATCCAAGTCAGATCCAAATTTTGAAAATGCCTCCAATTCCCTGAATTGCGCCTGATCCAGTTTTAATGTCCCTGCTACTTTTTTCATAGACTTAATCTGAGCATTACCTCCAACCCGAGATACAGATATCCCCACATTAATCGCCGGGCGTACCCCTTGATTAAACAAATCCTGCTCCAGAAATATTTGCCCGTCTGTTATGGAAATAACATTGGTAGGAATATATGCTGATACGTCACCTGCCTGAGTTTCAATAATTGGTAAGGCCGTTAAAGATCCACCGCCTTTTACCATAGGCTTCAAAACTTCCGGTAAATCATTCATATTCTGCGCTATAGAATCATCATCTATCAC
>CBDTVZ010000522.1:0-1857 GCA_965363995.1 uncultured Eudoraea sp.
TCCTGATAGAGCGTAATGTGCTCAATGGGTATCCAAGATTACCAACAGCGATAAATCGAATTTGTTTAGCTTCATTAGTACCAATCTGATCTACAAGGATAAGGAGGACTTTATGAAGAAGACACTGATTATTTTTGTTGGCTTATCATTATTTTTCTTTTCATCAAGTAGCATAGCACAAGATCCAGTTTTTGAAGAAAGTAGTAGTGACTCCGGGTCTATGGACATCGTATTAAAGGTGGATGGTATTGATGGTGAATCTCTAATTCCGGATCACGAAGGCGAAATAGATGTGTTGGCCTGGAGTTGGGGTGCCGCCCAATCCGGATCTATGCACGTTGGCGGTGGCGCTGGTGCGGGCAACGTGGATGTAGAGGACCTGTCACTGACCAAATACGTTGATAAAGCCTCCATAGATCTTCTTCGGGCTTGTTTTTCTGGCGCACACCTGAGCGAAGCAACCCTAACTGTGCGCAAAGCTGGAATGGATGCTTTGGATTACATGGAAATCACGATGTCGCCGGTTATAGTGACTTCTGTAAGTACAGGTGGAGGCGGCAGTGATGACCGATTGACCGAAAATGTCACTTTGAATTTTGCCAAAGTGAAAGTTAGCTATACGCCCCAAAAAGAAGATGGCACTGCCGATGCGGCCATTGATTTTACCTGGAGTATCGAGAAAAATGTTGAGGAGTGAACATTGTAGCAATTCAAAAAAGGTTGAGGGTATTTGGAAGTTATGGTTCGGGAATTTCATGATGTTTGCAGATTGGTAATGGCTAAATAACGAAAACGAATCCCACCGAAACCTGTAATACTCTCCAACAAAGTTGGAATTATCAATGACCATTAAAAATTTGTGATATCACCTTTTGTGATTCTCAGGATGCTGGTGACGCTATCTGCTATCTATCTTAGCAATTGACATCACTGAAAAATTTAAGATATCCATTGCATATCTTACATTTTCAGTAAGTTATGATACTGGCAAGAAATCTGTAGTCAGAACTCCATCAAATTTGGAGCTAATCTTAGAGCATATCATCAATTTAGCCGAAGTTCCGATATTCAAATTATATCCCTTGAGAAACAGGGTGATCTCAGAAAAAAGATCACCCTGACATTATTTAGGCATACAGGTTTTCAATCCATCCAATCGCCTCCGTGTCTCTAATTTTATATCCTCATGATTCCCACATTTTTTATTACCTCGTAAAGTATCCCATCAATAAAAATAGGTACCTACTCTCCTAATTATATAACCTTTATTGCATAATCGAATTTCAATAACCCTTAGAGATTCCATCATAACATTCTAATTTAATGTATATTTTTGTTGATGTCTATGTGGATTTTAATTTTGGCGAGGATTTTGCTTATGTATATTTTGGTAATTAAATGCAGAGGTCATAGTCTTTGAAAATTAATGGCAAGAATCACGTCGATTTAAAATTTAACAAAAGGAGAATGATTGAGGCCAAGGATTTTAATATTTGAAGATAATGACATCCTCCGGTCTACGCTTAAATATATCCTAAATGAGCGGAGTTACGAAGTTTTTACTTTTTCGGACCCTATAATGTGTCCAGTTTATGATTCCATTAATCACAAATGTCCCGTAGATCATGCCTGTGCAGATATAATCATTTCAGATGTCAATATGCCATCAAAAACTGGATTAGAACTAATTAAAGATCGGCAGCAAAAGGGATGTAAAGTAAAATATCGAGCCCTCATGTCAGGAGACTGGACTGATTCCGATTTGAAATATGCGCAGGATTTGGACTGTCATATATTCCATAAGCCATTTGATATAAGAAAAATGCTTAAGTGGCTTGATGATTGCGTTGAAAAAAT
>CBDTVZ010000523.1:0-1849 GCA_965363995.1 uncultured Eudoraea sp.
CAGGAAGAAGAAAACAGAACGTACAATATAAATAATCAAAATCTTGCTTTTACAAATGGGAATATTGGAATAGGCACAAGCTCACCTACATCCTCATTACACGTAGGTGGGGCAATTGCCGCACCAATAAGGACTACTACCACAAGTACAACCTTAGATGAAAATGATTATACATTGGTTATGAAAGAAAGAAACCTCAATATTGGTCTCCCATCGGCTAGTAGCTGCCCCGGGAGAATTTATGTCCTGAAAAATATCAGTAAAGGGAATAACAAGACAACCACAAAATATATATGTAATAAGGGATTTCAAAATGATGCTTTGAATCGTAATAAAGCTGTATGGTTACAAAGTGACGGAACTGATTGGCAGCAAATAAACATTCAATAATATGATTCAAATAAGATTATTCATACTTCTTTCGTTAATAATCCATGGCCTTTTTGGTCAGGAAGGAGTGCATAATTATGGTAATTTACAGCTACATACGAAAGGCTTAGTGGGCTTTCACACCGATTTTACCAACGATGGGAGTTTTGATAGAAATTTAGGGTTAATAGGGTTTTATCACGATAAAGAGTCGCTTTTGATTTCAGGAGCTTTTAGTCCAACATTTTATGATCTGGAATTAGCTGTTGAAAACAATCTGTATCTGGATATTCCTATCAATATAGACAACTCACTTGGCATAATATATGGAAATATTATCTCCTCCAGAGCTAATAAAAATATCTATACATTGTTTTCTGCAAAAGCGATTTATGAAGGTGTAGCAAATCTTTCCAAGGTTGACGGTCAGGTGGGCGTTGAAGGGCAAAAGATATTTAGTTTTCCTGTTGGTTATGATGATATTTTAAGACCACTTCAAATACAATTTATTGATGATGTTTTCCTGGCAAAATGCGCTTACTTTTTTGAAAACCCTGATTATCCCAGAAGTTTTGCTGAAAGTTTTAATAGTAACAATAGGGATAGCAGTTTAGGAGGTATAAATTCTCAGGAATTCTGGAATTTGACAACTACAGGCAGGATTCAAATATCTCTTAATTGGAACTCCGGTTCTAACCTGGAATCTTCGGTTGATGGAATAGAAAGTGTCACCGTTGCAGGCTGGAACAAGAAAAATGAACAATGGGATAATTTGGGAAATGCTAATTATGAAGGTAATACCCAAGAAGGGACCGTCACTTCCAATATTTTCAATGCCAATGATTATGAAATCTTTACTTTGGGCTTTTTGTTTAATACAAAAGCCAACGAACCTGGTAACTATGCCATAACACCAAATGGTGATGGAATAAATGATTTTTTTAGTTTAAAAATTATAGAGCAATCGCCAAATAATGAATTTAAGGTATTCAATAGGTCTGGTCATTTAGTTTATGAAAAAACCAATTACCAAAATGAATTTCAAGGAATTCCAAATCGAAATATTAACCAAAACAATAATCACTTACCTGAAGGTGTTTACTTCTATCTTATTGATTTAAAAGACCTTAACCTTAAGTATCAGGGATACTTTTACCTGGCTTTTGAGTGATTTGTAGACATTTAAAAAAATAAAATTCCGATAAGCAATTCATATTTTCGGATACCCAATAATATCCAATACTATCTTATCCGGTTTTTATGTATTTGTATCGATAATTCTGAAATCTTTAGAAAGTCGATAAAGGGCCATATTCTCCGCTTATAGGCCGCGCCTACCATTTTCACCACACATTTTTAGAACTACACAACATTTTCTATCCAAGTCCTCATCTTCGGGCTATTTTTACGTTGAATTAATGATTTTGCCCAAATCTTAATAAAATGAACCTAAAAAAATTGCTTTTTGCACTGTTAGTCG
>CBDTVZ010000524.1:0-1843 GCA_965363995.1 uncultured Eudoraea sp.
TGTTTTCATCGGAGCTCATGCGATTTATTGCTTGAAGGTATACGTTTACAGTATCTGCAAAAAATTAGGACGCGTGATAGTTAGTTTTTGTTGGAGATATAAAAATTGAATGATAAGGATTGAAGACAATATTTTCTAACCAATTCGTTCTCTATGCACTTTTTCAGAATCTTCGACCACTTTGTTCAGATTTATCCCTATCCCCATAAAATTCGGCTGAAATATAAGGTATCTGTTAGCGGAACGCATTACACCCTTTAAAACAGCAAAAGCACGTTTTATAATATTTTCATTACTACAGTTTGCCTTACATTTTAAAACTGAAATTAGTAAACTTTGCTGCCGCTCTCTGAAAAGCGGCTCTTTAAATTCAATAGTGTGAAGTAGTTTTTCTGAATTATTAAGCTCTTCCGTATCACCAGAGGCGATCGACAATACCGCGTGAACAAATACATAATCACAGTAATTTGGATAGGTTAACTTTTCAGGTAACACCTCGTCCAATAGAGCCTTTGCCTCTGAGAGCTGTTCTGTATAAAGGTAACATTCGGCAAGGAAAACTTGAGAAACATTATGTGGTGATAATTCTAAGCTTTTTGCATAATTTTCCTTTGCTTGTTCCCATTCATCTAACCGCTTCCTTGCATCTCCGATTTCCCGATAAATTAAAGCCTCACCAGCTGAAGTCCAATACTCAAATTCTAAAGATTTTTTTAGCAAGCTAACCGCTTCTAAAGCAAGGTCTTCATCATTAATCAGAGGCGATAAAAGAAGCATGGTTTCGCCAGTTCTTAAAGCCTCATATGCAGTTATTGAATTATCAATATTTTTTCGTGCCTCTTTAACTGCGCCAATGAGTAATGATTTTGCTTCTTCTATGTCATTTATTAAAAGAAACTGGGTCGCTTTAAGGCTTTGGTATTGTAATACGTCTATCCATTTTTCAGATAGATTTAATATTTTGTCGATTAATTTTAATTTTTCTGTAAAATTAAATTCCTCTAATTCTAACTCACAAAATAGCTGTAAAATTTCGACATCATTAACTTCTTCTATTGAACCTATTTTCTTTAGTTCATGCCTTCCAGTCTTCACATTCCAATTAGGGCTTAAAGCACAAAGAGTTTGAAAATAAACAATATGATGACGCCATCGCTCAACTTTAATATTTTCTCGAAGCCTATCTAATACAGCTGGGAATTCTTTTAAAAGATTAAGCCTCTCGTGGCATTTAAACAAAATACGAACCATTTCAGAGAGAGCTTTTATATCAATGTCAAGAATCTCATAGATGGGTTCGTAACCATCTTTGAGAGGTGGCTCAGTGTGGCTTCTATGCCAAATAGTATAGCGGGTAATATCAGCACGGCATTGTATGAGCGCTTCTTTGTATTTTTTATTATTAAAGAGCTCACTTGATGCTCCGACATCCCGCTCTTTCTGATAAATATCAAAACAGCATCTTTTAAATTTTAATCCTGATCCACAAAGGCATTGTGCTTTACGGGGATGAACATATGGCGTGTATTTTTTCAGCATGACTGGATTATTGTCTAATTAAAAAAATTTGCTGTGGTGTAAAGATACAAAAATACCAACTTTCAGATATATTGAGTTATGCAAAATCGTGAAAATACAGATATGTAGATGATCTACCAGAATTTAAAGCTCAAAGAATCATATTTTTTATGGCGGATGTCCAACCACCAAACTGACCAAAATTATTGCAGATACGATATGGATACATTATGCTTACCCCAGGCCGTTTATGAATGTCAAATCCAAAAACAAAAGGAGGTAAACCATGAAAATTTCTCAAGCTGCAAAAATCTGGATTGATTAC
>CBDTVZ010000525.1:0-1842 GCA_965363995.1 uncultured Eudoraea sp.
ACATCCTTGATGCAAATTTTTGAGATATATTTAAGCGAAGTTTACGTTCATAATCCTCTTCCAACCATTCTTTATAATTCTTAGTATTGTTCATAATACAATATGAATATTGCCTCACCCGATAGGAGATTTCTTCTTTAAGCTTTTTGGCCAGAATTCTTGCATCAAAAACATCTTCGCTATTTTCAACACATATTTGGGCATGCTGTTCTATACTGCGTTCAAGTACAGTTTTAGACTTCAGGCCTTGTGCAAAAACTTTTTTATATTCAGCCTTAACATCAAAATCAATTTGGGTAGAATTTGCAAATTCTGCCTTGAGTTCAGGAGGCATTGTATAAACAAATTCACGTTCAATTTCTTCATCATTCCTTATGTTTTCAAGGAAAAAATCTGGAAAGTGAAATATTTCTTGCCAATCAATGGGTGCATCCCACATACCAAAACGGGACGTATTATTTCCCATATCTACAACGGTGAAATCCGTTTTATTTTGAAGAATACGCGATCCTCTTCCAATCATTTGAAAATAAAGAGTCAGTGATCTTGTTGCCCTGTTTAGAAAAATGGTCTCCACAGTTGGTTCATCAAATCCGGTAGTTAAAATACTTACAGAAGTCAAAATGGCATCTTTGGTTTCTGAAAACCATTCTAAGATTTGCTTACGTTCTGAAGCTGTATTTTTATTATCCAAGTGTTTTATAGGATAACCTGCCCTCTTAAAAGTTTCATACACATAACGAGAAGTGTTTATACCGTTATTAAAAATCAAGGTTTTTGTTCCTTTAGCAATCTCCTCGTAAGCATATAATAATTTAGCCAGCATACTTTGATTTCCGTACAATTCATCAGAAGATTTTACGGTGTAATCTCCACTAATTCCCAGCTTTAATGAACGTAGACTAACATCATAGCTATACATATTGGCCTTGGCAAGAAACTTCTTTTTTATAAGCGATTCAATTGATTCTCCAACAATTAACTTGCTGTAATTATCCTTCATAGGAAGCTTAATGTTGGAACTCAGCGGTGTAGCAGTTACGCCTAAAATAATCGATTTTTCAAAGTACTTAAAAAGCTTTCGGAAAGAATTATAATGTGCCTCGTCAATAATTACCAAACCCACGTCGTTTAACTCAATCATCTCCTCCTGTAGTCTGTTATTCAGGGTTTCAACCATAGCCACAAAGCACATGAAATTATTTTGGTCTGGTAATTCCTTAATTTCACTATTAATGATCATGTTCTTAACTCCAAATCCACTTAGCATTCTGGAAGTTTGGACACTTAATTCTATCCTATGGGTAAGAACTACTACCTTTTTTTGGGTATTGGCAATAAATCTTTTGGCTATCTCGGAAAATACCACGGTCTTACCACCACCTGTAGGTAACTGATACAGCAGATTTACATCTTCCGGAGCTTCTTCCAAATAGGAAAAAATTGTATTCAGATCCTGTAATTGGTAATCGTAAAGTTTTTTTTCTATTTGATCTGTTTGTATCTGCAAAAGCGAAATTTCATTGAAAGATTTAAGGAAATACTAATCTTGAAGTTGTCGTGACTCCAATTTTGCAAAATTATATGTTTTTTATACTTAAATGAAATTATAAAGCTGAAAACTACAAGTTAATATCCCTTTTCGCGATTAACTGTATTATTCAAAGGCATTCCTTCTGTTAATCTTCTATAGTTTTCTAATAATTGTGGTATTACAGATTCAATATCAGAAACACTTGCAACATGAGGTGTAATATGTATTTTTGGATGAGTCCAAAAGGGATGTTCGAATGGCAGTGACGATCGAAATTCAGGATTTACAACAACTAACTCGAATCATGG
>CBDTVZ010000526.1:0-1837 GCA_965363995.1 uncultured Eudoraea sp.
TAAGTAAATGCTTCAAGCCCTCTGGCTTTATATTGCATCTCGGTCTCTTTATCGATCTTTAGGTAAAGAACGCTATCCGCAACTAAGCCAAACATTATTCCTTCCAGAAATATTCCATGCCCACCAAACATACCTTTTGCCCTTACTGGACCCATAGGTTGCATAAGCTCGACTACGTAGGTTACAAACTCTTTTTCTTCATTTGATACTGGCATGATATTCTACCATTTTATTTGCACTTCTCTAATCCTGATGTGTCTACACTTTAAAAAATGATGATAAAAGCTTACTCATCTTGTTCGTCACGCTTCTTTTAATAATTTATAGATGGTGATTACAAAAACTTGAGATATCGCAATTAATTGGAGTTAGTTAAATTGTTGTGTTTCAATAAATTAATAACATTAAAAGGTTTATCTCCTATTGATTTTTCAAGATAATTCCTTAATGTAAGCGGGAGCTTTGAATAGCTTACAAACAATTCTAATTCTTTTATGGAAGGGTAAATTAATCCTGATTCAATGTTCTGTGTTGTCTGCAGATTGCGTTGATAGTGTTTTTGCACAGAGGAAAGCATACCAATATCGTAGGCAATCTTAAGGCGTGCATCAATTTCACAGTTAAAGGTATTCTTATAACTTAAGTAAAACAAACCAGTAAGCACTTCATTTCTTTTAACATTTAATGATTTTAGATATTGAGCATCGAGTAATAGATTTTGATCCTGTAATTTTAGCTTTTCGTAAAATACAATCTTGCTTCCAAGATCTTTTGTTGAGATTGCAACATTTTTTTTACAAACTTAATAACTTCATCAGCTTGAATATTTGACTGTGCAAAAACATTAGAGGTAAGACAAAATGCGGTAACTATGAAAAAAAATAAAAATCTATTATTTACAGTCATCATAAACTCCTTTCCAAAATCGTAAATGATTATAATCATAATTCATCTCATAGTGCATGATCATCATTTCCATTTCTCTACGCATTGAGTAACGAGTTATATCAGGTATAGCCCTCATAGCCTGGGCGTACAATCTCCAATCAGTTTGACTAATATTATATTTCTTTTTGGACAGCCTAGTCTAAGTGTATATAGTTAGATTTACCCCTCCCCCCCCTTCTCTCTCGTTCTAATGTCCGGTCTTCTCACACCTCTCCCTCTATAATCCTTTGATTTTAAAAGGTGTAAAAGGCAGTTATCGGCCAGAAGTTGCGCCGATTATAATGATTCTTATTAAGAGTAATTTTACTTCTTCACCCATTTTTTAGCCGGTGATTGGTACATCCATCCTTTGGAAATTTTATAGATCCAGGTTTTACTGAAGGTTTTATGGATATCTACTTGGCATTCAGGATGGCCAGAAAACATTGACGATACGGGTAGTGTTTTTGAGTTAGTGTATTTATCATGATTGTTTTCCCGAGTGAGTCTGTTGTTAACTTTATTGAGAATATTCTCATATGTAGGATGAACCTTGCCTTAATGAAGCATTAAATGAAACAGCTCTATTCAATTACCGCTTCATTGGCTAATTGAATAGATTTTAGTCGATTCATCAGCACTTTCCAGTTCACTTGATTTTGGAATCATGACATCAATTCTAGGGATACCGCTGCCTTTAACAATGCAATAGCCACTGCCTTTTGGTTTGAGTCCCTTAATACCCTGCATTTCACAGATATCGCCTTTAAGTCTACAACTTAATCCAATTTTATCATAGCGAAAGGTCTCAAAAACTCAGAAATAAAAGGGGTAAGATCCGATTTATATTTCAGTGCAGCGTCATAGGCTTTATTTACTACCCAGATAGCCATTTCTCCACTGTCTTCCA
>CBDTVZ010000527.1:0-1836 GCA_965363995.1 uncultured Eudoraea sp.
ATCTCCATCCGTATCCAGGATAACTTTTGCGCCTTTTCCTTTGACCATTTCGATGATTTTACGATAAACTTCGGGATGAACACCGGGAGGAAGGCTCCCACTGACGATAACAAAATCAGGATCATCAAGTTTTTCGACTTTATGCATTAATTGCATCAGCTCATACGGTTTGATTTCCGGCCCGCCGGCACTGAAGGCGGTCTGGGTTACGGTGTTCACTTCATCGACAATGATGTTGGTCCGCGTTTCGCTGGAAATCCTGACAAAATCGCATGCAACGCCATGGTTAACCAACAGACCTTCCAGTTCTTCACCTGCGAACCCCATAGCCGTAAGGTTAAGCCCTTTCTCTGCCCACGAAACATTGAAAAATCAGACAGTTGAACAACTTAACAATATTTCCAAGGATGTTGGCCCTTCCTGCTTTTTTTCCAATAAATGAAACCTTCTACTGAGTTTGTAGAATTTTATCATAAAGTCTTTTATCGTAACATTACCTTCCAGAAATACTTCTCTAATTTCAGTATCTTTTTTTCGTAATAAAGTTTTAAATGCTTTAAAAAAACTCAGTGCTTTTCCTTCCAGAGAATATAGGTTTCTGGCTATTTGCCATACTATTTGCCAGCCAAGTACTATGAAAATCAGCTTCGAATAAATGTAACACTCCAACCTGTGTTTCTTTACCTTTTTTACTTTCTCTATATTGCAAATTGATTTCCATATTTTAAATGCCAACTCGATTTGCCATCTCAACCTGTAAAGCTTCCAAACATTCTCGGCTGGTATTTGATCTGCGCCAGCGTTTGTTGTGAACAAATTTAAATGTGCACGTGCTATGTATTCCTTTGTTAGTTCTTTTTGCCGCCCCTTTTTCTTAGCGGTTTCCCTGGCTTTCCGTATCCTTTTTGCTACCTCTTTTTCAGGCATAACATGTATAATTAGGCGCGTTTTTAATTTTTCTTTGAGACCTAGATAGACTTCTTTTTCCAACATATCTATATTATTTTTTTTCATATATTTGTACAGTTTTGTGAAGTTTATTTCTTTGTAAAGATCGCCTTTCTTTTCATATACTTTTACTTTATGATTCAATCTACAAAGGTAAAACGCCATTTTCCCGACGATAGCGCTTAGCACTGTGAGACTCGTATAAGCTAAGTCCCGAATAATAAGGTCTCCCTTTTCGATTAACTCAATGGTTGCAATAGAATCTTTAGCATCTTGATCGTTAAAAGCGTTTACAGATAAATCATTAATTTTACCACACAATATATCGTATTCAAATTGTATCCTCACTGATGCTTTAGACCCACTTCCACCACTTCCCGGATAATATTCAACCAATGATTCATCTATTTGAAAACAGACAGAGTCTTTTACTAGAACTCGATTTATTCCTTTTATGTCTGACAACACATGCTCTACATCCAATTGCTTTTTGAGCATTTTCTCTAAAGCATCCTTGAGAAAGACCAAGGCATTGTCGTTAAATCTTTCATTTAAACTCTGAGTTTGAATAATAATCTGATGCTTTTCCTCTAATATCAATGCCAGATCATTTAAACTTTGAGTCTTTAAATTGTCACTGTAAAATACAATTAAGTCTAAGAACGCATGACCATGTAGTTTTCGTTGACGTTGAATAAATCCGGATTCCTCAGCCAGTTGATTCAATTCTTCTTTGGTAAAAAATGGTTCAATTGCGACATCTAAATTATCTACTATTTCTGCCAAGTTTTTTGTTGATATTTTCGTAATAAATAAGTAAGTTAACTACCAGTACAACGAAGAAGTTAAGCTGATCGCTTCTTCACAGTCTATCAATCAGATCGGCAC
>CBDTVZ010000528.1:0-1833 GCA_965363995.1 uncultured Eudoraea sp.
GGAGCCTTTGGTGGAATAGTTTTAACCATGTTTGGTATTCTTTGGATAAGAATATTGATTCGGATGGGGTTAGAAGGTGCCAGTTGGGAGGAATTTCTCGCTGGAGAAAGGGCTATCCATTATCTTATAGCACTATTAATCACCATTGTATTTACTGTCTTTTTTCATGCGTTTTACTTTTACAGGGCTTTGCAGGATAAAAAAGTCAAGGAACAAAAGATAATTGCCGGGACAGCTTCCGCAAAGTTCGATGCTTTAAAGAATCAGCTAGATCCTCATTTTTTATTTAATAGTCTTAATGTTCTTACAAGTTTAATTGAGGAGGACCCTGATCAGGCACAAAAATTTACTACCTCTCTATCTAAAGTATACAGGTACGTTCTGGAACAGAAAAACAAGGACCTGGTAACCGTTGACGAGGAACTTCAGTTTGCTAAAACATATATACGATTACTAAAAATGAGATTTGAAGACAGCATTATCTTTGATATTCCGGAAAAGTGCAGTAATCCGGAAGCTAAGATAGTACCGCTTTCTCTGCAACTTTTGCTGGAGAATGCAGTTAAACACAACGTCGTTACCAGTACAAGGCCTTTGCATATTAAGGTTTTCGAAGACGGCGAATCACTTGTTATTCAGAATAATCTGCAGGAGAAACAGGTGGTCAAGAAGAGTAGTGGGGTAGGACTCAGGAATATTCAACAGCGTTATAGTATCCTATCGGACAAAGAAGTTCAAATTAAAAAGACCTCGAAGGATTTTACAATCTTATTGCCCATGCTTACCAAGATGGTTAGTATGAGGGAATCACAGCAAATCTATATCAGTGATAAGAGATATCAGAAAGCTAAAGAACGAGTAGAGTCAATTAAGGGATTCTATGGAAATCTTACTGCATATTGCATTGTAATCCCTTTTCTGATTTGGTTAAATTTTATGTCAACAAGTTTTCCATGGGCAATCTTTCCTGCACTGGGATGGGGTTTTGGACTTTTAATGCACGGATTGGAGGCTTATAGTTATAATCCTCTATGGGGAAAGAGCTGGGAGGAAAAGAAGATTAAAGAATTAATGGATAATGATAAGTTTTAGGAAGGGATTAGGTCAATTTAAATTACAATTCATCAGTTTAATATTACGATTGAGAAACTTAAATTTAGAAAGTTGTCCTACATTTCGGATTTTTGAATTGTAATTAATATCAGAATCATTTACAAAACAGGAATCATGGAAAACAATAGAAAAGATGCCAGTTATTTAAGGGCAAAGGAACAGCTAAAAGCTATTAAGGAGTTTTATTCCAGTAGTATTTTATACTGCATAGTTATCCCTATTCTAATATGGATAAATTATCAGACTACCAGCTTTCCCTGGGCAGTTTTTCCGGCTCTTGGATGGGGCTTTGGCCTGGTAGTTACAGGTATGGCTGCCTATGGAATTAATCCTTTGTGGGGGAAGGTATGGGAGCAAAGAAAAATACAGGAATTAATGAATAAGGAAGGTTTTTAAACTTCCCTCAAACCGATTCCTTAAGTTGACCATTTTACCACAACACTAAAAAATAAATAACTATTAACAAAAATATCATGGAAGATTTTAACAAAGAAAATAAATACCTGAGAGCAAAAGAACGCGTGGATGGCTTAAAGAAATTTTATGGAAATTTAGTATCCTATGTACTAGTGATCTCATTATTGGCATTTATTAACTACTGGAATAATCAGTGGAGTTATATGTGGTTTTTATGGGCCGCATTTGGGTGGGGAATAGGTATTATTTTTCACGCTATCGGAACATTTAACTTAAACCCATTTTTTGGAAAGGACTGGGAAG
>CBDTVZ010000529.1:0-1831 GCA_965363995.1 uncultured Eudoraea sp.
CATCCTCAACTGTATTAAAAACAGGTTTTCCAAGGTGTTCGCTACCACCTTTGCCCGGAGTAACTCCTCCAACTACATTCGTACCATAAGCTATCATCTGTTCTGAGTGAAAAGTGCCTTCACTACCGGTAAAGCCTTGAACAATTATCCTGGAATCTTTATTTACTAATACGCTCATTGTTAATTTGTCTTTTTAGTTATACAAAAATATATTTTTGAAAACTATTTATGGGTGGTTAATTACTTATTGTTTGTTTAAATCTTTTAAAATTGATGGAAGACGGCGCAGATGAGCTAATTCTCTGAATTTTTCTCGAGCTTCACCAGCCGGACTTCCCAGGTAACTTTTACCCCCTTCCAGAGATCTGCCAATACCGGCCTGTGCCATTATTACTGCTTTCTTTCCTATGGTAATGCCGCTTATTATCCCAACCTGACCCCAAATAGTAACTTCATCTTCGATTATAACACAGCCCGCAATTCCGGTTTGTGAAGCAATCAGACACTTTTCTCCAATTATCGTATCATGTCCTACCTGAATCTGATTATCGAGCTTGCTGCCTTTTTTTATTGTGGTATCGCCCGTAACGCCCCTGTCTATCGAGCAAAGCGAACCAATATCTACATGGTCCTCTATTACAACGCGTCCACCGGAAAGTAACTTATCATAACCCTCTGGCCTGTTTTTATAATAAAAAGCTTCCGCTCCAAGAACTGTTCCCGCATGAATAGTGACATGATCGCCGATAATACAATTGTCATATATAGATACATTTGAATGAATAGTGCAATGATCACCTATTATAACATTATTACCGATAAAGACATTTGGCTGAATATGAGTATTCTTTCCAATTACGGAAGATTTGGAAATCAATAAATCCGATTTTTCGAAAGGCTTAAAATAATTAGTAAGTATATTAAAATCTCTAAAAGGATCCCCGGATATCAGTAACGCTTTGCCAGGGGGACAATCAACTTTTTTATTTATTAAAACTACAGTTGCTTTGGAACTTAAAGCTTTGTCATAATACTTTGGATGATCTACAAAAACAATGTCTCCTTCTTCCACAACATGTATTTCATTCATCCCATAAATAGAGAAATCATCCGCTCCTACATATTCAGAATTGATGATCGCTGCAATTTGTTTTAGAGTATATGGCTTTGGAAATTTCACAAAAAATTTATCAAAATTAACAATTTAATATATCAATTAACACTAAATATAAAATGCTCTAATATATTTAAATACAAGTATTTATATATATTAATCTATTTTGCTCTCTCCATATAAGAGCCCTTTTCAGTATCAATTCTAATTTTATCACCTTCATTAATAAAAAGTGGTACATTTACTTTGGCCCCTGTCTCAACAACCGCAGGTTTAGATGCATTTGTAGCCGTATTTCCCTTAAATCCGGGTTCTGTATGAGTGACTTCCAAAATGACACTAGCCGGCATATCAATGGATAATGGCATACTATCCTCCGTGTTAAACATTATAGTAACTACTTCGCCTTCTTTTAATAGTCCCGCTGCATCAAGAATTTCTTCCTGAAGTGAGATTTGATTATAATCATCAGTATTCATAAAATGATAGGTTGTGCCATCAGAATATAAAAACTGATAGGATCTTGTTTCCACGCGTACATCTTCAATTTTATGTCCGGCAGAGAAGGTATTATCCAAAACTTTTCCATTTGTAACACTTTTAAGCTTTGTTCTCACAAATGCAGGACCTTTACCTGGTTTTACATGTAAAAACTCAGTAACCTTATAAATATCATTGTTGTACTTAATGCACAATCCTTTTCTAATATCGGATGTA
>CBDTVZ010000530.1:0-1828 GCA_965363995.1 uncultured Eudoraea sp.
GGAAAGTATGTTCCGTAATAAGGATGTATTTTGTTGCGCAGTACAGGTATAGAAATCCCATTTTTGTACCATTGCCAAGCACTATTCAATCCTTGTATTTGAGGAAAGGTTAAAAAGAAATGATTATTTTCTGGATAAAATTTTTCTAACCAGCCAATGCTGGGAGATTTCTTTACACATAGTTTTTGATCGACAATTTCTAATAAAATTAGATTTGAAAGTCTATAGTATTCTGAGCGATACTCATGCTGCTCCTGAAAAGATCTATTGGGTAATTTTAGTTTCAGATATTTATGTAAATCCTGAAGAAGGGATATTCCATCATTATAAAACTCCTTGATTAGTATCGATTCACCCTGCTTTAAGGCCTGGATCGCAGGCCCAACCTCAGCTCCATGTTTAAACGATTTTAGTATTTTACCAACCGCAATAGGCACTGGCTTGTTTACTTCTAGGTCAGTAATCATAGGTTGGTTTCCTTTTTTGATAAGGTAGGTAATCCTTTCTGCCTATTACTTTGATTAATAGATAAATATTCAAATAACGTTGGGTAAAAACGTGTATAATTAATTGCTGCCAATCGCCTACTATTTATAAATTCCAAAATACATCCCGATAGTTCCTTATCCATGCTCCAGTACTGATTTGCTTCGCAAATGCGCGGGTCTTCTAAAACATAATTCGAGCTAATTGATAGCCTTTGCAATTATTCAGTACCTTGGCAAAGCCTAACACCAAACACTTCTATACTTCATTAAATTTTATAGACGAATTAGACCAGGCCTTATGGAGAAAAACAAAATAGGCAAATGCCTGGAAACCAATATCCGAAAATTGGAATCGCAGATTGCAACCGAACTGTTTTATATTTTCTCCCAAATCAATTCTTAAAAATGGCATCCAATAAAAAATTAAGTTTTCTAGACAGCTATTTGACACTTTGGATTTTTATTGCAATGGCTTTGGGTGTTGGCATTGGTTATTTTGTTCCTTCATTTCCAGACGTAATTAATTCATTTAGTAGCGGAACTACAAATATTCCCATTGCCATTGGATTAATATTAATGATGTACCCTCCATTGGCGAAGGTCAATTATTCACTATTGCCCAAAGTTTTCCGAAACACAAAAATCCTTTCTATTTCACTAATCCTCAATTGGATTATTGGCCCTGTTTTAATGTTCTTTTTGGCAATTACATTTTTACGTGATTATCCTGAATATATGGTCGGATTGATTTTAATTGGTTTGGCTCGTTGCATTGCAATGGTACTCGTTTGGAACGACCTTGCCGAAGGTAGTAGCGAATATGGCGCAGGTTTGGTAGCGCTAAACAGTATTTTTCAAGTTTTTGCATACAGTTTTTACGCCTGGATTTTTATAACTATTCTTCCGCCTTATTTCGGATTTGAAGGTGCAATCGTGGATATTTCAATTGTAACTATTGCCGAAAGTGTAGCTATCTATTTAGGTATTCCCTTTGTGTTAGGAATTTTGAGCCGATTGATTTTGGTAAAATTAAAAGGCGAAGAATGGTATACGAATAAATTTATTCCAACTATTTCACCAATTACTTTGATTGCACTTTTATTTACTATAGTTGTAATGTTCTCGTTAAAAGGAGAGTTAATTGTTGAAATTCCAATGGATGTATTAATCATAGCTGTTCCTCTTCTTATCTATTTTAGTTTAATGTTCATTATTGGCTTTTTCTTTACAAAAGCAACAGGAGCGGAATATGATAAAACTGCTTCGGTAGCGTTTACGGCGGCAGGAAATAACTTTGAATTGGCTATTGCGGTTGCCATAGCAGTCTTCGGACTGAATTC
>CBDTVZ010000531.1:0-1815 GCA_965363995.1 uncultured Eudoraea sp.
GCAATTCTGGCAGTTTTGAGAAATCAATATTAAGCCGTAAAAATAGGGATGACCTATTTGAATTAAGCCAGACTTTAATTTCCAAAATGCAGCAAAAAAACATTGAAGGCCCTTACGATGTGGAATTAGGTTTTAAAGATGATAAAATCTGGTTATTTCAGGTAAGACCATTTGTTGAGAATAAAAACGCGAAAAGTTCACTATACCTTGAATCCATTGCACCGATTGTGGATATGAATATGTTAATTTCACTTAATACCAAAATTCAATGATAAAAAAACTAACACTTTTGACGTTTATAATATTCTGTTTTGGATTTACAGATATTCTAAATTACCCTATTGATGGATATGCACTTACCGGTATTCGACGCCTGGCCTATCAGCAAAGAGTTATTGATGGTGAAATTAAGGGGGCCAAACTACCAGAAGGAGCCAAGAAGCCTCTTTCATCTGTTAAGTTGAGTTTAACCGGTGATCGAAATCATCTGATAAATGGTATTCCCGATACAGATCCAGACTTACAGAAACAGATATCCGGATTATTCAGAGGGCTGGATCCAAATTATTCCATTACTGTTTTGGATATTTCCGAGGGAAAACCTATCCGTTATGCCCAACATAGAGAAGCTGCAGGTTATCAACCAGGCAGCGTGGGTAAAATTATTGTAATGACTGCTTTTTTTACACAACTTTGTGAGATTTATCCCGAAAGTTTTGATACTCGCAGGGAATTGTTGAAGACAAAAATGATTAAAGCCGGACCATGGGCAATGACAGACCACCATACGGTGCCTTTTTATGATCCGGAAACCCAAAAATATTTCAAGCGCACCATCAAAGAATCGGATGTATTTTCCTTATATGAATGGGTAGATCACATGGTTTCTCCAAGTAATAATGGTGCTGCTTCTGTTGTATGGAGAGAAGCAGTTCTTATGAGTGTTTTTAAAGATAAATACCCCGAACTTACTTTTGAAGAAGGTGAGGAATACTTTAAGGCAACACCCAAAAGCGAACTTTCGGAAATGGCCATAAACCTGGTAAACCAGCCTTTACGAGATATAGGTATTACCCATGATGAATGGCGTTTGGGATCTTTTTTTACCAGAGGTGCTGGAAGATATATTCCTGGAAGAGGAGGTAGTATAGGAAGTCCAATTGGACTTATGAAGTACTTTATAGCCTTAGAAAGAGGCCTGATTATTGATGAAGAAAGCAGTCTGGAAATGAAGCGAATGCTCTATATGACGGGCAGAAGAATTAGGTATGCCGCATCCAAAAATCTGTCTGATGCCGCAGTCTATTTCAAATCAGGTAGCTTATATAAGTGTAAGGAAGAGGAGGGTTATACCTGTGGAAAATATAAAGGAAATGCTTATAATTATATGAACTCCGTAGCTATTGTTGAGCGGGAAAATGGCACAAAGTACATTGTTTGTTTGATGACAAATGTCAAAAAGAAAAATTCGGCATACGATCATTTAATGCTGGCGTCAAAAATAGATAAGATAATTGGGGGTTAATTTCTAAGTTCTAATACCCTAAACTGCTTTATAATCTCTTTGGCGTGTTTTTGTACTTTATAGTGATAATCATTTAATTTCGACTCGACTAACGCCTTGTATTTCAGGTCGTTAGTTTGTGTTATTAGGTATAATGCGGCATGAGTTAAACGCGTGTCACCACGAGCGAGTAATTTTTTCAAACACTCAAATTCGGAAACTATTTTAAGATGAAGGGTATTAAACAACTTATCAATATCATCTATGCTTATTAACCTGGCTTCGGCTAGTGGTATTAATAAACGGCGTAG
>CBDTVZ010000532.1:0-1810 GCA_965363995.1 uncultured Eudoraea sp.
AAGAAAAACCAGTTAGCTCACAAATGGCCATCTTTAAAAGTATAGCATCTATATCCGCTATTCTATCCTTATCCCAATTGGGTGTTTTTATTTGAATTTCTTCTTCAAATTTTTTATTGTTTAAGAGAGTTTTTGTTAATAATTGATTAGCAAAGACCATATCATCGGTGTCTTTTAAAAGCTTTGGCAAAAAGAAGGATTGGCTATATTCTTCATTTACCTTCCTCAATTGTTTCAGTACAAAGGTATTTACCAAGGGGATGTCATCTACCCAGGTTAATTTATCATCCTCAAAATATTCATAAATTCTTTCATTTGGAGCTATAACCTCCTTAAATAGATTTGCAATAAGATTTTTGTCCTCTTCATAGCTATGCTCACCCACAACCATATATTGCTCAAAAAGTTCGCTTTTTTTTATTTCATTAAAGACAATTTTTACATAATCCTGGTGCAGATCCCAATTATTCAATTTCCTTTTAACCAATTCATCCTGCAACAGGGAATTATTAACAATTTGCTTAAGTATTGCATTATTTAGAAACTTTTCCTTACTCGGATATTTTTCATCATTTTCAGTCAAATATTTTTTAGCAGATAATCTGATGAAATTTTCCTCCATACTATGGAGTTCCATTAGAAGACTTAAAACAAGCAGATAGAGGATATAAGTGTTGTCAATACTTGTTCGGAGAAAGTTTTTCTGTTTTTCTAATGATTCATCGTGCGATAAGGTTAAGGCATAAATGCATTGCATCACTTTTACCCTGATTTGCCTTCGTGTAAGCATTTTAAAGAACCTTGTGTTAAATTAGAAATACAAAACGCCGCAAAAATACTAATCTATTTTAAATCCAAACCTAATTATGAGTTTATCTTATAAGTTTTATAACATTTGTTTTGGGTCCAATCAGCTATATTTGTCCATTGCTTAAAACCTATTTGCATTACCAGCCATTTTTTTAATGAAAGAACTCAGGCACTTAGACAAATACTTCAAAAAATATTGGTTTAAAATACTCGTCGGCATTATCATCACCATTATTGCGAGGATATTTCAATTAGTAATGCCTTCCTATGTGAAAAAATCTATAGAAGTTGTTGAAAATTATGTGGCTTCACAAATTACAGAACCTCAGGCAAGAGACTTACTTTTGGAGTACATCCTGATCATCGTTGGGGCAGCTTTACTATCGGGATTCTTCACTTTTTTAATGAGACAGACCATCATAAATGTATCGCGATACATTGAATACGATTTAAAAAATGAAGTTTTCGATCATTACCAACTTTTAAGTCTAAATTTTTATAAAAAGAACCGAACTGGTGACCTAATGAACAGGATAAGTGAGGATGTTGGGCAGGTAAGGCTTTATACCGGGCCGGCAATAATGTATGGAATTCAGACACTCACCTTATTCGTTTGTCTTATACCCTTAATGTTTATTAAGGCTCCAACCATTGCATTTTATTCCTTATTACCGCTGCCCATACTTTCTGTTTTGATATATCAGATAAGTAAAATAATTCATAAACGAAGTACCAAAGTTCAGGAATACCTGTCTACTTTGTCAACCTTTGCCCAGGAATCCTTTTCTGGAGTATCAGTTATAAAGGCATATAGCCTGGAACCTCAGATAAACAGTGAAATGGTTGTACTGGCTAATGAAGGAAAGGAGAAAAGCATGGATTTAGCGAAAGTGAACGCCTGGTTTTTTCCTTTGATGATCCTGTTAATTGGAATCAGCAACATTTTTGTTATTTATGTGGGAGGTAAGCAATATATTAATGGCGAAATTTCATCTATTGG
>CBDTVZ010000533.1:0-1808 GCA_965363995.1 uncultured Eudoraea sp.
TGTAGCCAAAATGCCGGTAAATTCAAGGGTTCATCAACCCGATGGTGTTCTGCATGGCGGTGCGACTGTTGCTCTGGCTGAAAGTGTTGGCAGCGCTGCTTCTTATGTATTTCTTGATGGTCAAAAAGTTTTTGTACGTGGTATTGAAACATCAGCAAATCATATAAGAAGCATAAGTGAAGGAGAAGTATATGCCAGGGCCACAATTATCCATAAAGGCAGAACTACACAATTATGGGATATAAAAGTAACAGACAAGGAAGACAATCTCATTTCAATATGTAAATTAACCACTATTGCCCTACCTAGAGCCTAGTATGTTTTTAGAACACATTGGTATAATTGAAACTCACTGGAAAAGTGAATTGCCCGTTGTTGCCTATAGAAAACCCAATACCAGTGAAGTAATTTCAATTTTCCAAGATGATCCGACTCTGCATCATGTACGTGATTTTACTGAGAAAGGATTTGTTTTCGCCCCTTATAATAAGAAGGATCCTGCAGTGCTAATTCGTCCGGATAAAGTTTATACGCATGAATTTCAAATGAAGAATTTTAAATTTGATACCTCCATCTTTGGAGCAATCTCGGAAGATGGGAGGAAGTACCATATAGACATTGTAAACAAGGGGATTAAAGAAATTGAGAATAATAAGTTCAAGAAAGTAGTGCTGTCAAGAAAGATAGTGGTACCCAAACATTCCTCACCCCTTCAAATATTTAGCAAGGTCCTTGATAGTTATCCAAATGCCTTTTGTTATTTCTGGTACCATCCAAAAATAGGACTTTGGATAGGAGCTACACCCGAATTACTTTTCCTTAAACAAAACTCCACTTTGGTTACTATGTCTCTTGCAGGTACTAAAAAGAGTACAACCACAGATAAACCTTCATGGGGTAAAAAAGATATAGAGGAGCAGGATATTGTTACCCAATTCATTGCTAAACAGCTCAGGAGTTACGTTCCTGATTTGTCAATTGGTAAGGTGAATTCTGTTAAGGCAGGTAATTTATGGCATCTAAAAACTAAAATTTGGGGAACAGTTGGCGATTTTGAACTAAAAAACATAATTGAAGCATTACATCCCACACCAGCTATTTGCGGCTTTCCTGTTATTGAGGCAGAAGCATTTATCATAAGGAACGAGAATTATGATCGGGAATTTTACACCGGATTTTTAGGAGAACTAAATATTGATAATGACAAAACCTCACATCTCTTTGTCAACCTTCGTTGTATGCAGATAAAAGATGATTCGGCCTTCCTTTATATTGGTGGTGGAATAACGTCCGGTTCCAACGCTCAACAAGAGTGGATCGAAACAGTTCATAAAAGCGAAACCATGCTAAATATGATATTTAATTAAGTCAATTGATTGGATTTACACATTGTTCCGTCGTATTTTTGTGGTGCCTATGAAATATTCTAGTATTCCTTCGGCTCAATCGGTTGTTTTCCATTGTAAATCAAGGGGTATAAAGAACGTTGTAATCTCCCCAGGTTCAAGGAATGCCCCATTAATCGTTGGTTTTACTAATGACCCATATTTTACTTGTTATAGTATTGTAGACGAACGCAGCGCAGCATTTTTTGCCTTAGGTATGGCTCAACATATACAAAAGCCGGTGATAGCCATTTGTACATCCGGAAGTGCACTTTTAAATTATTACCCTGCGGTGGCAGAAGCTTTTTACAGTGATATACCTCTTATTGTTATTTCTGCTGATAGACCTGCTTATAAAGTCGATATTGGTGATGGTCAGACCATAAGACAGGAATCATTATTTGAAAAGCATATTGGTTATAC
>CBDTVZ010000534.1:0-1799 GCA_965363995.1 uncultured Eudoraea sp.
CTTTTCGATGGGTTCGATTTAATATGCAAGGGCAACGTGCTATCGAAAACTTCCTGAGATGCAAGACAAATCTTCCTACATATCAGACGTGGGGTCAGAATTTGAAACGATGGTGTGTACTTGCAGGGATTTCTGCAACAGGTGCATGTGCAAAGTCCACCAGGAAAACACTTGAAAGTTGGTTGGTTATCAGCATTCCTAATCGAGTTAATGAGATATTTATCAGCCAAGGACATGAACAAACTACAGCGTTACGACATTATCTTACGTTTCCTTTTACGGATCAAGACAGACAAGATATGAAATATTATGTCGAAGGATGGTAAATAATACTTTTAAATGGGTAATTTCAATCAAAACTAGGGGTAATGTGCATATCCTTGAAATAAAAATTAACTTACAATCTTTGGTCTGGCATTGGGACAGAATTAACCCGGTCTGACTCTCACATTGAAAATATTATGCAAAAGAGTGATTGAAAATAAAGCCATTTCCCTTCTATCTTCCCGTTTCTGCCTGATTAAACCACCAAAACGTCTTTTATCAGCAGAAAAACCTGATTCACTCAGGTTTCTCAGCGTATAATTCTTCAGAAATAGATAGGGATCCTCTTTCATTCTTGTTATGATCGGTTTCCATTCCAAACCAGTCGTTGAAATATTTTTCTTAGGAATCAAAAACAAAGTAACCTCCTTATCAAATGTCCTGATTACTTTCCGTGAACTATAAAATCTGTCAAGAGAAAGCGTATCAATTTTAATCCTAAACTCAGTAAGCATCTTCATCGCTTTATGAAACGCTTTCATCTCAGATTTTTTTGAATATCCAAAAGCAACATACATACCTGTATCTACATCAATTACTCTAAAAACATAAAGATATCCTTTCCCTTTCTTCTTAGGGCTAGTTCTATAATGTTTTGCAACCGTTATAGAATAACCAGTGCCATCACCTGAAAAATCACCAGAAACACCCTCATCTTTCAAGAGAAGAATGAAAAGATTATACAAAACCATTTTCACTTCGTCATCAGAATACAACCGTTCAATATACTTATAGCTCACTGTGACACCAAACAATGGTTCAAACATCCCTAACATGTCTTCAACATCACGATTGCTTTTATTCATCAGACGAGCAAACAGAAACAACATAGTACGTTTCACAACATCAAGCTTTTTTGATTGTCCCACTTTTGGTTTTGAAAACTTTATCATACCTGCTGCTCGTTCAACATAAACTGGGAGATTCCTCAATCTTTGTTTTACTTTCTCCCGTTTACGTTCCCATTCTGCAAATGGATATGATTGTTCATCCTCTGGAAGAACATTTTCTCTGATCTCATCAAGAACATCAAGCATATCTTTTGCCATTTTCGCTGTAATCCTCATCCAATTATGTAATGCATAGAAACCTATAAAAAGATATCCATGGATATCCTTTATAATGCGTAGTATAAAACTCATGGATAAAAACTTCCAACTAACAGATAACGTAGAAGTTTTTTATGAAAAGAGAGTGACGACTTTTGGCAATTCAGCGAAGTTAGATGCGCCGAAAAAGTATATTGGCAAAAGAGCTTATGTGATCATCTTGAAAGAGTAGTCATGTAATTCTGTCCCAATGCCATAAGGGATGTAAAAATGTATAATAAAGGAAATTTAGTGTTCTCATTTGATATTTTATTGGAAAAACTTTTAATGTTCTCATATGGATTAGCATTAATACTTGGTGCAATAGCAAGTCCTATGAAAAGAAGAATTACTGCTATTGCTAAACCTTTCCTTATCATTTGCCTT
>CBDTVZ010000535.1:0-1796 GCA_965363995.1 uncultured Eudoraea sp.
TTACCGAAGATGCAGATTTTTCAGGGATAAGTGCCTCGACCTCCATATTCTCCTTTTGCGAAACCAGTTTCAGCGGAATAATCGAACCATCCGTATTTACTGCAAATGTGCTGTTTAGCATGCTGCGATTAAAGCGGTACACCGTTAGAATAGAAAAAACGCAGGTCAATAAACAGGCTACTACCACTGCCAAAACAATGAAGCGGTTAATTTTCAATACGTTGTAAATATTCTGGTATGGTGTAATTTTATTTTTCATTGCTCTTAGATTAATCTACAAATAGCCTTAAAGTGAAACTGGTAGCACGTTTGTAAAGTTTGAACTTCAGTAGAATGATAAATCCCACTCCCGCAAGTTCAATGACCGGAGCAAAAAGTTCACTACCATAATCGGTTCCAAAGAGGTTGGGCCAAAAGTTTTCCGTGACTTCCCTATAGAGTTCATTCACAAAAACATTGACCAAAAAGAAAGCGGGGACAATCATGTAAACAGCAGCATATAGTTTGAAAAAGCGATACCCCATTTCCCGAAACTTCTCAAAAACCGCCATGCTGATGACCAAAGGAAAAAAGGCTTGCATGATTCCCAATAAAAAGTAGCGTTCCGCCAAGAATAAGGGATAAATGAATAAATCCAGGACCCAGAGAAAGAGACCCATTGCCAAGGCTAACATCCGGATTCCTAAGAAAGGGGTCGTAAGCCATTCATATAAGACACCCATTGCCTTTGTAGTCGCATCCAAAAGTCCCAAATCCTCTTCGACCTCGATGTCCTGTAACTCTAACGGTAATAAAGCAGGTGCAGTTCCCCTATATTGACCTTCTATGGCCACTAAAATAGAATCCAATGCATCCAAAACTTCCGTGGAAAAAATAACCACTAGGACCACTGCAAAGTTTTTGATCAATTCCGTTGGTGTCAGCCCCCACGTAACCTCCTGATTATTAGCTCCTCCTTCGTAATACTTTTTTAGGATATTAATTAGAAAGAACAATACGGCAAGTACCTTCATTCCACTAATGGTATAGGTTGCAAAATCACTATCCTTGATGGTTTGAAAAACGGCGTCGACATATTCCAATCCTATGGACAAAAACATTTCCTATCAGTTTAATAATTAGTTTCTCTGTTGTTGATTTTATCCTGCATCTCCCGAAAAGAAATAATCAATTTGTACCGTTTATTCTTCAGGGTAATGTCCGCTACCATTTTTTGAGAATCATCCCGTTGTGCTTCCAGTATGGCCAAGCGCTCTGCATCATTGAGTTTTAAAAAGTCGTTGGATAGCACTTGGTTCATAAACTCCAGATTCCGTAAAGAACCATCGATAATCATGTTGAATGCATTGGAAACGGCATCTATTTCATCTGGGTGGATGTAGGGAGAATTCAAAATCCCTCTCAAATCGCTTCTAACCATATTTACCAAAGCTTCGTTATTTTCGTTAATTTCCTTGACGGCCTCATATTGTTTAACAGCGTTATTGACCTTTTCAATGGTCTCTTTTGCCTGTTTTAAAAACTGAACCGTTTTTATCATTTCTGAAGTTTGTTTGGCGGACTCCACCAGTTGCTTGACTAGAGAAATAAAACTAGTATTGTCGTATACTGGCATCCCCTGACACAAAGTGCGTGTAGGCATTAAAAAGGCTAAGAACATTGTAAGTACTAGCATTGGCATTGTTTTTTTCATCGTTTTCTAGTTTTAAGTGAGTGAATATGATTTTTGGAATTTTTGTTTAACAAATTCCTGAATGGCGATTTGCATATCCTTATATTCTTGATATAACTCCATG
>CBDTVZ010000536.1:0-1795 GCA_965363995.1 uncultured Eudoraea sp.
GGAAATGGTCACTTGGATTTTGTTGCAGGAGTATCGGTCTGTAGTTTAGGTCATTGCCATCCAAAAGTAGTTGAGGCGATAGTTGAACAAACCAGGAAATACATGCATGTCATGGTATATGGTGAATTCATACAGCAACCCGCAGTGCAGTTAAGTAAATATTTAGCCTCACTATTACCAGATAAACTCGAAACAACGTATCTAGTAAATTCCGGAACGGAGGCAATTGAAGGAGCAATAAAGCTGGCAAGGCGCTTTACTGGTCGTTCTAAACTCATAGCTGCCCGGAATGCTTATCACGGAAATACTTTAGGTAGCCTAAGTTTAATGGATTTTGAAGAACGAAAAGCTCCTTTCCGTCCATTAATTCCGGATATTTCTTTTTTGGAATTTAATTCCGAAGATGATCTTTATAAAATCTCGATGGATACGGCGGCGGTCATTCTGGAAACTATTCAAGGTGGTGCGGGATTTATTATGCCAAAAGAAGGGTATCTTAAAAAAGTGAAGGATCGTTGTGCAGAAGTGGGTGCCTTATTAATCCTTGATGAAATACAACCTGGATTTGGGCGTACTGGTAATTTATTTGCCTTTGAGCACTATCAATGCGTACCGGATATACTCGTTATGGGTAAGGGGATGGCTTCGGGTTTGCCTATTGGCGCATTTACGGCTTCGCATGAAATGATGAATTCTTTAAGTGATTCTCCCAAATTAGGCCATATAACGACCTTTGGAGGCAACCCGGTCATAGCCGCGGCTGCCATGGCAACACTCAAGGAATTAACTAATAGCAATCTTATTCCGGAAACTCTTGAAAAGGAAAAACATTTCAGGTCCAGATTAAAACACCAATACATAAAAGAGATTAGAGGAAAGGGACTAATGCTGTCTCTTATCATGGAAAACAAAGAGCTTGCCAATAAACTTATTCTTTCTTGTACAAAAAAGAATTTAATTCTTTTTTGGCTGCTTTTTGAATCAAAAGGGGTTAGAATTACTCCTCCAATGACCATAAACGCAGAGGAAATTGACCGGGGTTGTGACATTATAATGCAAACTTTGAATGAGTTATAGCAATAATTTGTTAACTATTTTGTTAATAATATAGCCCTAAGTTGGAATTAAAGGTAGTTCCAAAAGACTATTTTTAAATCCATAGATTAACCAAGCACGTTCCTATGGCGTTAGATCCTAACGAAAGTCAAAATCAACCAATAGAGAAGTTTGAGTCCATGTTGAAAACGGATGACGTTTATTTTTTTGACGCAGAAGATTTCGAAGACATAATTCATCACTATCTAAACAACGGTAAAATATCCTTAGCGAAGAAGGCTATTAAAATTGGTCTTAAACAACATCCGGGGGCCATGGATTTAAAGCTTTTGGATATAGAAGTGCTTGTATTTGAAAATAATTTAGAAGTTGCTGAGAAGCTGCTAGATGAGCTTCAATTGATGGATAGTACTAATGAAGAAATTTATATTCAGCGCGCTAATATCTATTCAAAAAAAGACAATCATGAAGCGGCAATAGACATGCTAAAACAAGCTTTGGACCTATCTGAAGATAGTTTTGACATTTACTCATTATTGGGCATGGAATACTTATTCATGGATAATTTCGAGAAGGCCAAAGATAATTTTATAAGATGTGTGTCTTTTGACGAACAGGATTATTCTTCCCTTTATAATGTAGTCTACTGTTTTGAATTCATGGAGGATTATGAAGGTGCCATAACTTTTTTGAATGATTTTCTTGAAAGAAATCCATATTGCCAGGTGGCCTGGCATCA
>CBDTVZ010000537.1:0-1792 GCA_965363995.1 uncultured Eudoraea sp.
CATTGGCAATGCACATTCTGCACGAACGTCCCCCATTATAAATGCACAGAAGGTCGCGAATAGGTGTTTCTGGAGCAATGGGAAATATTTCTCTTGAATTTTTCAATTTTTTTAAATTTAATTAAATAAGGGAATACTCTACAGATATTGCCCATATTCTGCAATTTTTTTCTTCAATCTCTCTGCAAGATATTGATTTGCCTCTCCAAGTTTTTCTAATATCAAAATAGCTTCATTTCTATATTTTTTTATTCTTTCTTTATCCCAATGTTTTGGTGGAGAATGTAAGTTTGCAATTCTATCTGATAGCTTTACCATCCATACTTCTTTTGGCTGTTTCCTAATTCTTTCGATGCTATCTTTCATTTGCTCAACTTTTGAAGGAAAAATTTTGTCCTTGCTTAGAGCTAACACACCATCTGCTACTTCAACACCAAATATATCCTTTATTATTTCATGGGAATTGCTTGTATCTTCAATAACATCATGAAGTAATGCACATTGAACCAAAAGGTCAGGGTTTTCAATGTCTTTTTCTTGTGCTATCACAGCCATGACTTCCATTGCCACAATCCCAATGTGGTTTATATAAGGAATATCTGTACCTGGAACTAATTGTCCATTATGGACATGGGAAGCAAAATCCCATGCTTTGTTGGTTTTTTCTTGATCCCAAATATTCATTTACTCCTCCGCTCCATGTTGTTTGAGGATTTTAATGACTTGGGCCAGGTCTTCTCTTCTGGCATACTTTAGGGCGGTATACCCGTCTTTTTGTTTTGCATTTACATCTGCGCCTTTGTCTACTAAAAGTTGTACGATTTTATATTGGTTAATGAGTTTTTCTGTTTCGAGCGTACTATTTGTTGCAGCCATTATCAAAACAGTGTAACCCTCCTCGTCTCTCGCGTTCACATCCGCCCCGGCATCCAAGAAATCTTTAACAGCGGTGAGGTTTCTTTGGTAGGCGGCTGTCATTAGAGTCCGGGCCTGGGGGGTACGCGCTGCAAAACTTCTAAAGTCGCTGGAAAACCAAAAGAGGTCGCTGGCGCTGAAGCCATCGAAGTTAAAGTTGAAGTAGGCTGCATCCCACCTGGACCAAATCGAACCTTTTATTTCCCCAATCGACCCGGACCAGATATATTGACCTTTGACTTTAAAAAGCGGAGTCATATTCCTTGAAAGCGGAGATATATTTTTTGTTCCAGTTCCTTTTCTAAAAAGGGTGCTCAACTCATTACAGGTAGGCATCCGCCAACCGCCACCTGCTGCATCAAGATTTTCAACCCAGGATTTAGCTTTTTTCCAATTTGCATTTCTATCAGGCCCGGCAAACCATTCAAGGCCGGTTCGTGTGTCATAGACCACCCCGTTGTCGTATGCGACAAAGTTGCCGTCTCGCTTAGTTTCTCTTGCTTCATGCTTGTCTTTAATCATCAATTGGTACCCGTTAATATTATGTTTTTCTTCACTTATCCCATCATTGGATTCTATAGGGTTGATTTTCCCCCTTATATTGAAACCCATTGGTTTAAGAAAAAAAGTTCCAATAACGCCAAGTATGGCAACAACAAAAACTCCTGTGATTACAACCTTCCAGTTCATTTTTTGCCGTTTGTGTTAAGGAATCTTTTTTCGGCTTCCACCATAAAAAATCTATTTTGAACTTCCTTCAGACTCAATTCCTCAATACATCTTTCTTGTTCATAGCAACAGTTTATCCAAATCAGGCACTAAATTTTTAACATCATCTGCAAAACCTGCAATATCATGGAACATGGATAGGGCACTG
>CBDTVZ010000538.1:0-1790 GCA_965363995.1 uncultured Eudoraea sp.
ACTTTTATTTGGTGTCCTGTATTTATAAAATAAGATTGCTAATCCAAATCTTAATTAAATTTTCCATTTGCCTGCCAATTCTTGTAACATTCAGGCTATAATAGTCGTCATATAACCTCAAGATAGGCATTTCGAATGACATGTAATTTTTAAAAATTACTACTAAAATTTTGGTTAGCCAAAATATCCATTTTGTCAAATTATTTTATTCTGGTGCAACCCTTTTGCTTTTATCTTGTCTTTAGAAGTGAATGAAATATAGATTTCAATAATAGAACTAACTAAGGCCTGATCTAGTTGAAAGCCAACATCCGTTTTACGCATAAAGATCTTGTTGAAAAAAGCAAGTTAGGAGATAGAACATCACAATACCAATTGTATGAACTCTATGTGGACGCCATGTACAATGTTGGTATGCGAATGATAGGAATAAAAGAAGATGCTGAGGATGTACTTCAGGATAGTTTTGTTGAGGCATTTAAAAATCTAAAAAACTTTAGGTATGAAAGCACATTTGGTTCGTGGTTAAAAAGAATAGTAATAAATAAAAGTATTAACCACCTTAAAACAAGGCGTATAGCAATTACGCCAATTGAAAATCATGAATATTACCTGAATGAAGATGAGAATGAAAAGAGTGATCAAAAGAGTGAACAAAAGGATATCCAAAAAATCATTAACGGAATTGAAAAACTACCTGCCGGATATAAACAGATCATAAATCTTTATTTAATAGAAGGTTATATACATAAAGAGATTGCACAGATACTTGAGATTTCTGAAGCTACTTCAAAATCTCAGTACCACAGAGCCAAAAAAAAATTAATCAAAATTATTAGCAGTTAATAATGGACAAATTTGAAAAACATATACGGTCGAACAAAGAATTGTTTGATATACACGAACCTGATAAAGCTAAACTTTGGGGTAATATTTCGGCTCAATTGGGTGATCCTCAACCCAAGGTTATCCCACTTTGGAGGAAATCCGTGGTCCGAATTGCCGCCAGTATTGCTTTGGTATTAGGGCTATCAGGAATCATAGGGGTTACTTTATTCAATACGGGAAATCAACAATATCAGGATACTCTGGTCACCAAAGAATTACAGGGTATTGATATGCATTATAAGGCTTTAGTCTCTCACCAGATACAGTTGGTAAAAGACCACCCTAAACTCTCAGAAAACGATAAAGTGGAATTTTTAAGTTTCATAGATGAACTGGATGAAGAATATGAGTTATTAAAATTGGAAATGAATAAAAACCTGGATAATGAAATTGTTCTGGAAGCCATCATTACCAATTATAAAAAAAGAATTGAACTCATAGAAAATTTATTGCAACAAATAAACGAATCCAAAATAACAGATGACAATGATGGATACAATTTATAAAAAACTACTGCTTGTACTGGTTATTTTCGCATTAAACCATTCTACAATCGCACAGGAGAAGGCAACAAAGAGTATAGAAAATTCCTTTGAAATGAATGAGGCCGGGAAATTACAGGTTAACAACGAATACGGAAATATTACTGTAAGGAGCTGGGATCAAAACAAAGTTGAAATATTAATAGACATTACCGTTACCCGTAAGAAGAAAGAAGACGCGGAAAGTTTTTTAGAGCGGGTTATTCCTGATTTCAAGGTTTTGGACAATTATGTGGCGGTGACCTCAGAAATACAGGATAAAAAAACAGGATTTATTGCCAAGTATTTTACCAATGAGAGTCCTTTAGATTTTAGTCGAAGTAATCTTAAAATAGATTATATCATTCAGCTGCCTTCCAA
>CBDTVZ010000539.1:0-1785 GCA_965363995.1 uncultured Eudoraea sp.
CAATGCTCCGAGCCCCAGAATCCCAATCAATACATATTTTACAATTTTATTCATCTTAATCTAATGTGTTAGTATATAGTTAATGGTTTTGTTTATTCTTCTCTTAGCGCATCTATGGGTTTAATACTAACAGCCCGCTGCGCAGGAATTGAACCTATTAGTGTTCCCAATATTATCATGATAGCTAAGGCTCCCAGGACGTATGGTATAGGAACGGTTGGATTCGTATATGGAAAATTGATATCCTTAGTGAGGTTATTGATCAAACTTAAAACACCGGCCCCAAGAATAATACCTATAACTCCGGCAATCAATGTAAGAAATACAGATTCTAAAATAATCAGAGAACGTACTTCTCTTGGTGTTGCACCTAAAGCACGGCGAATGCCTAATTCCTTGGTACGCTCTTTAACGGATATTAGCAGGATATTACCAATTCCAATTACCCCGGCCAGGATTGTGGCAACTCCAACAATTAAGGACAAAAAGGTTATCCCGTCTGCAAATCCCATAATCTTATTAAATATCTCACCAAGATTAAAGGCCCCAAATGCGCGTTCATCTTCCGGGTGAACTTTATGAATACTTCTTAAAACAGCTTTAATATCTTTTTCTACCTGAATAACGTCGGCATCGTCATATGCCGCTATAGTAAAAAATTGAACTTCCTCTCCTGTATTGTAAAGTTTTTTGAAGGTAGTAAAGGGAATAAAAATATCTCCATCTGTTCCAAATGGCGTCGTTTGCGCAAATTTATGAACGCCGACGACCTGAAAATAAATATTTTCTACCCTAATATAAGCACCTATAGGATCTTCATCCTCATCAAATAATTCCTGTTGAGTACGATCACCAATAACACAAACTTTTCTCGCCTGAGCAATATCTTCATCGTTAATAAATCTTCCATTATCATAAATTTTCTGGGTGGCAATTTTTGCTATTTCCGGAAAGTATCCATATACGGCATAACTATTAGATTTAATCCCTCTTACGGTAAGCGCAGACGCCCCTCCAAATGCACCTTTTGTATTTACAGGTGCTATATATTGTATTTCAGGAATTCTATTTTTCAAGACCTCAGCATCATTCACTTTTATCCGTATTATTCTACCTGTTTTAAAACCTGCGTAAGGCATACTGGTACTTTGAGACCAGGCCCAAATACTGTTTTTGGCCACCGTTTCGAAGTTTTTTTCAAAACCATTGTCCATTCCTTTTGCGGCCCCTGCCAGAACGATATATATAAAAATACCCCATAACACTCCTATAACAGTAATTATAGTCCTGGTTTTATTCTTTCCGACAGATCCTAAAATTTCCTGCCAGGTATTTTTGTCAAAAAGAAATCGAATACTATTCATCTCGTAATGCTATTATTGGTTTAATACGCGCTGCCCTTTTGGCCGGAATATAGCCCGCAATTGCACCAAATATTATTAAAACAAGGGTTGCAGATATTGCCACAGTAATATTTATATATGGATTGGTAATGAAATAATCCTCAGCCAAACTCTCTCCTAAAGAGGTAAGTAGTGCAATTCCAACTAGCATCCCCGTAAATCCCGATATTGTTGTAATAAAAACTGATTCAAGTAAAATTGTACTGATTACTGCTTTTGGAGTGGCACCTAAGGCTTTTCGGATTCCCAACTCCTTGGTACGTTCCTTAACGACAAAAACCATGATATTACTTATCCCAATAATGCCGGCAATTATTGTCCCAAAAGCCACAAAAGCGACTATAATTTGAAGTACCCGTGCAAATTGTTGATTTTGCTGTAA
>CBDTVZ010000540.1:0-1772 GCA_965363995.1 uncultured Eudoraea sp.
AAAATGTAAAAGAAGAGGAAATTAAAGCCAAATACAATGACGGAATTCTAAGCTTTAAACTAGAAAAAAAAGAAGTTGTCCTAAAGGCAAAACCAAAGGTAATTGAGATTAGTTAAAATTTCATTATATGCTTAAAATGCTCTCCGTCTAAGTATAAGATCTTTAAAACGTCCATGTAGTAGAAGATCTCGATGGGGGGCATGCCTTTTTACCTGATTTTAAAAAATGACTTAACAAATTATTCCGTGCTAATCTTTTTTGGGCATTTTAAGATTATCCGGCTTATTCAATGCCTTTATTGCAGCCTTATATCCCAAATCAAAAACAGCATCCATATCATTAGTGGAAAATGTGCTATGATTTATCAAATCTTTAGGTGATATAATAAGATTGCAATCTCCAAACTTAGAAAGTGCATCTTTAGCCGAGCGTATCTTATAAGCGCGTTCCAATACGTTGAAAGAATGCTTTAATTCCTCTATCCCTACTTTAAGAAAAGGATTGACATATACCCCAATGATTTGATCACAATAGTTTTTAATCAGATCCACAGGGAAATTGTTCAACGCTCCGCCATCTACATAGTACGAATCCGCTATTTTTATTGGCGTAAAAACCCCTGGAAATGCCGCTGAAGCCAATATTGGCCGGATAAGTTCTCCTTCAGTAAAAATCTTTAAACTCCCATCCAGAATGTTAGTGGCAGTGATGAATAAAGGAATTTTAAGACTCTTAAAATTATCTTCAGGAAAGAAGGCCGAGAACTGCTTATAAAATTTTTCAGTATCAACAAATCCAGGTTTTCCAACCGCATAGTTATTAATACTAAAAATATTTACCTGCTTTATAAATTCCAGGATTTGCTTCCAATCCAGGCCCCTGGCATATAATGCTCCAATTATGGCTCCGGCGCTGGTCCCTGCTATATGAGTAATCTCGAAACCATATTCATCCAAAGCCTTTATAACTCCTATGTGAGCAATACCCCTAAATCCTCCCCCTGACAATACCAGGCCTGTATTCATAGAATAATCTTAATACCGGTAAAGGTACCTTTTTACACCTAAGAATCTTAGAATATATAAAAATGAAAAGATACAGATAGGGTGCAGATCTCGAAAAAAATACCATAAGTATTAAAACTAATACTTATGGTATTTTTAGAAATCTTTATAGATTACTATTCCGACAACCTTTTTTTCTTAAACACCTTTGTTAAAATAAGGGGGATCACCACTTTAGCAACAAAACCATCAAAACTTCTAATTAAATTAAAGGGATAGAAATAAGTTTTAAGCCCTTGTAGACTATACTTAGTATACTCCTTGTTGATCTCTCTTTCAAGAGCAAGGATTTTCAGATCCTCATCAATTTCCCTAAACGAGTTGTATTTTCCTATCATGGTTCCTCAAAAAAGTATTTAGAAAATAATTGCAGCAAAGGTTTATTTAATCTCTCGCGAAATACATAGCCTACAATCGCAAACAACAGATATAAAAAACCAATTATAACGAATCCATAAACCATATTATCCATTGCGTAACCCAAGCTAAAAGAAGCCGCCAGGCTTAAAAATATTAAAGCCAAAACAGCAATGGTACCAACTAGCAAAACCTTAGCGAAATAGGTAACCAAAACCATGGATATCTTAAAACTTTTAAGTTTGGCGTATTCTATGCTATGCTCCACATAGGAGCTGACATTTTCGTCCAATTCAGAAATATTTTGTCTTAAACCTTCAAAAGCCATAATAGCCTACTTCTGTAATTGTG
>CBDTVZ010000541.1:0-1757 GCA_965363995.1 uncultured Eudoraea sp.
GTTATTCTAAGCTTAAATTACAAATACAAATGAATAAACCATACAACGACAATAATCACTATAAAGATAAAACTTAGAGCAAAGTACTTTATAGCATTTTCTACATTCTTGAATTTTTGATCAATAATTTTGCTTTCAATATAAATTTGCTGACTTAATTGGGTGTAAAATTCCTCGTCTTTGCCAAATATTTCAATCACCTTTTTAGAGTATTTCTCTATACTCCCGAATGCGTATACTGCATCTCGAAAGAATAGTACATTTTTTTCATATTTCTTACTGATCTGAGGTTTAAAACACTTAAAACAAAAGAAGATAGAAATCATTGAGGTGATCATCCAAAAAGAAGCCAATACAATAAAGAGCGCACCTTCCTGGAAAAGTGGTTTAAGTTCTTCCAACCTGTCAAAAAACACCCCCAAAACTAATCCATGAAATGAAAATATAATACCCGCTTTGAGCTCCGACGCCCGGATTAGTTTTTCCAATCGTTCTAATTGCTCCCAATAATTATTAGGGTCTTGTTTCGTAACTGAACTCTCTTTATCTGACATTCCTTATTAAATGTATTTTTGAATTAATCAACAATTTAAATATACAATAAATCCAATTATGATATTTAATTAAAGGCAGAAGGAATTGGATATTCTATTATCTTTATCCCAGGACCAACTAATATTAAGTATGAAATTAACCATTCCCGGCCAACGCCTCTATTCACTTGATGCCCTGCGTGGTTTTGACATGTTCTGGATCATTGGCGCAGAGGAAATATTTCATAAAATGGCAGAGATTACTAATTCGCCATTTTGGAATGACCTATCTGTTCAGTTTATACATCCTGTATGGCACGGCTTTGCTTTTTATGATTTGATTTTTCCTTTGTTCCTTTTTCTTGCCGGGGTTGCCACACCTTATTCTGTTGGGAAACAACTTGAAAAAGGGGTAAGCCGGAAAACCTTGTTATTCCGTGTTATTAAAAGAGGTCTGATCCTGTTTCTCCTCGGGGTCATTTATAATAATGGCCTCGAAATTCGACCCCTCGAAGAAATTCGATTTGGAAGTGTTTTGGGACGCATTGGATTCGCCTATATGTTTGCAAACATCATATACCTTTATACCAAACAACGCGGCCAAATTATTTGGTTCTGCGGATTGCTTCTTGGCTATTGGTTCCTTTTAATGTTTAATTCTACTCCTGGCTATCCCATGGGAGACCTGACTATGGAAGGTAATTTTGTTTCCTATCTGGATACATTGATCATGCCAGGCAAATTGTATCTGGACATACATGACCCCGAAGGTTTTGTCTCCACAATTCCTGCCATCCCAACATGTCTGCTGGGCATATTTGCAGGAAATTTATTAAAAAAGGGTGCTGTTGATAAGCAAAAGGAAACTGCTGTCCGGTTGGTAGTCATTGGGATTATTCTCATTGTCGCGGCTCAATTTTGGAACCTGGTTTTTCCAATCAATAAAAACTTATGGACGAGTTCTTTCACCTTGCAATGTGGAGGTATAAGTATGATATTGATGGCGGTCTTTTATTACATTATAGATATCCTGGGGCATAAAAAATGGGCATTTTTCTTTAAAGTAATCGGTATGAATTCCATTTTGATTTATATGGCAGGTATCTTTATTGATTGGCCTTATACCACTTCAGCGCTGTTTAAATGGCTGGCTCAGCTTGTTGAAGATCCATACAACGCTGTGGTTATGGTTTTTTGCTATATAGCGGTACAATGGGTATTTTT
>CBDTVZ010000542.1:0-1756 GCA_965363995.1 uncultured Eudoraea sp.
AGAAAATTGAAGAAGATGATGATGTACAGAATGTATATCATACTATGCAGGAATAAATTTCCATATACTTTTATAAGTATTTTCTTCCAGATATAGCTTTTAATAGCCTCCTGCACTTACCCAATTTATGTTTTACGTTTTTTAGAGAAAGGGCAAAAATGCTTATAAAAACTGCTTTGGACTTATTGTTTATCAAATAATTTAAATGGGATGATGCAGATCATTTCAATTCAATATCGCCCTTTATAATTTTATAATCGGTTGAGGTTAAAATTGAACCTATGATCCTTTGACCTCATTTTACATTAACCGGAATTAAATTTATTGATAACCATTTAAATCTAATATTATGAAAACACTAAGCAAAATATTTTTATTTGCCCCTTTATTCGCATTTTTACTGCTTTCCTGTTCAGATGACGACGAAACAGATGTTTTAGTCAAAGAAGGAGGCCCTTTTGAAATAAGTGAATTGGCGGGTAGTTGGGAAGCTACCTCGGCCACTTTTAGTGACGGTAACACCTTATTTATAGATGTCATAAACGACGGGGGATCTGCATCCATGTCCGTCCAAAGTAATGGCAGGTTTACCTTAACTATTGATCCGGCAGATCGTGCGGCATACACGGCAAGTGGCGAAATGTTTTGGGAACTCTTCGAAGGAAATTATTTTTTCGCCATTGAATGGGATGATTATCCCGGAGACTGGGATACCTATGGCGCAACACTTAATGCAACTACATTCACTATTAATGGGGGGGTTGAATCCGGAGAATATGATTTTGACAACGATGGTACTTTTGAAACAGCAAGTATAGGGTTTACGTTTATAAGGGTCTAAAAACTATATTCAGGAATTTTCCCAACCACTCCCTTGTAGAATTCCTTGTACTTTTTTAGGTCGGCCTCCATGTCATCTGTAGGATATTGAGGTTCTGAAACCTTGACTTGTTTTTTGCCAAAATCGAAAGCCACCATTACAATTGGGACTTTGGCCATTTTGGCTATGTAATAAAATCCTGTTTTCCATTCAGATACTTTTTTTCGGGTACCTTCCGGCGCCAGTGCTAATCTGAATTTTTTTCGCTCATTAAAAATTTTGGCAATTGCAGCCACTTTATTTTGGCTTTTACTACGGTCTATGGGAGTACCTCCCATCCATCTGAAATACCAACCGAACGGAGGCCTGAACAGACTTTCCTTTCCAATAAAATTAACTTCTACATTAAATACCCTTCTTACCAATAAACCCAGAAAAAAATCCATCCAACTCGTATGGGGAACAACAATTACTACGCATTTATCCACATCAGGAAAAGAGCCGACAAGGCTCCATTTTAATATTTTAAAAAAAATAAACTTCGACATTCTTTGCATTAAAAGTGCGTGGGATTTTTATGGAAGAAAGAGTTCAGTGCCTTCACCATTAATTAGTATCAAACAATTATCTACTAATTAAATGTTTTCAGAGCTTATATTTTCTTGTAAATAGATTTCAATTTTTCCGGAGTTATATATTTAGCCCAGTCTTTGCCTAAAGCATTTTCCCAAAGCGGCACCATACCCAGTGATACTTTTATCATGGTATTAAATTGGTCGTCAGTTAAATTTTCGCAAATTCCTTTCGGAAGTTGAATGTCATGCCTTTTCATCATTTCATTAAAACTAGCTACGCCTTCCGGATAAAACTCTCCCAAATGCTGAAAAACAAGACAATTTCCAATACCATGCCTGGTTCCCAGTAAGTAAGAAAGTC
>CBDTVZ010000543.1:0-1754 GCA_965363995.1 uncultured Eudoraea sp.
CTTCCACTGATTTTGACTTTTTTAAGAATGGCATTATTCCTTCTATTCAGCCTACTCATGCTACAAGTGATATGTATTGGGCAGACGAGAGACTGGGAGAAGAGCGAATAAAAGGGGCTTACGCATATAAGGAACTATTAAATCAGGCAGGAATTGTTGCTTTGGGAACAGACTTTCCAGTGGAGGAAGTAAGTCCGTTCTTAACTTTTTATGCTGCGGTAGCGCGTAAGGACCTTAATGATTATCCCGCCGAAGGTTTTCAGATGAAGGATGCATTGTCCAGAGAAGAAACCCTTAAGGGGATGACAATATGGGCTGCTTATTCAAATTTCGAAGAAAATGAAAAGGGCAGTATAGAGGTAGGAAAGCGGGCAGATTTCGTCGTATTAAGTCAGGATATAATGGAAGTGCCTTTAAAGGATATCCCTGAAATTAAGGCTGAGCAGGTATATATAGACGGGGTACTTCAGACTGGAAACCTAACAGATTAATTATTAAAGTATAAAACAAAAAAAGCCGAAGTCATAAACTTCGGCTTTTCACTTTATTCTAATTTTATTACATGCTCATACTAAAAGGAACTGCCACTCTCGTGGTACCCCATCCCATTGTCATATGAACTCCGCTATCAACTTCTTTGAATGCAATTGAAAATGCTTCAAGTGATTCATCTCCCTCACTTGTAGAAGCCTGTATACGCACTACATCTGCAGACTCATCATAGGAATAAGCTCCCCACTGATTTAAATTGCTGTTTAAAATAACTGTCCATTCAGATTCTCCGGGTATAGTGAATAGGGAATAAGTTCCGGCTTTTACTGAGATATCTCCTACCATCATATCTTTATAAAGAGTAATCTCGGCAGCTTCGTTGGCTCCTGTTCTCCAAACTTCTCCATCAGGTGCAAGTTGAGAGAGCGATCTGTCGTTCAATTGAGGCCTGCTGTACATTACCTTAATTAACTTGTCGGAAACTTTGTAACTGGAGGGATATGAGGCAATATCCGCTGGGCTTTTATCCATCCCGCTAAACTCCTGTGCTGTAATTTCATTTGTAAAAACAATGGCTAATGCCATGATAGTTAGTGTCAATACTTTTTTCATAATTGTGCTTGTTTTTATATTCATCCAAATTTAATTAGTAAACCCTTTGAGGTCTTATAAAAAGTCGTTAAAATTTGAACTGCTTACAAATTGTTTGTTGAATATTCCTATTTTTCTAGTTTTAATTACTAATCGTATCAATTATTACTTATTTAATTACAATATGAAATAATTAATCTTATTTATGTTTCAAATTAATAAGTTAATAAGCATCTTTGCTTAATAATTGATATAAAATAAAGAGAATGTGTGGAATAGTATGTGCATTTAATGTAAAGGAAAGTACAGAAACCCTGAGGCCCCAATTATTGGAAATGTCCAAGAAAGTAAGACACAGAGGTCCGGATTGGAGTGGGATTTATGCAAATGAGAAGGCTATATTAGCCCATGAACGTCTCGCAATTGTGGATCCGGCTTCAGGAAAACAACCCCTGTTTAGTGAAGATCAGAAACTTATTTTAGCCGCAAACGGGGAAATTTATAACCATAGGGAATTGAGAAAGCAATTTGAAGGATCTTACACTTTCAGTACAGAATCTGACTGTGAAGTTATTCTGGCTTTATATCAGAAAAAAGGACCTGACTTTTTAGATGATATGAATGGAATCTTTGGGTTTGCAATTTATGACTCTGAAAAAGATGAATATTTT
>CBDTVZ010000544.1:0-1753 GCA_965363995.1 uncultured Eudoraea sp.
GGAAAGATGATATCTTAAACTTTTATGGCCTCTGATTATTCAAGCTTTGTTGGAGTTATGTTTTAGCACTGCTAAGATACCTTTATTACACAGCAGTTACGCTTTGGCGTGAAATAGCAGTTTTACAATATGTTGACATTTTCATAAGAAGGGCAGAGCCATCATTCAATGATAAATTAGTGATTAATGAAAAAGAATCCCGGAGCTGAAACGGGAAACGATTCCGAGGTGAGTATGGTCTTTTCGTAATCAGTGCGACAACCGCGGCATATAATAAACATCGACTATTTTGCGTCAAGGAAATATCGATCTACTCCACAAGGTAACCTTCAATCACCTGATATATGTCCTTCCTTAAAAAAAATGTATTCGTGATTCTCAGCTTCGAGGATTTTTGCAAATTCTCTAATGCATTACGGTCAAAACGGGCCCCGTAGACTTTCTCAACAAATGGAGCAAAAAAATTCTGCCGTCTTCTATACTTTGGTATCTTCGAGTACACCATTTCCAAAAGACGAAATTTACCTCCGGGTTTCAGTACCCGCTCAAACTGTCTAATCGCCAAAACTTGAAGATTAATGGGAAGGACACAACACAAAAACCCAGAGATTATCCAGTCAAAGTGATTAGAACAAATCGAGGTCATCTTGGTGGCATCCTCATGCCGACAATCCAACAAACATTCAGCAGATTCCCCTCTCTTCTTTGCTTTTTTCACCATCGCTTTACAAAGGTCAATGGCGATAAGATTTACATCTGAACTATAATATTTTAGGTTGCGCCCGGTGCCCACCCCGGCTTCGAGTACTTCTCCATGGATATCTCCAACCAATTGAGGTCGCCAATGTCGATACTGTCGTTCCCATGGATAATCCAGAATATCGTAAAACCATGCAGTAATATTGTACTTGAGCCGAAGGGCGCGGCGTTCTTCATCTTCTGCTAATAGGGACCTTTTCATTTGAAATCCTCTTTTCTGATTTGATCTACACTTCAATTTTTAAAAAAATCTGTGGTTGCGATATTAATGCGGAATAGAGGATGTTCTATGTTAGTCTAATTTTTAATAGGGAAACCAGACTCTTTTTCAACGGGAAGGTCGTTCAAGAGGGAGGTTAAATTCAAAAAAATGATTATTCCCGTTCAAAATGAAAAAGCGCTATTTTTCTAATGCCACATAGTGGCAGTAGCTGTCAAGCTATTATGTGGAGCAGGTATTGTATATGATGTGATCTATCGGGGAGATTAATGGAGGGTCTACTTAATTCGATATAACCATTATTTTCTAAAGTTGCCTCTAAGAAAGTCAACCTACAGATTTCTCTTGCCAGAAAACCAAGCGCCACGAAAAACCAGATACATTGAGATTATCAAAGTTCAGAGAAAAGTTATGATATGCTCTAAATCAGCTCCAAATTTGACGGAAGTCCGGGTTCATGTATCTTGCCAATAGCGCAACATTCGTAATAATTCATATATGTTATGCGTATCTCAATAAAATCAAAGTTTCTTCAGCTTTGCGTATAGCTATATCTATTGCACCTGGCCGCTGAAAATTTGGAAAGGTACTACCAAAGGTTTTTTGAACTTCTAATTTTTCCAATTAGTCGGAGAAATCTGCAACTTTTAAAATGCTGATTTATTATAAATAAATAGCTATAAGCAGGTAGTTTTTTACTGATTAAAAGGAAATAAAACCCTAAAATCCCTTTTTCAAGCAATGAATAAAGCATTCCAAAGATCAACCAAACTA
>CBDTVZ010000545.1:0-1750 GCA_965363995.1 uncultured Eudoraea sp.
GGCCATTTCACTTTTTTTGAAACTTAAAGATTTGAATGGTTAAGTGCAGTTTTATAAATAAGCACTGAAAAATGAAGTTTATAATTTTATTGAAATTACTTCTAACGACCCAGAACAGCTATTTTGACTATCTATTTATAAAGGAATTATTTCTCAAAAGCGGCCATATGAGAATGTAATAGTTACAGCCCTGAATTAACTTTCTTTTTTCAAAGATGGCACAATTATTCTCATTGCGGGCGGACGATTACATCAATTGATAGCATCTTCAAGTGACACAAGAGCCCAATTTAGAAGCTGCCGTGAAATTCTACACTGAAGTCCTAGGCTGGTACCTTATTATGGAACCTACTGAAATAACTGAAGATGATTCAGCAATTGGTGAAATGTGTACCGATGTGTTTGGTGCAGGATGGGAGCATTTTCGCATAGCACATCTGTCTACGGGGGATCGTATTGGCGTTGAACTGTTTGAGTTCAAGAATCAGGAAAATCCGGAAAACAACTTTGAATACTGGAAAACGGGCGTATTCCATTTCTGTGTCCAAGATCCAAACGTAGAAGAGTTAGCCGATAAAATTGTTGCTGCTGGCGGTAAGAAACGCATGAAGGCACCACGTTACTACTACCCAGGAGAAAAGCCATATCGTATGATCTACATGGAAGACCCGTTTGGCAACATACTTGAGATTTACAGTCACAGTTATGAACTCCACTACGCAAGCGGCGCTTATAACTAATTAGACTTATTTAAAGGTGTGATTTTTCACACCTTTAAATACCTGCTTTTGCTGATTTAAGTGCCTGTTCTATATAAATTCCGATAGTCCACTTCTACCTGTACGCGGTGAGTTTTGGTGTAAACTTGAATCTAAAAAGGGGTTTATTTATGTTGGCTATGATTACTACATGTACATTGGCGTAACTGAAGAAAATCATTGGGTCAAAAGCAATACAGTTGATAGAGGGTTGTTTGTTGAAAAAGTTAATTCACCATACAACTAAAAATTGCTAACCAGCCGCTCTGTGGAAAAATAAGGATTATAAATGAACTTATTACGATTTTTTCTAGTCATTTCTACAGTGATTATATATGTAGTGACAATATATGCGGTAACAACAAAAGGTTATAACTGGCCTGCTGTATATTTTGGTGATTTACTTCATCTTGATTGGAGAACTCAATTTAATACTGACTTTTTAATTCATCTCTTCTTTCTTGCAACGTGGATTTCTTGGCGAGAAGGCTTTAATACGAAAGGTTTTATATTTGGTTTTTTAAGCATTTTTATGGGAGGCATGTTTGGTTTTCCATATATACTTTATGCTACTTATAAAGCAAAAGGAGATCCTAAAAAAATTCTCCTTGGGATTCATGTTAATAAATAAACCTAACACATAAGCTACAGTTTTCATCTACCAAAAAAGCCATTAATGTGTTGCAAAGAAATGGTTTTCACCGGTTTTACCAACAGTAGGTTCCTTAAGAAAAGAAGGGAGAAGCTAAATACCGAAGTTATGGATGGACATTCGCTAATAGCGGGTAAAAAACTCACGTCTGGAAATTTCTTTTTGCCAACTACATTCATGTTTGTATTTTTCCATATTTTCATTTCTGGTTTTAATCACCTGATTCCAGGCTTCAAAAGCATCTTCTGCACAATGATATTTTGACATATTCATTGCCAGTGGCTGAATAAAGTAATGCCCTATTTCCTGATGATAATTAAAGTGTGCCTGTTGTTTTCCC
>CBDTVZ010000546.1:0-1744 GCA_965363995.1 uncultured Eudoraea sp.
AGAGGCTTAAATTGATGGGTTTTATGGTGAATTAACCGCTTGTGCAACGGTTACCATTGTTGTGTGCTTTTATTGAATTAGGTTTTCAATTTTATCAATCATTTCAACAGCATGTGTGTTGATTGGATTCAACTCCAAAGATATCTTGTAGTTTTTTATAGCTAATTCATATTCCTTATTTATAAAATAGGCTTCTCCAAGACTATCGTAAGGGTTCGGATATTTCGGAAATTCGGAAACCAATAATGTAAATATTTTTATTGCATCTTTTACTTTATTTTTTGATAATAGCGCATATCCAACATTGTTCAATTCATTTTGATTTTCAAAATTATATATATCAATATTGTCTTTCTTTAGTTGATGATATAAAGCGATCCCTTCATCTACATTTTGCATTGTTTTGGCTATAATTTTCTTTTCAATTGATTTTTTTCCATTCGGTTTTAAATCATTCACTAATGTCCTCACGGTACGGTGAAGTAAGTCGCCTGTATGCTCTGCATTGGAGTTTGTGATGATAGATACAGCCATATTGTATGCAGGGTAAACAGAAAACAAATTTTGCATACCTGCTGCTCCTCCATGGTGGCTATAATGAATAGTTCCATCACTATTATTTCCTATATTCCAATAATAAGCTAATGAAAAAGTTGAATGAACAGTAAAGTTAAGCCTGTGAGATTCTAATATAGTTGCGTTGGTTGTATCTAACTGTAGCCTCATATATTTGATAAGGTCAGAAGTTGTAGATTTTATTCCCCCTGCAGCTCCCCATGTTGGTATAGGCACGTGAGGCATCAGCCTTCCTTTACTATAGCCGTTGGCGAATCGACTCTGTTCATCTTCTGATAACCTCATCTTTGTACTGGTCATCCCATTTTTTTTGAATATGAAATCATTGAGTAATTCATCGAATGGTTTTTGATACACATTTTCAAGAATGTGAGCCATTAAGTTGGGAGCTAAATTGTTGTATTCATAAATGACACCAGGGATAGTATCAAGCACAGCATTTTCCATTTGCTCGAAAAACATCTCCTTAGTATAATTCTTTCCAATCTCCACAAGTTTTTGAAAGACATTGTCGCCTCCTTTTTTGAACGCGTCTTCAACACCTGTCCAGTTAGCGGGCAAGCGACTTGTATGCGTAATTAAGTGTTTAATCGTGATGACTTCATTCTTATACTGAAAATTTGGATAGTCATTGTTCAAATACTTTCTAATATCATCATTTAAATTTAATTTTCCATCCAATACAGCTTGAGCGACCAAGGTTCCTGTCATGGTTTTAGTTACCGATGCGATTTCATATATCGTTTCATCATTCGGAGGATTTCCTTTTCCGGCATCCAATTCGCCATAATGAGAAGTATATGCTATACCATCCTTTAAAATACCTATGGATACAGAAGTAATGGTTGAGTCATTTAGCATGGATTGAGCGGTTTCATCCATAGAAGTTTGAACAATAGCCGTTTTTGTGGCAGAATCTTTTTCTGTGTTCTTTCCATTATTATTACAGGATATAAGAGTCAAGACAGCTAGTAGGAGTGGGATTAGGTATTTCATTTATTTCGATTTAATTGTTTTATCTTAATGAGACGACTGATTTATTTTTTGGTTACAGTGGGTTTTAAATTTCTATATAGTTGATGTGAAAACACAAGTTTAGTTATGCTTGCAAGTGTAGATAAAATGGATAGTCTCTTTTTCGTTACCCTCTAAGGGCTAGGTTTTTCGT
>CBDTVZ010000547.1:0-1732 GCA_965363995.1 uncultured Eudoraea sp.
TGTAAGGAACTGATAAAAGAAACCTCACTCCTCAACATTACCTCGACTATCGGCATGAAAGTGGAGAGAATCCACGTGACTCGCATCAACACACTTGTTATGCTAAGCGAGCGAAACCGTTGCTGGCAAAAATGTTTCTATTTCATATTCACCGTACCCTGGAAGCATAACTACATCGTTGGTAGCAATATCGTCAAAATGATACAATTCTGCTCCCGGTGAACCGGCATTGTCTTCGAGAATAATCACGTTTATAGATGCAACAAGATCTTCAAGATCATATGAACTCATAATGGACTTTACAGAAAATATTTCCCAGGTTTCCCCTGCTGGAACTTCAAAATCATCGGCTCCATATGCGTCAAGAGAAGGGTCGGCTGAATACTCAAAGCTATATACATAATCATATTCGCTATAAGCACCATCCATTTGTGAGTAAAGTGCATCTCCCTGAGCCTTGATAAAGTTGATACTTGCCAGAAACGCAAGGATCATTAATAAAAAATGTTTTTTCATGATGTTTAATTTTATTATATTTAATTTTATTGATTAAAAGCCGCGAAAGTAATTGGGTAGTTTATGATGGAGGTATCAAAATAGCAGGTCTGCGTCTCACAACAGCATTTCTACGTCTCATAATAGCGCTAAATCGTTTTTAAATTTTGTGAATGATATAATAACATATTAGTAAACCCAATGAATAAGAGGTATTAGATTTTATTTATTGATATCTTTGGATAACATAAACGGAAATATATATGAGTTTTACGTTAGAAAATATTTTCTCTATAATCTATTTTCTTGGATCTTTCCAGGGAATAATCTTAACGTTATTTTTATTCTCAGCAAATAAGAATATAATCGCCACCAGATTATTAGGTATTCTAACATTTATGTGGGCAATAGTTCTAAGTGCTTTTGCAATGACATTGCAGGGAATTATGACTAGTCATCCTCATTTTCTAAGAACCGTATCTCATCTTGAATTCACATTATTTCCGTTGTTATATTTAAGTATGATTTATCTTATTAAGAGGCATGAAAAATTTGAAAAAAAGGACCTTTTGCATTTCATCCCTTTTATTTTTGTAATTCTACTTTTTATTCCATTCTATTTTGAATCAGCTGATACTAAACATAATCTTGTAGTTACCAATTCTGGTTATTATTTCTACCTGAATTTTATTAGTGACGAATTGTTGGCTATCCAGGGATTAGCCTATTCTATCATAGCCTTAATAATGATACGGAAGTACAATGCAAGTATCGTAGATTATAATTCTAATGCAGACAAGATCATTTTAAAACATTATCGAACAGGTTTTTATATTCTTCTTATTTCCTGGTCAATCGGTACTGTAGCCGTCAATCTCGATCTTATGAATGTTAACATCAATGTTAATTTATATTTATTCACTTACCTGTTGATTGTTTTGGTGATCTATGTTATTAGTTATTATGCGCTTAAGTCAGATGAAATCTATAAACTCAGCGATGAACAAATTCGATATTCATCCAGTGTATTACCCATCGAATTAAAATCCACAAATGAGAAAGATGAATCCGATAATTCAGATGTGAAATTGGAAATATTTAACGATCAATTACTGAATTATATGGATGAATATCGACCCTATTTAAATGCTGATATAGGAATTCAGGAACTTGCAAGCAGTTTGGGAGTCAGCAGAAACCAGTACTGGCCTGCTGGATGGGCGAACAGCAAGTCGAT
>CBDTVZ010000548.1:0-1728 GCA_965363995.1 uncultured Eudoraea sp.
CAAAACATCTGCAAAATTAGCGCAGTTAGCTGAAGCCAAAATTCCATATATTTCTTTGTGCACGGATCCTACTACCGGGGGTACTACTGCTTCCTATGCCATGTTAGGAGATATTAATATTTCTGAACCCGGTGCTTTGATTGGTTTTGCAGGACCAAGAGTTGTTAAAGAAGCCACAGGGAAGGATCTCCCTAAAGATTTTCAGACAGCAGAATTTGTATTGGAACATGGGTTTTTAGACTTTATTTCACATAGAAGTGAACTAAAAAAGAATATTAACCTATATATAGATCTTATTCAGAATATTGCTATTAGAGAATAAAAAAAGCCCTGAACTTTATAAGCCAGGGCTAATATTTAATCAATTGTAGGTTCTTTAGTTTTTAAACCTTCTTAAAAATATTTCTTCAGATTCTCCATTGGGATAAGTAAGAATCCCTTTAGAATCACAACTGCCATCTCCAAAATCAAGGCTCACCGTTGTATCATTGCGCGAAATTTCAAGTATACCACTCACCAGGAATCTGCAAGACAATTCTCTTCTTAGCGGGCTAATCGTTTCTTTAACGAATACATTATCAAATTTTCCTGTGTAAGTACCCTTACCTGAGATAAGAAAAACATTATCGCCCCAGAATCCACTTCCAAATCCTTCAATCCATTCTCGGGTCCTGTTTCCTGTGAAACTGGCAGTACCAGCATCTGGCCATTCCCCGGTAAAATTAGCAAGTGCATCAGATTGTGGATTTCCATTTTCATTGGAACGCATTCGCTCTACAGTAGCATTTCCCTCAACAGATACGCCATTAAATGTAAAGTTCTCAAGTGAAAAACTAAGCGTTTTCATAGCCATCTCCATGTCCTTAAGATAACTCAGTTTAATGATACCACTTAAAAAATTCCCATTGGGTAATTCGCATCCCTCACCAAAATCAATAATTTTTTCTTTACTGGTACTAGTCACCACTGTAGTAATTGTTACACAATCTGGCAAATAATCTGAAAGGTATGACCCCTTCGAGGTCGCCTGGATTTCATCGGTAGCATAAACATCCTCTCCAATATTTATGATTTCCTCAGAAATTAATTCAGATTCGTCACTGGCCTGAAGTTGCGCCACTTCAAACGTTTCCGTTTCGCCGGATTCAATAATTTCCGGAGATTCTTCTTTGTTACAGGAAACATTTAATACAATTGCCAAAAGCAATAATCCTGTAAAATTCAGTTTTTTAAAACAATTTTTCATATTATCATTTTTTTAATATTACTCTCCTTTGACCCTGGGTATTCATAAAGGTTTAATTGAAGTTCAAAAAAAATAAATGACATCCGCTTTATATAAATTTATTACTATCTTTGCGCTCGGTTGAAAATCAATCAGATACATAAAAATCATTTAAAATAATATTGGAATGTATTTAACAAAAGAAGTTAAGGCAGAAATTTTTAAAAAACACGGTGGTTCAGAAGGTAACACAGGTTCCACTGAGGGTCAGGTTGCGTTGTTCACACATCGGATAAATCATTTAACAGGACATTTAAAAAACAACAAAAAGGATTATAATACAGAAAGATCCCTGGTAAGACTTGTTGGTAAAAGAAGAAGTTTACTGGATTATTTGAAGAAAAAGGACATAGAAAAATATCGTACCCTTATTATAGAATTGAATATTAGAAAATAATATTAGGGGGAGGCATTGCTTCCCCTTTTTTTTAAATAAAAAGTCC
>CBDTVZ010000549.1:0-1724 GCA_965363995.1 uncultured Eudoraea sp.
GACCATGCTCAGCGGTGCGGAGCGTTTTTTGCGTAGCATCCGCTGGAGCTACTTGTTATGTTTTTGATTCTATAGTAGCTCTGCATACTTGCTCACAAAAAGTAGAAGACAGATACATACATACAGTGACTATTGGTATTTTATCGATGTCTATTTGTTTCACAATATCTATGAGTTGTTTTGACATGGTTATATAAGCTCTGTTGAACACATGTATATTGTGACTAGAAACGAGAGTTAAGTTAAGGACAATCAAGCTGATTACTTGTCCGATTTTTCGATTATATTTCTCTTATCTTTCTTCCAGCGCCTGTAACTTCTTAAAAAACTCTCTGGGTCTATATTTGATTCATTACTAGGTGGCATATCAAATGCTTTTGCGACCAACGGGTTTTTTCCATATGCAAGATACTCAGCTGCTAATGAATCCAAGTCTCTAGGTTGTAGGTTTTTATTTTTAGTCTCTAGAGCGTCCATTGATACGAAAAATTGGAAATTTCGATAGCTTTTATCCCTTTTTCGTTGTGCTGCATAGTTACCAATACCTTTTTTGGTTAGCCCAAAAAATACATCCTCTAGCGATAAGGAACCACCCGCTGCTATATATATGTCAAAAGCGTCTGATATAGCTAATAGCACTTCAATAGGTGGATACCGGGGAATCTCCAGCCAATAATTAAGCGACTCGATAGGGGTGTTTCCCTGCCTTTCGTCTCGTTTAATACCAATATAGTTATCACCTTGCGATTCACTCAGATTTTCCCATATATCCTCACATGCAGCGCGCCATGGGTAGTTGTTTGAGTCTGTTTGTATTTCTGTTCTTATATCATCTGACCACTCCCATGAGTTTGGCCGGGTATCTATATCCTTCCTTCTTTTTATAAGGGTGAGTGTTTTAATAAATTCTTCTTTTTCTTTAGTGTTCACTATTGATATTGGAAATCTTGATAATGTTAATGTTGGTCTATGAAAACATAACGTTTAAAATAACGCGACGCGCTTTTTGCGGTCGCCGTTAATTGACTTGTTATGTGTTTTATTGCTACCATGTGTACACAATATTTATATTATACACATAGGTAACCGCAATGCGAACAAATATTGAAATTGATGATAGTTTAATGGCTGATGCTTTAAAAGCAACAGGTTTAAGCACTAAGAAAGAAGCTGTTGAATTAGGTCTTAAAGCTTTGATTAAATTAAATAAGCAGGCTTCCATTCGCGCTCTTAGAGGTAAATTAAAATGGGAAGGCAACCTGGAAGAAATGAGAGCTAAATAATGGTTTTAGTAGATTCAAGTGTTTGGATTGATTTTTTTAATGGTACTGAAAATACCGAAACCGACAAATTAAATGAAATACTTGGACTTGAAGAAGTCGTTATCGGGGATCTTATACTTGCAGAGGTGCTACAAGGATTTAGGAGTGATACAGACTATAAAGCAGCTAAGAATGTTTTAACATCATTAACAGTATATGATTTATTAGGGAAAGAATTAGCGATTAAAAGCGCAAATAATTTTAGAAAACTCAGGAAAAAAGGAATTACGATTAGAAAAACAGCGGATGTGATAATTGCTACTTACTGTATAGAAAACAAAATACCTCTACTTTTTACAGATAAGGACTTTTTACCATTTGTAGATAATTTAAGACTGAAATCTGCGTGTTGATTTTTACACATAACGCGTTAGATAACCAGTCCGCCGAAGGCGGATCTGT
>CBDTVZ010000550.1:0-1705 GCA_965363995.1 uncultured Eudoraea sp.
TTTATACTTTTAACCAGAGTTACGCTACAAGGCGTAAAATTTATCAACATCTAAATCTGGAATTATGAAAAAATTTATTCTTAGTTTATTAGTTATTGGCCTAACTAGCGTGGCATATTCACAAGTCACTAAAGTGGAGGAATTATCTGAAGTAGTCGTTACTGCTGTAAATTACAAGTATTTGAATCAAACTGATAACAAAGTGGCTGCAGTACCTGTTCAAAAGCTACAACGTAAAGCTGCCGCTTATGATGTAACAACAAAAGACTTTTATCAGGATGATTATGATTACTATACCGTAACGTTTTACATTCCCGATGGAAAGATAGTAGCCGCATATGATGCTGATGGCAAGATTTTAAAAACTATTGAAAAATACAACGACATTAAATTACCAACCGCTGTATCTAAAGCATTGTTAGAGCGTTTTCCTAACTGGGAAATAGTAAGCGATATTTATCGGGTCACCTATTCAGAAAAAAAGGGTGCCAAAAAGAATTATAAACTTAAATTGCAAAATGGGGATAAATCAATGAGAGTTAAGATCAGTGAAGACGGAGAATTCCTATAATTCTCCTCCGTAACAGCAGTTAAAGTTTACCCCTTTTATAGCAACTTTGGAAAGGCCCGGTGTTCATCGCACCGGGCCTTTTTTAAATCATGATGCTATCTATAAAAATTCATCTCATCCAAATAGGCCCAGACCGCATCTGGTAGCATTGCCCTAATATTTTTTCCCAACTTATGTTGTTTGCGAATAAATGTGGAAGAGATTTCCATTATGGGTGCATTTACGCACCTTACTTTTGGATGCCTCTTAAATTTGTGATCTGAAGTACCATCAGAAATTCGGGGATAAACATAAATGTCATGATTTTCCAATATTAAATCAAAATTTTTCCACTTATGGAATCCCTTTAAATTATCCTCCCCCATTATCAGGCAAAATTGGTTGTCACTACCAAACTTCTCTCCCAAATGAACTAAGGTATTTATAGTATAATTTGGTTGAGGCAAATCAAATTCAATTCTGCTTGCCTTGAGTCTGGGATAATCTTTTACAGCTTCAAACACCATTTGGTAGCGATGGTTATTATCCAGTAAGCTCTTTTTTATTTTAAATGGACTTTGTGGTGTAATCACAAACCATACTTCATCAAGATCAGAAAACTCAACTAAATAATTGGCAATTATCAAATGTCCAACATGTATTGGGTTGAATGTCCCGAAATAAAGACCAATTTTTTTCATAAAGAATGGCTATATTCTATTCGTATTTTTATATACCAGGAGAATTTGTCTTATACAACTTACAAGGCTTTTTCTCAGCAGAGTTACTTCCGCGCTATCCCAATAAAATTTGCGACTAACTTATGTGCCTCATTAAGTGCAACATCCAAATTGTAGTTTTTTATTACTTTATCAAACTGTGGAGCCGTAGCCAATTCCACAGAAGCTTTTGCAATACGCATATTAATTTTATCGTCGCTCTCTGTACTGCGCTTTTTAAGTCTTATTTTTAGTTCGTCTACACTTGGTGGTTTTACAAATACCGCCAGCGTCTTATTGGGATATTTTTTTTTAATCCGCAAACCGCCTGCGACATCAATGTCAAATATTACATTCTTACCTTCCGCCCATAAACGCTCTACTTCACTGTTTAATGTCCCATAAAAATTATCTCTATATACTTCTTCCCATTCCA
>CBDTVZ010000551.1:0-1704 GCA_965363995.1 uncultured Eudoraea sp.
CCATAAGACTTGGCAATTTTTTTACCTAATTCCATACTCTGGGTACAGGCAAAAATCTTTGGTTCTGGTACTTGATAAGCCATGGTTAATCTCTTGTTTTCTAGTTTCTTAAAACCCCTGATTCTTAAGGAGGTGCAAATTTATAAATTTATTTGGGTTGCTAAAGGATAAATGTGGGTTATTTTAGTTTTGCAAACGAAATTATTTTTTAGCTTTGCAGTCCGTTTACCTCGGTCGTGGTCGATAGTTCCTTCTCCATAGTTTTACGAAAGAGAAGCTATATGGATGGCAGACCTGCCTGACTACAGACAGGATGACTGGGGGTGGAATTTGAAATTATAGTTTGGGTTTATATTATATCCGGTATAAGCTATAACTATATCTATGTAGGAATCACTATTGATTTTTATAATAGTATTGAAAGACACAATGATTGAGTGCCACATTTAAAATGCTCGAGTGGCGGAATTGGTAGACGCGCTGGATTCAAAATCCAGTGTCCTTGGACGTGTGGGTTCGATTCCCACCTCGAGTACTTCTTTGCCGTACTATGGCAGCATATGTACAAAAAGCTTCACAATTTGTGGAGCTTTTTTAGTTTGAGGCGGCATTAAAATGTGTAGGACCTCATCATTTAATCAATATTTTTTCTATCTGAAAGCGTTTAGCTAAGTATATTTATAGAACAATAGAGTATATTAATAGCCTAATTCATATAGGATGAAAAAAGTAGTGACCTTTGGAGAGATCATGTTGCGTTTAGCTCCGCCAGGATTTTTACGGTTTTCCCAAACTAACAGCTTTGATATAATATATGGGGGTGGAGAATCTAATGTTGCAGTGTCTTTGGCAAATTATGGCGTTCCGGTAGACTTTGTAACGCGCTTACCTAAGAATGATATTGGACAATGCGCACTTATGGAATTGCGCAAAAGAGGAGTAGGAGTTGACCAGATAATTTACGGAGGCGATAGGCTGGGAATTTATTTCCTGGAGACAGGAGCCGTAAGTCGGGGAAGTAAAGTAGTTTATGACAGGGCACATTCTGCAATAAGTGAAATTAAACCTGGAATGATCGATTGGGAAAAGGTATTTGAAGGTGCAGGGTGGTTTCATTGGACAGGTATTACGCCGGCAATTTCTCAGGGAGTGGCCGATGTTTGTTTAGAAGCCGTGTTGGCTGCAAGCAAATTAGGAATTACCATTTCGACGGACCTAAACTACCGTGCTAAATTATGGCAATATGGAGGAGAGCGTGAAGCAATTATGACAGAATTGACATCATACTGTGATGTTATTTTAGGGAATGAGGAAGATGCCGAGAAACACTTTAATATTAAGCCTGAAGGGTTAGACATCACAAAACAAGGTCATGATGTAAAAGCAGAAGCATTTTTATCTGTTTGCAAGCAAATGATGGATAAATTTCCAAGAGCTAAAAAAGTAATCATAACTTTAAGAGGATCTATTTCAGCTTCACATAATACATGGGCAGGAGTACTTTATGATGGTAAGAAAATGTATCAGACCAGACAATATCAGATAACGCATATTGTGGATAGAGTAGGAGGAGGTGATTCTTTTATGGGTGGATTAATCTATGGGTTGTTAAAATATCCTGAGGATGATCAAAACGCCCTGGATTTTGCAGTAGCGGCTTCATGTTTAAAACATACTATTAAAGGTGATGCCAATCTTGTAACT
>CBDTVZ010000552.1:0-1690 GCA_965363995.1 uncultured Eudoraea sp.
ATAGATCTGCTGTATCCTTTTGAGCTTGACAGGCAGTGAGCATAAGTGCTAATATAAATATGAGGTTTTTCATGTATACAATTATTAATTAAAGTATGAAGAAAATAGTTCTGTAAAGCCGTATCAACAAGCAGATAAAGTAGATAGTCTGTATTTAATTTTTTGGATAACCTCAATTTCGGCGATTCCCTTCAAGCATAAAAGTACCGTCTGGGGTATTGCTTTCGCCTTTAAAAGAATCCCCATCCATAATAAGGGCAACGTCCACCACACTTCCTTCTATATTTACAGAGAAAGTGAGTTTATTTTTATCAACTCTTACGTTATCCGCGGGCAGGTTCCCCTCGTACAACTCAAGTTCCACTGTGTATACCTTCTTTTTTTTAGAAATATGCAATACCCCGGAACTATATTCTACCGGTACATCTTGAACAGAATAGTCCCAACTTCCGGTCCATTTCTTTTTTTTAACAAGCATATCAGAACTTTCAACCCCATTTAAAGGTTTACATATTTCAAGAGAATATCCATTAGAAAATATCAGGAAAAATAATATCAGGCCGAATTTTTTAAAAATTGTTTTCATTTGAAAAATTATTGAGTTTATGCCTAAATGTACAGCAATTTTTTAAAGTAAAGATCAGTCCTTTTCCGAAATTATAAATGCCACGCGCCTGTTCTTTTGCCTGCCTTCTTCTGTTTCATTACTTGTTATAGGTGCTATTCCTCCATGACCTTTCCAACTTATCCTTTCCTCTGAAAGTCCCAGTTCTATTAAATATTGAGCAACGGCAGAACAACGTCTATCCGACAAATACTGGTTATAAGATATAGTTCCAATATTATCTGTGTGTCCGTCAATAGATATCTGAAGTGACTTATTTGCATCCAGATAGTTATATATCTTTTTAACATCTGTTTTGGCGGAATCCAATAGCTTAAATTCATCAAAATTAAATAGGACACTATTAAAAATATGGATTTTATCCAGCTCGTAATTTTCGGCTACCAGATCTGTATCAGGAGATGAATTCACAATAGAACCGGTAGATTGTGCCAGTTTTAATGCAACCATATCCAGGTAATAATAAGCTCCCTGTTTGGCTCCTTTTTTTATTTTAAACTTTCTGGTACCGGCGTTATTCTTAAAATTGCCTATTATCATATAATTTTCTATGCCTTTGGCCACAAATCTGGTACTTACTACAACCCAATCTCTGGTGTCTCTATAAAAATTTGTATATCCAATCTCCATAAAATTATAAGCGTTACCCGCAATTTTGTACATGTGCATTTTTGAGAGCTCTTTTTTTATATTCAAGTCCAGTTTATCTTTTGAAAACAGCACCCCAAAATCTTTTACGGCGAAGTCCGAACGTTCGGCAAGACTAACATAGAAAGAAACCTGATAGGTTTCACCTTTCTTTAAGGGTTGAACAAGAGGTACCTGGATATATTCCCTATAATCATCCGGGGCATATAGATAAAGGCCGGCATAACCCTTTCCAAAATCTGAAGGTTGTGTCCCGTTAAAATTTTCAGGGGTACCCATAATGGTGCTGCAACTATTAAAATAGTCGGTAGATCCTTTTGTAGGCGTACTCCAATGGGCGACATCGGGTTCAAAATTACCAAGACGTGCCGGGCATGCTTCGTATTGCTCAAAACTAGGATTTAGAATCAGGTTTTG
>CBDTVZ010000553.1:0-1688 GCA_965363995.1 uncultured Eudoraea sp.
GCACCTGCCTTACAAGCAGGGGGTCACTGGTTCGAATCCAGTAGGGCCCACATCAAGCAGAAAATCCACACGGTAAGGTGTGGATTTTTTTATTCCGCTAAACGCCAAACTTATGTTTGAGCGTTTAGAAGGAATAAAAAAACAAATAAGGCGCGTGTGCGCCTTATGATTTACTATTTGCAGGAGTGGGTTTGATGGATCAAAGAGCGCAGCGAATTAATCCAGTAGGGCCCACATCAGTAAAGACAAGGCTTCCGAAAAATTGGAAGCTTTTTTTATTTAATACCAGTACAACATCTGTACAACAAATCATCTTTCTTTTAATTTCATTTATTCCTATCTTGATACAATGGAAAGGTTAGGTGAAATATTAGCCAGTTGGTTATATCAAAGTAGAAGGGAGCTGAAACTTCTCTGGTTAAAGCACGGCTCATTGACAACGAACAGACTTTCCGTCTTCATTATACTCATTTTTGGCATAGTTCCGTTGACCCTATATTTCCTCATATCCGGTGCCAATTACTCCTTTATACAAATTGTATCGAGCTATCTTTTCGTTACGTTGTTGTTCGCTTTGGCTATATTGATAGTGATTACTTGGTTTGAATCGGAGGAGCTGTTTAAAAGCAATGTTCAGGGATTCTCTTTTTTGCAGTTATCCGCACCCAGGATCGATACTGTTTTTTTTGGTTTTGAAGACGACGACGTCAAGAACCTTCTTAGACTGGTCAGCGGACTGCCTACAGAGCAGCAAATCGTAATCAGGGAATCCCCAAAGAACAAACAATCAGGAAACATTCGATTTTTATTTACCTTTTTGGATTTGATCGTTCGCGGGGGAATCTTTAGGATTGATACGAAACCCAATGAGTCATTGAACATGCTTATATCGGAACGGTTTACGTTCCAGAACTCCGAAATCAATCCAAGTACACTTCCTTCAAGTTATTCCAAGTGGTGTTCCGCTACCCAAGAAGGGAATTATGATGATGTACGAAAGGACATCTCAAAATTACAGCTAACGCCCATGGCTATGTTGCGTTGGGCATTTAAAAATACAAAAGTTTTGATAAGCTGAGTAGGCACATTTTTTATTTGAGCATCAAATCAATACACACGTCAAATTAAAAATTTGACGGAGCCAATGAAAGTGATTAACCTAGGATTTTACCAGTGCCGCCCAATGCAATCATAGCTGTTGTTGTGCAGTCGTTACTATTTTTGAACTTGTCCGTAATTCTAGGTTTGTCAACAGATGGTTGAGTCAGAGTTTACTGTTTCATTGAAAAGAAACTCAAGTAAATCAAAATCAACCTTGTCCGGGTTTGAGAAACGGATACAACCTTTTCCATGATTTAGTCCTGCTAATCGGTCAGTATTATTTAGCATCACTTCGTGAATTAAAATATATACGCATATATGCTGCTTTTGACTTGCAAATGCTATCTCAACTTGATCGTTAAGTTTATAGGATGGCATTTTATATACCATTGTCTCCTCGTGCTTTGGCATAGTAGAAAGACATAGTTGTCTAATCTTTCTTAACGCTTCTATTCTTTTTTCAGGCGCTTGATTTAGGTATTCTTCTACAGTTTTTGCATCACTTGTCATTTGTTGGTAATTTAATGGTGCACAACGCCCCGCTAAACGCAGTGAGGTTCTGGATTTTAAAAATAGGGAATTTATTC
>CBDTVZ010000554.1:0-1683 GCA_965363995.1 uncultured Eudoraea sp.
GAACCTTGTGAACCAGATGCTGGACCTGTCCAAACTGGATGCAGGAAGCATGAAACTGGAGTTGGGGGAAACTGATCTGATAAAATTCCCTTTAGAATCTCCTTTAAAGGTAATTGTTACATCAAATTCAACATTTTTTGGAAATGCTCTTATTCTTTCCAGTGCCATTGCGCTTTTACTCTTATCAAGCGTGTATGAACCCTGTTGTTTTTGCTTAAGGCGTTTTGCGACCCCATGAACATCCTGAATTAAAAAATCGCTAAGATCAATAATATAGATCCCTGTTGATTCTTCTATAATTTCAAAACCAAAAAGTACGGATTTGGCGAAGGCCTGTTCCACAGATTTTTTTTCCATGCTATTATCCGTAAGTGCTCTGTATTTTAAGTTGGGTTGAATTAAAAGAAGTTTATTTCCTGCTTTTTTAAAATATACAACTTGCTCATTTCCAATCTGCCCTCTATCCAAACCTATATCATTACTTCCAATTCCACTACTTAAAGAATATACATAAAGAAAAGGTTTTTCAAGTTCATCAATCTCAAGGTAGATCTTATCACTGGATGAGTCATAGTAGAAATCATAAAACCCTTTATACTTTTGAAAAGCTTGACTCTTTTCGGAAAATTGCGCATTTATTAAAGAACAATAAAAAAGAGATAGAAAAAAAGCGCAAAAGTATTTTTTCATCATGTTGTTGGTTGAATTTTTAAATTTATACAAAATTGATTGCACAACCATACTTTAGCTTTATTTTTGATGAAAATTCAAATTAATGACAACAGCAGATCAACATAAAGATCTTATAGAACGCCTTGGCGCGTTGAGGAGGTATCTTTGACATTGATGCCAAACTAATAGAAATAGAAAACGAAGAGGAAAAAACTCTGGCTCCCGACTTTTGGAATGATCCCCAAAATGCGCAGATACAGATGAAACTTGTACAATCCAAAAAAAAATGGGTTATCGATTTCAATGCTGCAGAGGAATTCGTTAATGACCTCGAAATCCTTTTGGAATTTGCAAATGAAGGGGAAGTATCTGATAAAGAAGTAACTAATCAATATAATCTTGCACTTGAGAGCATAGAAAATCTTGAATTCAGAAACATGCTTTCTGAAGAAGGAGATGATATGACCGCAGTTCTGCAAATTACTGCCGGTGCAGGAGGAACTGAAAGTTGTGACTGGGCAGCCATGCTTATGAGAATGTACATGATGTGGAGTGAAAAAAATGGTTACAAGATAAAGGAACTCAATTATCAGGAAGGTGATGTGGCAGGTATTAAAACTGTTACCTTAGAAATTGACGGTGAATTTGCATTTGGCTGGTTGAAAGGCGAAAATGGCGTTCACCGGCTTGTACGCATTTCTCCATTTGATAGTAATGCCAAGAGGCATACCTCTTTTGCATCGGTATATGTATATCCCCTGGTTGATGATAGTATTGAAATAGAAATAAACCCGTCGGATATTGAAATTACTACTTCCAGATCGAGCGGAGCAGGCGGACAGAACGTAAACAAAGTGGAAACTAAAGTACAGTTGGTGCATAAACCTTCAGGTATCCAAATTTCATGTTCTGATTCCAGGTCTCAGCATTCAAATGGAGCGGGTTATTGTTCACCATCAATAACTCAAGATAGAATGATAATCTGTGCATTTAAAGTTGAAAATCTCCAAA
>CBDTVZ010000555.1:0-1682 GCA_965363995.1 uncultured Eudoraea sp.
ACCCGGCAGGATCTCATGATGGTCGCCGAAACCAACGATCTTAAAAAAGCAGAAGGGGTCATTCAGGAAGTAATGGAGGCCGTTAAGCAATGGCCAACATTTGCTGCTGATGCCAGTGTAAGTGAGCAGAAAATTGAATCCGTTAGCAAAGATCATCGCCTGGCTATATCCTGATAAAACCAAACTAATACGTTTTTTACGGTACGTCAACTTAAGTAGATTAATAGTAATTTTAATCAAAAATAAACCTTTAACATATTGATTCTTGGTTGAGATAAGCTAGAATTTTCAAGAAAATCGCTGTAATTCAAGTTAAGTTGACAGTACCGTTCAAAGGACAAAGCCAGCTACCACGTATTATAACGACTGATAGGCTTGTCAGTTATAAAGCAACTTGCGTGATTTAGATTGTAAAACTCCGGATAATACCAAGCAATCACAGAATAATATTGCTGAGATCTCTCATCAGAAAACTCGACAGCAACAAAGACAAATGCGGCAATTTGTCTCCATATCTCAAGCACAATGTTTTTTATCCTGCCACGGTGTTATTTCTAATCACTTTAGGCAACAACGTCATTTACTGAAATCCAGACATTATCGTTTACTTAGAGAACAAACTTTTGATCAATGGACACAGGTTACCTGCGTACAAAATTTGAAAATCGTATAATGCTTCAAATTGAATCGAAAATTAAATCCGCCTAAAAAAATTAAGTTGACAGTACCTTTTGATTCAAGCCAACTCTTTGCATTTTCATATGCCTGAATAATTTCCTCTAAAGACCTCTCATTCTTTCCAAAAATATCAATTAATAACATTTTGCTCTCCTTATCTTTTATCTACTTTACCAATTTAATTTTTTTCTTAGTTTCAAACCGGCTGACTTCCTGAACAAGATCATCATCACTTCCAAAGATAGCTGCTCTTAACAATTTAAACTGATCTGTATCTGGCCAGCTTGATGCTCTATTAGATAAATGCTGCATGAAATATGGTGATACCTGCTTTCTGGCTTGCTTATATAACTTTATTGTCTGTATTTCATTAATATTGATACCAGCCAGTTCAAATATAGGCTTAAGGTACTCTCTACCTTCTTTGGTGAATCTTATGTTTCCTTTTTCATCTGATATAAAAAACTGAGCACCCATTAACTTAAGAGCTCTTAGTTTTAATGAAATAATGCAGCTGCCCACGATTTAGGATCAGAGGCACTTTTAAATCATCTTTATCAGTCACCCTGACTTCTCCAGGTGCCAGATAGATATATGCCCAGTCTGGTAGGTATCTGCTGTAGCAACAAGTAGCTCTAACTGGTTATATTGAAATTCCTTTTTCTTCTAGAATATCATCGCGGTGTACTTTCTTTCAACGGGATCAAAAAACCAGGTTTTTTTACTCCTCCTATATAGTCAGGTGTATTTGATATTTTATGAGGATGCCTAATCTTATAACTAATCATACACTCAGACACAGTTGAGTTTGGTTTTGTAGATACCTTGCAGCGCTCGGACTGGTCGTTCGTTAAAGTAATTGCAAAGCCTCTTTTGTCGATTCCATTCTTTGCAATAAATACTTTTGTAGAAAAATTAAGATCCTTCGCTGCTTTCTCTGTGGCATCAATTATCAGATCTGCCATTTTGTTAAGTGCTTCATCTTCTGTTTGACCACCAATACT
>CBDTVZ010000556.1:0-1678 GCA_965363995.1 uncultured Eudoraea sp.
AACTTAAATTAAACTATACCATTTGGCATCTTAAATATGGAAAATCGGCTTATACTACTAAAGTCTGGATTGGATTTCACTTAAAAATTCAAAACGCAATACTTAAAGCCCGAAAGGTATCAGGTATTCGGGGAGCCTCACCTAATATAAAATCGTTTTTTCAAGAGAAGGTTTTAGACTATCTTCGAAATGCAAAAAGAAATACCAGGCGATACTAATTAAACATGAAGAGATTTTTAAAGACAAAAGATTTTGCGGTTTCCGGTGAAGAATTCGAATTATTATTGGATCCGGAATTAAATATGTTACGAACACACCCTGAACCAAAGGATCTCGAAAATTATTATGATAGTGAAGATTATATTTCTCATACAGATGTCGCAAAAACTTTAGTTGAAAAGCTCTATCAATATATTAAACAGTACAACCTTAGAAAAAAGATCAGCCTAATTAATAAATATACCACTTCGGACAAAACACTATTAGATATTGGATCGGGTACTGGTTCTTTCCTGGAATCTGCAAAGAATAGTGGCTGGGACGCATATGGAATTGAACCCAATAAGAAGGCGAGGGACTTGGCAATAAATAAAGGATTGGAACTCAGGGAAAACATCGACCTTCTTGGGAAACAAGGTTTTCAGGTAATCACTCTGTGGCATGTTCTTGAGCATTTGCCTGATTTGGAATTGCAGATAAGCAAAATAGGATCCCTTCTAAATGGGAATGGGACCTTGATCCTGGCAGTTCCAAATTTCCAATCTTATGATGCTAAATATTATAAAGAATATTGGGCAGCTTATGATGTTCCCAGACATCTTTCGCATTTCTCTCAATTATCTATTAAAAAACTTTTTGCTAAAAATGGGATGAAGGTATTAAGGATAAAGCCCATGATATTCGATTCCTTTTATGTCTCTTTACTTTCCGAAAAATATAAACGCGGTAAGGGCAATTTCTTACGAGCATTTTTAGTAGGACTCAAATCAAATATATTGGCGTGGAAGACAAAAGAGTATTCATCTCTTCTTTATGTCCTTAAAATGGATGAAAAAGCGTTTTAATGCGATTTAAGCGCATATTATTCAACTCAGTATATTTTTCCTTAAGGGGCTTGTAATTTATCAATTATAAGAGATTAAATAACTTTAGCAATAATAGATAATACGCATATAATTTTTAATTTATCATAAATAATTTCTATTATTTGATTAAACCGTTAGGGAAGAGGACTGATGCTCATTTATGAGCAGCGGGGCAAATTTTTGAATAAAACTCAAATCATTACAAAAACCTTTACTATTTTTGCCTCCTAAATTTAGGAACCAAATGAAGAAAATAGTTTTAGCGATTTTTTTAGTCGTAGCAGCAGCTTGTGAGCAAAATAAAATTGGCTTTGTTGATAACGTAGAATTGATGGATGGTTATCAGGAAAAAATCGATATCGAAGCCAGCTATAAGATTAAAGCAGAAGTACTAAATAAAAGACGAGACAGTATTTCTCAGGCATTTCAAGTAGAAGCACAAGCGTTTCAAACCAAAGCTCAAAGCATGCCCCAAACCCAAGCCCAGGAAGAGTACGGTTTGTTACAACAAAGAGGACAGTTAATGGGCCAGCAATTGCAGCAGGAAGAACAACAAATGCAATCTGAAGGTCAAATAGAAATGGATAGCTTGA
>CBDTVZ010000557.1:0-1677 GCA_965363995.1 uncultured Eudoraea sp.
AAATAATTCTTCTTTGGTATTCTGAAAACAAAAGGTCACTTCCCTGGAGAAATACAACCGACCCATACAGGATATGGCTTTCAGAAATAATGTTGCAACAAACCAGAGTGGCTCAAGGAACACCTTATTATGTTAAGTTCATTGAGCAATTCCCAACTGTTTATGATCTGGCGGATGCCAGTGAAGAAAAAGTTTTAAAACTATGGCAAGGACTTGGATACTATTCACGTGCCAGAAACCTGCACTTTACCGCGAAAAATATAGTTGAAGAATACAATGGGAACTTTCCTGATTCTTATGAGGAATTATTGAAACTAAAAGGAGTAGGGGATTATACGGCAAGTGCCATAGCGTCTATAAGTTTTAACCGATCAGAACCAGTTGTAGATGGTAATGTTTATAGAGTATTATCAAGATATTTTGGCATTGAACTTCCAATAAATGCCTCAGAAGGAATAACATATTTTAAAAAGCTGGCACAGAAAGTTTTATGCTCAGAAAACATAAGAGACTACAATCAGGGAATTATGGAATTTGGCGCTATTCAGTGTGCTCCTAAAAAACCTCTTTGTTTATCCTGTCCGCTAAATGAGACCTGTGTGGCACTTCAGACAAATAGTATTGATAAATACCCGGTAAAATTGAAAAAGGCGAAAGTAAAAAAGCGTTTTTTTAATTATCTGGTAGTTTTGGATAAAGAAAGAAATACACATCTCATAAAAAGATCGGGAAAAGATATTTGGCAGAATTTGTATGAATTCCCACTATTAGAAACCAGGGAGGAAATAGGTGTCAAAGAGGTAAAACAAAGATTGCCGGAAATTCTGACACTGGAAGAACCCCAAGTGGTATATGAGTCTTCTGATAAAACTATCGTCCATAAATTGTCTCATCAACATCTGCATACAAAGTTTTGGATAGTGAAAACATCAGATCGTTTAGCAGATGGATTGTCGCTTGTAGAGTTGGATAAATATCCTGTACCAGTTTTAATTGCCGATTTTATAAAAACCCTCAAAAATTCGTACTTTTGATATAATAAAAATATTATGAGCGGAACATTGAATAAAGTGATGCTAATCGGGCATCTGGGAGACGAAGTAAAAATGCATTATTTTGACGGTGGCAACTGTATTGGCAGATTTCCTGTCGCAACAAATGAGACTTATACCAATAAGCAAACCGGAGAAAAGGTTATTAATACAGAGTGGCATAATATTGTTGTTCGCAATAAGGCAGCAGAAATATGTGAAAAATACCTTAGCAAGGGTGATAAATTATATGTGGAAGGCAGATTGAAAACCCGCCAATGGCAAGGAGAGGATGGTAATAACAGATACACGACCGAGGTTCATGTACAGGACTTCACGTTTCTTTCCACCAAGAAGGAAAGTACGGCTAATGTTTCCGCCAATACTCCAAAGATTCAACCAAATTCCGAAGCAAACCAAACAAATTCCACCAAGGAAGTACAGCCTGTAAAAGAGCAGGTACAGGATGATGATTTACCATTTTAAACAAATAAAGTAAATTTTGACTATTGGATCCTGACCCCCTTAGTTTATTTTCAAATTTTATAGTAATTAATGGCACTTTCGCATTAAAAATTGTAATGCTATTAGTGCTTTTAATTTTCTCAGGCCTGATTTCAGGTGCTGAAGTGGCTTTTTTTGGCTT
>CBDTVZ010000558.1:0-1676 GCA_965363995.1 uncultured Eudoraea sp.
CACAACAGCATCATCATTGATTGTCTTCCAGTTTCCCTCGAACTGATTATGGTAACCCTTTGATCGCAGTACACCCCACGCTTCTTCAATAGCCTCTATCCACGCTTCTATCCTTCCTTCTTTTGCAAGTTCTAATCGAATAATCTCATCTACTTTATTTTTTATAGATTCAAACTCAACAGGATTTTTAGAAATACCTGCTTTTTGTGCATATTCACCAAAGGCTTTATGAAGTTTTTCACAAGCTTGCAAAAAAGTTGCAGGATTATCTCTCCAGCCTGAATCTCTATTATTTTTCTTGAAGTTAAACCGCCATCTTAAAAAAGGCCGATTAGGATAGGTGCCAACAGCGCCATGTCCAAGAGCTCCTGTTGCAACACTCGCTCCTTTACTGACAACATTTTGATAATTCTTAATAATAAAAGTGGGTGTTTATTTGTTTAAAAAGGCAGAAAATTTACTCATAATATATGCTTTTGTTTTCTTATCTTGGACATCTAATTCAAAAGATGAACCATCTACCTTATTGTTTCTGGAACTAACACCCGAAAAGCCATAATGAGAAAATGTATCCGCATACACATGAGCCATAATACCCATAAGTGTTAAACCATATTCATTTTTGACAGAAAATGCATGTCTTATATGGTTTTCTACCATTTCTTGTGCTAATTCACAGTCTTTAACACAAGCCAGCTTTTCTGACAGAGTTCATCCTGCATTACCTGGAAAAAAGTGAAATGGCACCCAAATCTTTCGGTGTTCTGTATGGTCAGCCGCGGCATTACCAATGGCTTCAGAATTTGTATGGGCCGTTGCTACCGTTTGAAACATTCCACCATCTTCATGAACATCGCTGTCATTACAAGTTGTAATCATCAACATATTGAGCCGAATAAGCCACCACTTTTGCATGTTCGACTGCCAATCCTGCAGCTCTTGCCATTGCATAAATACCGTAATAGTGCATATCTTTTTACATTATAATTCTCCCTGGTTATTACAATTAATATTCTCTTGATAAATCATATCGGATTTTGAAAGGGTGATCATATAATTTCTAGAATCCTTCCCTGGTGATGTGAACTCACCATAATCCTGATTTCATAAGTTTTCTCTGCGGCCCCTTTCTGCTATGTCTCTTCGACATTATGCGCAGGGAGATCCTCTGTGCCACGAAAATCCTCGCCGTAACCCCAGCGATAAGAGGTTTTAAAATAGGGCAGGCCGCCGATAGATACGGCAATTCCCATCGTCGTTCCGAGTAAATTCCCCAATAAGTCACCACCGAGTCTTTCCCCAACGCACTGCTTCAAAGCTTCATCAGCAGCCTGTTTCTCGGCACGTGTACCGCCATAATAATAGGCACGATCATGAACAACACAGCACTCCCTCCAGGGCAAGATTTCGCCAAAACGCTCACGGAGCTCCTGCGGCAGGTTGGCATAAATTTTGGCATAGTTAGCAGACATACCGCCACTACAGCCATCTGAATGTTTTTCTGGATCAAATTCAGGAATACCGGTAATTCTCTGCCAAAGATCGGGTTTGATACGTCCTTTGATAGACGCAAGTATTTCGTGGGTGGATTTAAAAGTCATTGTTATTACTCCTCAGTTACCAGCCTACAGTTCCATCGACAAACTAATGGTGTCGTCGCCAAATTCTCTTAACAA
>CBDTVZ010000559.1:0-1674 GCA_965363995.1 uncultured Eudoraea sp.
CATAACAATTGTATAAACGTACCATGGTACGTTTATTTCTATTTTACCCGTAATATAAGAATATTCCATGTTTTAGGGGGGTAAAAGATATATATCAGACTATTATGCGTATAATATACATTTACAAACGTTTATATCGAAAATAGCCCATACTCTAACAATGATACATTTTACATAATTTGATAAAACGTAAAATAAGAAGTCATACTGTATCAATTATTACTACCCTTAATTAGGCTAAAATTAGAGAATGAAATAGTAAAGTAGAGAGAATAGGCTACAACTATAATATAAGGTATGCCCCATTCTATGGAAAACCGAATCTCAAAGCACCCCACCTTTCTTTTCAGGATAAACCACCTTAAAAGTTTGAGATTTCATCAACTATTTTAGGTTTCAATCCTAACCTTAACTAACTAATACAATAATCTTGTAATTTTGAACTAAACTAATTAATTCTATGTCCAATTTACTTTCCAAACTATCCAATCCTAAACGTATCGGATTGTTCACGTTTGAAGCTAAATGTCCTAGTTGTGGAAATCAGTTGAAAGCCACTAGAAAGGAATTCAATTGCAAAGGGTGTGATAAAAAAGGTGATGCAAAAGACTATCAAAAATGGCTTTGGGAAATAGACCAGAAGAAGATAACCCATTTGATGGAAAATGGATTGGATTCCAAGGAAATGTCAGACTGGTGGATTAATAGGTACTAGGCAAATCAGATTGGATGGAAAACATACTTAGATATGGGGTTTCTTTAGAAAAGTAGAGAGGCTAGGCTACAACTATATTTTAAGGTAGCCCCATCAAAAGGAAAAGTCGAATCTAAAACCACCCCACCCTTGTCTATTTGACATAATGATATTTATAACACAAAGATTGTACCTGATAATCAGGTAGTTAGCTATTTACGTTTAGCGTTATAACATAATCCTTACGGATAGTGCAAAGATTTGACAGTCTGTCAGGTTAAAAAAATACAGAAAATAGAGAATTATTAAGGCTAGAATAAGGGTTTGTAAGTGAGGAGTATAAAGGCAAAAAATATTATGATGGCCTCATATTTCATAGGGTAATGAAAGATTTTATGCTACAAGGTGGTGACCCAACAGCAACAGGTTTATTTCTTCCAATTCTGCGACTTCATCATTATGGTTGCTTTCAGAATATCCTTTTGCGAAATCTGACCCACCAATTTCCCATCCTCAACTATAGGAAAGCGACGTCGTTTGTCTTTCAGGAATTTATTGGCAGCATCAAAAATATTCATGTCCCCATCTATGGTCTCAACATTTTTAACCATTCGTTTCTCAATTTTATCATCTTCCGGAGGCATGTTATAATACCTACTCTCACTAATGTGTTTAATACAATCCCCTTCAGAAATAATACCAACCAACTCGTTCTTATCATTGACCACAGGACCACCTGATATTTTATTGTTTATCAATGAATCTATAACCTCTTCAATTGATTGTTCAGGTCTAAAAGTGATCAAATTCTTAGACATGAAATCACTTACTTTAAAGGGAATATCCTCGGTTGACTGTTGGTCTTTTCTCGCTCCTTGAAAACTTTTAATACCCATAATAATCGATTTAGCAATTACTTAAAGTTACTGAATTTAAATTAGTTGTCTTATAAAAATGTGTTAATTCCCCTTAAAACGATA
>CBDTVZ010000560.1:0-1669 GCA_965363995.1 uncultured Eudoraea sp.
ACCTGGAACCATGATCGGGAAATATAACAACCACATTGCTGTCTTTAGTGAATTCGCCTTGGGCACTTAATTGTTTAACTGCCTGCATAACGGCTCCACTGGTATAACCTACAAAAATACCCTCTGTACAGGAAATTTCCCTTGCGGTATGGGCACTTTCCTCATCTGTAACTTTAATAAATTCGTCAATAACCTTAAAATCAGTGGCATCAGGAATTAAGTTTTTACCAAGACCTTCTATTCGATAGGGATATATTTCATCATTATCGAATTTTCCGGTTTCATGAAATTTTTTCAAAACAGATCCATAAGCATCAACTCCTATAATCCTGATATTCGGGTTTTGCTCTTTTAAAAATCGAGCAGTACCCGAAATAGTACCACCTGTACCACTACAGGCTATCAAGTGAGTTATATTACCATTTGTTTGTTCCCATATTTCAGGACCGGTAGTTTTATAATGTGCTAATATATTTAGTGCATTAAAATATTGATTGATATAGACAGATCCCTTAATTTCTTCATGCAGGCGTTTTGCAACCTGATAATATGATCTGGGATCATCCGCACTTACGTGAGCAGGACAAACATATACTTTTGCCCCCATAGAACGGAGCATATCAATTTTGTCCTTCGAAGACTTGGAGCTTACAGCCAATACGCATTCGTAGCCTTTTATAATACTTACCATCGCAATACTAAAACCCGTATTCCCGGAAGTAGTCTCTATAATTGTGCTGCCAGGCTCAAGAATGCCTTTTTTTTCTGCCTCATCAATAATATATGAGGCTATTCTATCCTTAGAGGAGTGCCCCGGATTGAAGGCTTCAATCTTTGCGTAAAAATTGCCTGTTAAAGGTTTAGTAATCTGGTTTAGCCTAACGAGCGGAGTGTTCCCTATTAAATCAAGGATCGAGTTATGAGCATTTATCTTATTATCCATAAAGAAAGGTTAGTTCGAAATTTCTTTTTTAATAGATTCTAATCTGGCGACAAAATTACTGTTTTTTTTTTATTTTACCGTTTTACCTTCTAAATCTATTAGAAAACTATATTCTTTAGCAGTTTCTTTCAATGCCTCAAATCTTCCGGAGGCACCACCATGGCCAGCATCCATGTTGGTATAAAGAAAGAGTTCATTCTTATCTGTTTTAAAAGCTCTAAGTTTTGCGACCCATTTAGCTGGTTCCCAATATTGAACCTGAGAATCATGTAATCCCGTGGTTACAAGCATGTTAGGGTAATCTTGCGCGACAACATTATCATATGGGGAGTAAGATTTCATATAGTCATAGTACTCTTTCTTATTTGGATCACCCCATTCATCAAATTCTCCGGTAGTTAAAGGGATTGAATCATCCAGCATCGTTGTAACAACATCTACAAAAGGAACCGCCGCTATCACCCCGTTATAAAGATCAGGTGCCATATTAACAATTGCACCCATTAGCAAACCACCGGCAGAACCGCCATAGGCATATAAATGCTCTTTACTGGTGTATTTTTTTTCAATCAAAAATTCAGAACAATCAATAAAATCTGTGAAAGTGTTTTTCTTGTTCAGCAGTTTTCCTTCTTCATACCACGGTCTGCCCAGATATTCTCCACCCCGCACATGTGCAATAGCATAAACAAAACCTCTATCTAAAAGGCTTAACCTAACAGTTGA
>CBDTVZ010000561.1:0-1664 GCA_965363995.1 uncultured Eudoraea sp.
ACAAGGGCTATGAGTAATTGCTTGTTCTCGCGTACTTTCGAATCCCGATAACTATCGGGACTCGCGGATTTTCAGTTTGGTGTATACTTGCAAAGTTAACTGCTAACCCACGCAACTACTCATAGTCTAGACGTTAGCAGGCATTAAAGAAATGACTCCAAAACAATTACATATCGCACTCATTCTTTTGATACTCTTTTGGAGTAATAATGCAATTTCACAAAACCCAAAAGAAAATTGGGAAGAGTATAAGCATATTGAACAATCTGGATTCTCTAAAGAAAAATTAGCTATTGCAAAAACATATTATGATTCTTTGAATTCTTCAGCATTTCTGATAATTCAAAATGGAAAAGTAGTTGCTAACTGGGGAGATATTAACAGACGATTTATACTACATTCTGCAAGAAAAGGAATTCTTAATTCCTTATATGGTGTTTATTCTGAAAATGGGACAATAGACTTGAATAAAACCATCAGAGAACTTGGAATTACAGATAAAGATTCATTATCTGAACTTGAAAAATCTGCTCAAATAATTCATCTGTTAAAGGTTCGTTCGGGAATTTATCATAAGGCAGCAGCAGAACCAAGTTGGGTTGAGGATTATAGACCTGAAAGAAATAGTGTCAAACCAGATTCTTTATGGTTTTATAATAACTGGGACTTTAATGTATTGGGGACGATTTTTGAACAATTGACTCAAACTTCAATTTATGAAGCATTCTACAACGATATTGCAGTTCCTTTGCAAATGCAGGATTATAGAATTATGGATGGAGAATATTACTACGAACTGGAATATTCAAATCATCCTGCTTACCATTTAAAGATGTCTGCCAGAGATTTAGCAAGATATGGTCAGCTTTTTTTACAACAAGGAATATGGAATGATAATCGGCTATTTTCAAAAAAATGGGTAACTGATAGCACTTATCCTACTTCCAAACATGGAGGTGGAGATAAAATTGGCAGATGGTATGGTTGGCTATGGGGAGTTTCTGAATATTATAGTGATTACAAAATGTTTTTTGCTTCAGGAACAGGAGGCCAAATAGTCGCCGTATTTCCAAATGATAATTTAATTATTGTAAACCTTTGTAATACGTATCAAAAGGATAAACTCTCAAGTAAAGAAACTATAAAACTATTCGATTTGATATTAGCCTCAAAAATTAGTAACCCAATTGATAATCCGGAACTAATTCCACTAAAGACAAGTTCAAGAATACCAGAAAATATATATCAACAAAAATTGGACTTTTTAAAATATTTTGGTGATTATACCATTGACAGTAAGAAAGTTTCAATAATTGAACTGAACGATGATTTAATCATTAAAGATTATTATATGAAACTAAAACTATTCCCTATTTCACCTTATAGATTTTTTGTTGAGGATATAGAGAAATATTTGAATATTGAATTGGATGAAAAAGGGTCCGTAAGGAAACTGAATTATGATTAGAGTGAGAAATAACGCCTGCTAACAAAGTATAAAAATAATAGCCGAAACAGTAGTAAATTCAAGGGTTGCATCCCGCTTCATCCTCCGCTTGTGCGAGCGTCACGCTCGCCCACTGCTAATTCTGTCACACTCTACAATGTTGTTGAAAAGTGGATCAAAAAAGTAGTACCAAAACCGTTTTGCTCTTCAACTCGGG
>CBDTVZ010000562.1:0-1662 GCA_965363995.1 uncultured Eudoraea sp.
TCAAAGAAGCAAGAGAAATACTTTGCAATTATGCTTAAAGCACAAAACGCTTCTTTAGCAGCATTTGGACCTAATGTTAAAAATGCCGATGTTAGACATGATGAATGAAGCGGATCTACCCCTGAGTGCCACAATTACCCCTTTAAGTACCGTTCTTTTTGGTAATAATGTTCCTGCTGAAGAAGAGGATATGAAGCTTAAGTTAGAGATATTCTATACGGAGCCAAATTAATATTAATACATAATACCACTTACAGTATTTTATCGTTATATAACCGAATTTACAGGAAAGTTTACTTTTCTTCTTGTAAATTTGCTCATCTTCTAACCAGTTAATAGAGCAAAGAATGTGTGGAATAGTTGGATATATAGGATTCAGGGATGCTTATCCCATAATCATGAAGGGTTTGCAACGTCTTGAATACCGAGGGTATGATAGTGCAGGAATTGCGTTATACGACGGCAATAGAATTAATTTGGCCAAAACCAAAGGCAAAGTCATAGATCTTAAAGAACGATCAGAAACTAATATTCCCTTAAATGGAAATGTTGGGATCGGACATACAAGATGGGCAACTCATGGAGTCCCAAACGATGTGAATTCACATCCACATTATTCAAATTCGGGAAATCTAATAATTATTCATAATGGGATTATAGAGAATTATGAATCCATAAAACAAGAACTAACTAAAAGGGGCTATACCTTCGAATCTGACACTGACACTGAAGTTTTGATCAATCTTATTGAAGAAGTAAAGAAAAAGGAAAATGTTTTATTAGGTAAGGCTGTTCAGATTGCATTAAACCAGGTTGTTGGTGCTTATGCAATTGCCGTATTTGATGTTGAAAAACCAGATGAAATTGTAGTTGCCAAATTGGGAAGTCCATTGGCAATAGGTATTGGAGAAGATGAGTTTTTTATAGCTTCCGATGCGTCACCTTTTATAGAGTTTACTAATAATGCGGTATATCTGGAAGATCAGGAAATGGCCATTGTGCGTCTTGGCAAAGAAATTAAACTGCGTAAAATAAAAAATGATGCGATAGCTTATCCATTGGTGCAGGAACTTCAATTTAATCTTGAAGAAATTGAAAAGGGTATGTATGATCATTTTATGTTAAAGGAAATTTATGAACAACCAAGTGCTATTAAGGATACTTACCGAGGAAGATTACAAGTTGAACAGGGCATTATAAAAATGTCCGGGATTGACCAAAATCTTGAAAAATTTCTCAACGCAGACAGGATAATTATTGTGGCATGTGGTACTTCCTGGCATGCAGGATTAGTAGCAGAGTATATTTTCGAAGATTTGGCAAGAATACCTGTGGAGGTAGAATATGCATCAGAATTTAGATATAGAAATCCGGTAATTACAGAAAAAGATGTGGTTATAGCCATTTCGCAATCCGGTGAAACTGCCGATACATTAGCGGCGATTAAGCTGGCTAAAGAGAATGGAGCATATGTATTTGGAGTATGTAATGTCGTAGGTTCTTCTATTGCACGGGAGACTCATGCGGGCGCATATACACATGCCGGGCCTGAAATTGGTGTGGCTTCAACTAAAGCATTTACAACCCAGATAACGGTGCTGACACTAATTGCTCTAAAACTGGCAAAAGAAAAAGGTGAATTTTCTGAATCTAAGTTTCGTG
>CBDTVZ010000563.1:0-1659 GCA_965363995.1 uncultured Eudoraea sp.
AAAACCGGCTCAGGAAAATCCACTATCCTGGATCTGATTGCCAGGCTATATGACACCTCTTCAGGTGAGATTTTAATTGACAATGTCCCGGTTCAAAAATTAAATTTACTTAGCCTGAGAGATTCTATAGGTGCCGTTCCGCAAGATGCATTTCTTTTTTCTGATAGCATAATGAATAACATTAAATTCGGGAAGGAGGACGCAACCGAAAATGAGATTTTGGAAGTAGCCCGAAAGGCTGCTGTGCATGAAAACATCATGGGCTTTTCTAAAAAGTATGATACAATTCTGGGCGAAAGGGGAATAACCCTTAGTGGAGGTCAAAAACAACGTGTTTCAATTGCCAGGGCTCTATTAAAAGATCCCAGGATATATCTGTTTGATGATTGCCTGTCTGCTGTAGACACAGAGACTGAAGAAGAAATATTACAAAACCTTAAACAAGCTTCACATCTAAGGACAACCCTTATCGTAAGTCATCGTGTTTCTTCGGCAAAAAATGCTGATAAGATTATAGTCCTGGAAGACGGAAAGGTGCTCCAGGAAGGCACTCACAATGAATTGATAGAAGTAAACGGCTATTACAAGGAACTATATATCAATCAACTATCAGCGAAAGAAATCTAGATAAATCTTGCTGGGTACGCTTTTTTTTTCCATTTTTGAATATATTTTAGCCATAAATACTAACTAGATATTTAACAAATGAGCGATAAAGATTTCATGGATCAGGAAGAAATTTTCTCAAAAGTTTTAAGAGCTGGGAGAAGGACCTATTTTTTTGATGTTAGGAGTACAAAGGCAGAAGATTATTATCTGACCATTACGGAGAGTAAAAAATTTACGCATGATGATGGCTCTTTTCATTATAAGAAACACAAAATATACCTCTATAAAGAAGACTTTCAATCATTTAGAGAGATCATGGAAGAAATGATGGACTATATAATTAACGAGAAAGGGCATGAAGTCATCTCAGAAAGACATCAAAAGGACTACAAAAAGGAAGAGCCGGACCAGAATGGTGAGATTTCTTCCAAAGATAATTTCACAGATGTTGATTTTGATGATATCTAAAACTCTAATCACATAAACAACTAAACGATCTTTGTATTCAAAGATCGTTTTTTTTATACCCTTTAAGCCTGGGGTATATCATTCAGACAATAGCAGGATTACCTTTGGGCATATGTTACTAGCCGATATTCGAGGATAAACAAGATCGTTCTCACCTCATTAATTTTGGATACAAAAATGATGAAGTATCCATTTATGGAAATACTAAACTTTATATTGAACCAGATAACAATTAATAGTTGTTGTAATTAGGGTTAACGATATTGGTTTTTATTTACTTTATAAATGCTAACTTTAATCCTCTCTAAAAAACATTAAAAGATGGCAAGAACAGCAAGCAATATGTTGCCTTTAGGTACAATTGCCCCTAATTTTACTTTAACTGATACCACAAATGACAAAATAGTCAGTCTTAATCAAATAAATGGGGAAAAAGGTACGGTGATCATGTTTATCTGCAATCATTGTCCTTTTGTTAAACACCTAAATTCTACAATAACACAATTGGCAACTACCTACCAATCTATGGGAATAGCTTTTATAGCAATCTCTAGTAATGATGTGGTAAATTATCCTCAGGAT
>CBDTVZ010000564.1:0-1651 GCA_965363995.1 uncultured Eudoraea sp.
TAAAAGTAGACAGAGCCCAATATGATGTTAAGTATGGCTCAGGAAGTTTCTTTGAAGACCTTGGTGATAAAACAATCTATGACGAATTTGATCTGGTAGTGGATCTGGAATTCTAGTTCATATTCCCCCTTTATTAAATCCTGAATATGCTAAATTATATTCAGGATTTTTTATTTGATAAATACGACCTTAAACCCTCACAATATATCGCCATTAACCACTCCGTTAAAAATTGATGAGGTCAGTACTAAACAGTAACTATGTTTAACTTATTTATTTTGTGGATATTATGTAATAAATGGTGAGTTCTATAACTCTGTAAATGTAATTTCAAAATCCCTTTAGATTATTTTTAATTGAAGAAAATGATAAAAATCAAAGGAGTGTATGTTTAATCATTTTACTTTCGTGTAATGTTCTGCTAACGTTGTTGTATATGGTTTGTTGCGTGTTTAAGTAACTAATTTTGCAAATACAAACCTAATAGAAAATCCGCGAGGATTTTCGTAAGTAGGCTGGAACTAGCAATAAATTTTATACGGTGTTGGCATTCGTTTTATTAATTTTTATACCAAAGTAGCCATTAATAAGGTATAGAAACACTACTAAAAACATTGCCTTTTGCGCGTCTGATGCTTCTATCAAATCAATAAAACCTGCTCCAAACGAAAGAAAACTTATAGCAGCAAGGATTAACGCTGTTATTCTCAACCAACTATTCAATACTCTAGCTTTCAAATGCAAGATAATAAAGCCACATAAACTAATAAGCATCCCAAAATTAACCAATTGATGAGCACCTTTACTAATCAGATAGCCTAATTCAGGTGAAGCGTTGGGTGTGACACCTATGCTTATAGGCATTGCAAAGGCAAAAAATAATTGTCCTACTGCAATGACAGAGAACCCTGGATTTTTGGTGTATTTCAAGAAAAGCAATGATGATATAGATAAGAATGTAGTCATCAATAATTCTGCTTTCCATTGATAATTATATATACTCCAGTTTTTTAATATAAACTCGTATCTCTCTAATCCTACAGTAGGAGCATCTCTTAAGACAACAATATAGACGAATGCTATTATCAAAAGGTAAAAAGAGGCTATTGTCCATAAAATTTTTGCTAATTTCATATTTAATTTCTTTTAGAAATGAATGTCAACGGTAAGTATAACAAGCGTAGCATCCCTTTTGGGTGCTATGATTTGTTATACATTGTTGTGAGCTTTATTTTTTAAAATCTTTATTCCATAATAAGCATTAAGCAAATACAGTAGGTTTACCAAAGGACCAACAAAAATGACATCATTGAAAGTTGCTATTCCAAGGATTACTATTAAAAATATGACACCACCTATTAGAGCTAAAGTTGTTCCAAGATATTTAATCCAACCCTTCTCCGCTTGATACACTCCAGCCATTCCTAAAAGCCAAATCAAGTTAGATGCTGCAAATACCCATATAGCCATATTGTTTACTATTTGAAATGTTTCTTCTGATGCAACTTTCGGATAACCACCAAGCATGAGCATATATTCAACAAGCATTAGTAGATGTCCAATGGCTACTAAATTCCACCATTTATTACTTGTTGAAAAATTAAAGGAAACCCAAGCTATTATTACAACTACAAAAAACTCAAGCCTCCAA
>CBDTVZ010000565.1:0-1648 GCA_965363995.1 uncultured Eudoraea sp.
AAGCGTTGTTAGAGCTGGCTACATCTACAGGGTTGGAAATTGTTATTATTCGCCCTCCTTTGGTCTATGGGCCTGGGGTAAAAGCGAATTTTGCTTCGATGATGTGGTGGATGGAGAAAAGCATTCCTTTGCCTTTTGGTGCTATTCATAATCAACGATCTTTGGTGGCTCTGGATAATCTTGTGAGTTTTATCATTCACTGTATTGATCATCCTAAAGCGGCTAACGAGATCTTTTTAATTTCTGATGGCGAAGATGTCTCAACCACCGAGCTTTTGCAAAAAGTGGTAAAAGCCTTCGGCAAAAAGGCTGTTTTACTTCCTGTGCCAGTAAGTTTAATGAAGTTTGCCGCCAGGATACTGGGGAAAGGTGATATGGCTGAGCGTTTATTTGGATCATTACAGGTGGATAGCTCGAAGGCACGAGATTTATTAGGCTGGAAACCAGTCATTACCATGGATGATCAATTAAAAAAAACAGCAATGGCTTATTTGGAAAAGACTTGATGAAAGCTGGAGCAAATGTAATTTCGGACAAGAGGGCACCACTTGATTTTAATCTTCAGGTGCCAGATTTGACTATAACTCGTAAGGAAAGGATCAATACAAAAACAGGTTTATAATAATTTATGTGTCTGCTATACTCGGTGTATGGTCAAAAAGCAGAAGAAGAGGCTAAGTTATATAAAGGTCGTAAATGAGCAATATACATTGTCGAAGAAACGAGGTGGCGGATTAATTCAAATTGAAGCATGGGAAGACATAAACGGCGCAATGGTAAAATATAGTATCACTTATATAAACCATGAATTATATCAACAGGATAATGGAAGAGTTATTGGTTACGATAATGCTCATAATTACCACCATAAGCACTATTTTGGAGAAATAGAACCAGTAGATGACTTTGCAGGTTTTGAGGAAATTCTTCGACGATTTGAAAAAGAAATTAAAGAGTATATAAAATGAGTATTGATATAAAAGCTGGCACTCTATCTGACTTCTTTTCATCGGCAAAAGAAACAGCTAGAGAAATTGATGAAGGGAAACCGCTTACTAGAAAAAACACAATATGGGTTGATCCAAAAGACCTTATGCTTTTGCTCAAGCCAGAAAGAATAAACCTGGTAAAGTTTTTGAGAAAAGAAAAAAAAATAATATTTTCTGAGTTAATGACTGCAATGAACAGAAGCCCGGTAAGCTTAAACAACGATTTAAAGATATTGTTAAAATATGATTTAGTTCGTGTCAGCAAGGAAAAACATCCAGGTCATGGAGTTTACAAAGTGATAGAGTCTAGCTTGGGTAATGAAAAGATTGCGCTTCGTGTTGAAATTTAGTTTTTAATTTTAACGAGAAGAAAAGGTAAGCCTACTCCTTTGCTGTATGAAATCACTGAAAGAATCTGATCCTTTTTGATGGGTCGATTAGGTCTTTTTTTCTCATCTGATAGTGGCCTTTGAGTAAGCTTAAAGCGTAGTGCCAAATCGAGCAGAAGGGTAGCAGAAAAATGGGTTATTGGATCGTGATCCCAGCTGAAAAAGATAAAAACCCATGAAAAGAGCGTTTGATTTGATTTTGGTGGTTTTTGTTTTTTTTATTCTATTTGTACCGATAATTTTAGTCGCGTTATGGGTGAAATTCACATC
>CBDTVZ010000566.1:0-1640 GCA_965363995.1 uncultured Eudoraea sp.
CCTGCCAATACCTGGAAGCTCTGCACTCTAAAATTGGCCCAGCGCTGATACGAATTATTTGCGATATTATTTGCTCTGGCAAAAACAGTAAGATTTTCATTGAAATAATATCCCACATGGGCATTTGCATCAAAAAAACTATCTAAAGTGATCACTGTGGAAGGGAAATCTGCGGGCAGAACATTTACTACAACCTGTGAACGCAAATCCTGGCGCTCACCAACATAGAATAAATTAGCACCTACGTACCATTTATCTCCAATCTGATAATCCAAAAATAATGACCCTTTAACATCAGGAAGGTTCCATGCAGGATTATCGGTCTCCGTGTTGTAATCAAATAGTTCTACGTTAACACCAAGTGTAAAATCTCTGTTTATATCTACATTTAATTCGGCAAACAATCCTAGGGTTTTGAGATCATCGTAGAATATTTCGAATGAATTTCCATAATAATATCCTTTTTCATCATCCCTAAAATCATTTATGGGATTTAGCTTATAAAGGGGTTTTCTATTTTCAGCTCTATAAAATCCTCTTAAGTTATAGCTCAGACTAGGTATTAATTGACCTTTTATACCCAGGAAAGCATCATACTGCCTATCTGTAGGTTGTATAGTCAAAGTAGGCGATACAAATGGGTTTTCTCCCACAAAACTATAATAAGAATTTTGAATTAATCCCCCTTCAATACCCCCATAGGCAATAACCGTATCATCTAACAATCTGTATGACGCCGTAATTTCCGGATAAATGTAAAAATTGCTGTCACTAAGCTCTGTATCGAAACCATATACTAAAGAAGCCCCCAATTTTAAGGTGTATTTATCTCCTGATAACACCAGGTTTGGATTTGCGCCAATTTGCATTTGGCCGTAATCTATGCCCATTGTGTCCGTTGCGCTATTTAAACTAGAATTTTTAAAACTCCCGCCTACATAATCAAAATTGACTTTTAAAGTCACTAATTCTGACGAGACCGGGAATTGAAATTCTGGTTTAATCAAAAATCTATTTTCGCCGGAATCCACAGCATCCCAAAATCTTCGATACAATACTTCACCGCCAGCAAAAACAGACTCCTCCATCTGGAGTTCTGCACCAGCTTCAAGGCCAAAATAATTTTGGCTTTCATTAATTGACCTAATTGTGGCTTCATCAAAAACCCCTTCAGGAACGCCATACCAATTGTATTTTTGATGTTGAAATCCAATATCGGCTCGCCAATTCAAATCTCTTTCTTTTTGGTTATAAGAAGCATTCAATTTTGTATTGTAGAAATCAGTGGGGAGTAAAACATCTTCCAGTTGTCCGCGTGAGGAAATATGATTTAGTCCAAAATCTATTCTTTTATTACCCCTGTCTATATCCCTGCTGGTATAAAAATCTGCGAGGGCATTGCTAAAATTTCCAAGGCTGACAGAAGCATAGGAATTATATAGTTTTTCCGGTTTGGCTTTTTGCACAACAGAAGCCTTCCCCTTGGACGGTGTAAATGTTGAAGCTACGGGTATTGAAAAAATGCTATACTCAATCTTCTTTTTCTGAAGTACAATAGAATCATTGAGATTTGGAATTGATTTTACCTTAAAGGCATCTGAAACTGTTGGTGAATATGGCCTTACCACCGTAACAGTTTC
>CBDTVZ010000567.1:0-1634 GCA_965363995.1 uncultured Eudoraea sp.
TATGAATGGAATCTTTGGGTTTGCAATTTATGACTCTGAAAAAGATGAATATTTTGTTGCCAGAGATCATATGGGAATAATTCCATTATATATAGGCTGGGATAAAAACGGGACCTTCTATGTTGCTTCAGAACTTAAAGCGTTGGAAGGTACGTGTACCAAAATAGAGCTTTTTCCACCTGGACATTATTTGCATAGCAGTGACGGGGAATTAAAGAGATGGTATAAGAGGGATTGGATGGATTACGAAGCAGTAAATGAAAACCAAACAAGTATCGATGAAATAAGGGATGCCCTGGAAGCGGCCGTTCACAGACAACTGATGTCTGATGTCCCTTACGGGGTTCTGCTTTCAGGGGGTCTTGATTCTTCGGTTACTTCTGCTATAGCTAAAAAGTATTCTCAAAAGCGAATAGAGTCTGATGATACCAAGGACGCCTGGTGGCCACAATTACATTCCTTTGCTGTAGGATTAGAAGGATCACCAGATCTGGCGGCTGCACAAATAGTCGCGGACCATATAGGCACTATCCATCATGAGATTAAGTTTACTATCCAGGAAGGGCTTGATGCCATTAAGGATGTAATTTATTACCTGGAAACCTATGATATTACTACGATTCGGGCATCAACCCCAATGTATCTAATGGCTCGGGTAATAAAATCTATGGGTATTAAAATGGTACTTTCAGGTGAAGGAGCAGATGAATTATTTGGTGGTTATCTATATTTTCATAAAGCACCCAGTCCTAAGGATTTCCATGAAGAGACTGTAAGGAAATTGAGTAAATTACATATGTATGATTGCTTAAGAGCCAATAAATCTTTAGCAGCCTGGGGAATTGAAGGCAGAGTTCCATTTCTGGACAAAGAATTTATAGATGTGGCTATGCGGATCAATCCTAAGGATAAGATGATAAATGGAGAGCGAATGGAAAAATGGGTATTGCGTAAAGCATTTGAATCTGTATTGCCGGAAAGTGTGGCCTGGAGGCAAAAAGAACAATTTTCAGATGGGGTAGGTTATAGCTGGATAGATACATTGAAGGAAGTTGTGGATAAGGAAGTGTCTGACGAACAATTAGCTAATGCCAAATTCAGATACCCAATTCAAACTCCGTCCACAAAGGAAGAATTTTATTACAGGTCTATATTTGAAGGACATTTCCCAAGTGATGCGGCTGCATGGTCTGTGCCTCAGGAGGCATCGGTAGCCTGTAGTACTAAAATTGCACTGGAATGGGATGAGGCCTTTAAAAACATGAATGATCCTTCAGGGCGTGCTGTTGCCAATGTTCATGATGATGCATATGAAAAATAAATCAAGTATTTCCGGAAACCGGAAATTCTGTTGACCCAAACTTTTTGCAAAAGGAGTAAAGGTTCTTTCTGAATTAGTCCAAAAGAAGCACCAAACTATTGGTGCTTCTTTTGTTAAATAAATTACTGCTGCCAAATGTCGAGGAAGCAATACCTGTTAAGGATAAAAAACGATAATTAATATACTGAGTATAAGATCATAAAGATAAGCATCACCACTGCGGTTATGATTATTGGACCAACTAGACCTATAACTACTCCACCGAATCTAAAATCTTTTTGTTCCAATTTACCCGTGCTATAGGCAATTGCAT
>CBDTVZ010000568.1:0-1631 GCA_965363995.1 uncultured Eudoraea sp.
CAGCAGTTGCATTATCCGTTAACTGTTCTGGATGCGAAATATATAAATGAGATAGCTCTTTCCAACTACGAGGTATTGATTCTCCCGGGAGGTACTGGTTATGAACGATTTATGGATAAAACCATGCTCAGCCAACTCAAAGAGTGGGTAACCCAGGGTGGCAGGCTTATTGCTATGGGGAAGGCTATTGCCTCTTTGGACGGAGAGGACGGATTTAGTATATCTGCCAGGGAAAAAGAAAATGATAGTACGGAAAATCTAGTAGAGCCCTATGAGAACTTACGGCGAGAGGAGATGAAAAACGAGATTTCTGGTGCCATCTTTAAAACACGGGTAGATACTACGCATCCCCTGGCCTTTGGGTATACGGACACCTATTTTAGCATTAAACTTGGAAATGACAGCTACGGCTACCTGGAAAGCGGGACCGTGGCTTATATTTCCAAGAATACCGTGCCGGTAGCCGGTTTTGCTGGCTGTGAAGCACAGAAAAAAATATCTAAAAGCCTTATTTTTGGTGTAGAGAAACACGGCAAGGGACAGGTAGTATACATGGTAGATAACCCTCTATTCCGTGGGTTCTGGGAAAACGGAAAACTCTTTTTTGTGAATGCACTTTTTATGGCAAATTAGTTTTTGTTAGCAAGAAATTAATACAGCATAAAGGCCACCATAACCATTCCTATTGCAGCCACTGGCACTATTATGAGCATATAGAGGAATGAGATAATATTGGCTTTAAAAAAAGCACCCACCCAAGAGCTCTTGTAAAAATTTCGCAGGGCCAGCATTAGATATATGACAAAAGAGAAGCATATGAGCACTTCTAACCCAATGGGTATCTCCCATACTTTATTTACCAGGAGGATAATACAAAACGAGGTGAATATAAAAGTGAAGAAATAAAAGCTAAACACTAAATGGTGGGCAAAGATGGCCGGTTTCCAATAAAACAATTTCAGAAGCACAGCAAAAAGTGGTAAAAGGAGAAACATCGCAATAGGAATAGTATCATATAATACCTGAAGTATACCCCCACCTTGTTTTTCATAAAATTTCAGCATTTGGGCATAGAACTTGCGGTTAAAGGCATTTGCATCTTCCTTCATTCCCATGGCCTTATATTTTTGATCTAACGGGGCCCCTGCAGCGATAAGGGAGTCTAACAACTCGCGCTCAAGACCAAAGGAAATATCAGCTGCCTGCGGATCTGATGTCATTACCGCATCTAATTCCTTTAATTCTTCATCAGACATACCAATAAACTTTTGATTTTTTTTCAGGGCTTTTTTGGCTTCGGCAATGCCTAATGAATCTGTATGTACCTGAATAGAATCCAGGCTGATCTCGTGCTCAAAGCCTTTTTTGATTGCCTCGGAAACTTCATTATCTGCTTTACGAATTGTAAAAGAAAAAATAAAGAAAAAGACAACAGAGATAAAGAGGTAAAATTGAGCAGGATGCAAGTATTTGAGACGTTTCCCATCTACAAAACGCCGGGCCAGCACTCCCGGTTTTAACATAAGGGTCCCAAAACTCCTGAAGAAACGGGCATCTATAGAGATATAATTGTCTATTGTATTACTAAACAGAACCCCAATAGTGAGGTTATCTGCTGCTTCCTGACCACA
>CBDTVZ010000569.1:0-1627 GCA_965363995.1 uncultured Eudoraea sp.
GACCGAGACAGATGCCAACGGTCTGTTAAGACTGGATGAAATGCAGATGAACGGGAATACAACGTTGGTTTTTAGGACAAAAGGGGAGAACACAAAATCCAAATTGGTAAAGGTGCAACCATTAAGCCAAAAGGAGGAAGAAAAAAGTAGGTCTTTTGCCAAAGTCACTAAAAAAAAGGAACTGAAGCGCATTTATGAACCTACACCATGGCAACCAATTGACACCACCCGATTAATCCAATTGGATGAAGTAGAGGTAAGTGAAAATAGGATAAAAGAGCGAAAATCTATGCCTTCTGTATATGGGATTGACATACCTGATGTGAGAGTAAAATATCAAGATCCAAATAAACCAAGAAGTATTGCCCAAATGCTTTCAGAAATTCCCGGTGTAGTGGTTTCAGGAATTGGAGATTTGATCCCTTCCGTTAGAATTGTCCGAGCTGGGGGTGGAGGGCCTGTTTTATTTGTCCTAGATGGGATGCCGCTAGCACAAGGAAATGATGGGCAAGCGAAAAGTTTCGGAAGTACAGGCGGAAACTCTTTAGGGCCGATAATGGACATGGTTTCCGACATCGATGTTGAAAGGGTTGAATTAATGATCGGCGCGGATGCATCCATCTATGGTACAAGAGGGGGTGGTGGAGTAATTTTGGTATATACAAGATCTGGAGAAGAATCGGAATTTATTCGAAGGAAGGATGGACAATTGGTTTTACAAGGATATGAACCCATTCTTGAGTTTGAATCATATCAACAAGGCCTTTCAAAAAGAGCAAGGGAAAAGTCCAACATATTGTATTGGAACCCAAAATTAGAAACAGATGAAAATGGCGAGGCTATCATTAGGTTCCCGGCATCATCTCAAGAAACTGAAATTAAGATCGAGGTTAGTACTATAACACCAGATGGAAAGATAGGGTCGTTAAGCGCTAATTTTTGATTTTAGGCAGTGCACTGTAATTATTCCCACCTTTAGGAAGCAGAGAATTTGAATACGGGCAATGGACATCTAAAGAAATCACTAGTCCCGTAAAACGGCCGATTAAAAGAACGGATTATAAGCCGAAGTCCCAAAAAACATTCGTTTTTCGGGACTTTTCAAAAAATGAGATTTTAACGGTTCGTGTAAAAGGCATAGCTGCTAAATGCGGCTATGAGCATTTTAGCATTGTTAGCGCACGTTTTTAATTTTGTAACCACCTATTGATTAAAGTTGATATGGAATCAATATTTTCGAGTGGTTGTACATTTTTTCTTCCATACTCTTTGTAAATTTCATCATCGTCCAAAGGGTATTCTCCCTCACTAACCTGTTGCCATAGCTTAACCCTATTCTTATAAGTTTGGATAAAGGATGAATCAATGAGACCATCCACTCCTGTTATCAGTTTAAAATCTTTAGGGCTTTTGTAATAAACAAATCCCGTAAAAATATCTTGATAGTTATCATCATGCTCCGTGAATGACCACATATCAAAATGGTCCTTTCCAAAAGGTGAATTTTTAAAGTCGAATCCACAATCTTCATTTTTTGCCACTTCAAATGCGGCATCCCATTTGCCGTCTTGGATAATTATGGAATTTATTAGAACATTTGCTGTTGTTTTAGGATACTTTTCAAAAA
>CBDTVZ010000570.1:0-1626 GCA_965363995.1 uncultured Eudoraea sp.
GGGTTAGACAAATACGGGAAAAGGCAATTCGAAAATTGCGTCATAATTCCAGAAGCAAGCTACTTAAAACGTATTTGGGATAAATACAAAACAAAAGCCCGGTCTTCCCGGGCTTTAATTAACAATCTATAAAATAAAACACTTAAGAACAGCTTAATTTGTGGATATTGAAGTCCATTAGAATTTCATTAAGATCCTCAATGAAATTCAAATATGCGGTATTGTCTTGATTCTGGTTTGCCATAATAATATTTTTTAAAATGAAAAAGCCGAGTGGTCTATAAATAGTCCAATTCGGCTAATTCGTTTAAACTTAAAATTTCATTCAAATCTTGGAGGAAATTTAAATACTCCTCCCCGTAGGTGTCGTATAACATAGTAAGATTGGGTTTTACCTTATTGAGATTTGGGTATCAATAATCATATAGTAAACGTAAAAAATCCAATAATATTACCCAATTAAATGTGGTGAAGCCTGCTGATTTTGTTGTAAACTATCAATTTATATATGTCAGGCTAGGAATTAGAACTTTGTATGATATCTAAATCCGGCAGAAAGCGCCAAAAAGAATTTTCCCGGGTCAAATACTAATTCCTGTCTTGTGATGCCAAGGCTGGCCCTATAGCTATTAGTTAAGCTATTGCCTGTAAACTGGTATTCAAAAAGAAGTTGCTGAGATTCCACAAAAAGCAATGTCTGGGCCAGAATTATATCACTATCGGAGATGAGTTGCATAATTTCAGGGGAATAACCCAAAATCAGGTTTATCCCAAAATAATTTTCACGGTCCTGAAAATATTTTCGTGCTAAAAGACTACCCGATATGCCAATAGGTCCATCAGATCTTGGTGTAATATAGGGTCTTAAAGAGAAATAATAATTTCCTTTATAAAGCCCTACAGAACCAGTATAAATAATAGCCTGGCTGGTTACGAAATCCAAATAGCGCATTCCCGCCGATACTTCCAAAGCTTTTGGAAGATTAGCATAGAGCTCAGCCCCTGCTCTATGTTTTGGAAAAATTCTCGAATTGGAATACCCATAATTGGTATAGGCATAGAATGTTTTTGAAATTTTAGGATATAAATCCATTTCATATTGTAATCCATTGGTATTAAAACGATTGCTAAAGTTTATTCTAGGGATTATTTTTCCTATCTCAGTTTCGCCAATATACTCCACACCGGAATAAATCATAGGGTCATAAACGATATCAAATACATCAAATGAATTAATAATTCCCAATCTGTTCTTATAGGATTTAGCCTCTGTTTCCTTTAATTCTGCTTCGGCAATAGCTTGAGAAGCACTTTGTCTGTTGTGAATTTCATTTATAATTTCACTACGCATTGTATGTAAATCCGGATCAGCTTTCATAAAAGTTAACGCTTTGTTTGCCAAACCCAAGGCGATTATATAATTCTCCGCATAAATTTCATTTTTGACAGCAGCTATCCATACTTCTTTATTCTGTCTTTCTACCGAAGTTATTTTATTGAAATGTTTCCTTGCTTCATTATGGTTACCATCCCAGCTATATGTTTTAGCAAGAAGGTTTCTGACATCGGTATAATCCGGGTATTTAGAAAGAATTAGCCGTAAAGTGTCTCTGGCCATACTATGGT
>CBDTVZ010000571.1:0-1623 GCA_965363995.1 uncultured Eudoraea sp.
ATTTTACACAGTTCAAAATGAAAATGAAGAGGAAGCTTATTACACCAGTCCTGAGATGCAAATCCTTGATAATCAGGGCCACAAAGATGGGTTAATTGATAAACATAGGGCCGGAGATCTTTATGATTTGATACCTACAAATAGAATTATTGCTAAGACACAAGGCACATGGAATAAAGTGCGAATTATAAAGAATAATGGGAAAGTAGAGCACTGGTTTAATGGGACACAAGTATTAAGCTATGATCTTAATTCCAATGAGTATGCGGAATTAGTGGCAAGAAGTAAATTTACCAGCTATGAAAACTTCATAAATTCAGGGCCAGGGAGAATTTCCTTGCAAGACCATGATAATAGAGCGTATTTTAAAAATATAAAAATAAAGCCATTATAAAAAAATAGCACTCCTTAAATCATCTTAAAGTGAGGTTACTATCTTGGAAATTCTGATTTTCCAACCCTTACTTTTTTGTACATTTGTCGAAACTTAATTATAGTTAATGATCCAATCCATGACAGGATTTGGGAAGCATGTTATACAGCTTCCTTCAAAGAAAATAACGGTAGAGTTAAAGTCGCTGAACAGTAAATCCTTAGACCTTAATGCCAGAATGCCGTCAACCTACCGCGAAAAAGAATTGGAAATGCGCAAAACCATTGCCAATTCGTTGGTTAGGGGCAAGATAGACTTTAACCTTTATGTAGAAATTACTGGCGACGAAACAACCTCCAAAGTTAACGAAGGAGCTGTGCGGCAATACATGAAACAGCTACGGACCATCGCTGACGGAGATGATGCGCATTTACTGGAAATGGCATTGCGCTTACCCGATACATTAAAGACGGAGCGTGATGACCTGGACCCTGAAGAATATAAGACCATTCGGCAGGCGTTAACAGCTGCTTTAACTGAAATAAATTCCTTCCGGTCAGAGGAGGGTAATGTTTTGGAAAGAGACTTTCAGGCTCGTCTACAAAACCTTAGTACGCTCTTGGAACAGGTAGTTCAGATGGATCCGGAACGTATTTCTGGAATTCGTGAACGATTAGAAAAGGCGGTAGCCGATCTTAAGACAGAGGTTGATGCGAACCGATTTGAACAAGAACTTATATACTATTTGGAGAAATTCGATATTACAGAAGAAAAAGTTAGATTGGCGAATCACCTGGAGTATTTTAAAAGTACGTTACAATCAGAAGACTCCAATGGTAAAAAATTGGGATTTATAAGTCAGGAAATGGGAAGAGAAATCAATACAATAGGATCAAAGGCTAATTATGCACCAATGCAGCAATTGGTGGTTCAAATGAAAGATGAGCTCGAAAAAATAAAGGAACAAATGCTCAACGTACTGTGAAACAGGGAGGTAAACTTATTATTTTCTCGGCTCCCTCAGGAAGCGGCAAAACAACAATAGTAAAACATTTATTAAAACAGGAGGAGTTAAATCTGGCATTTTCCGTTTCCGCCACTTCCAGGCCAAAAAGAGGAAAAGAAAAACATGGGGTAAACTACTATTTTATATCAATAAATGAATTTAAAAGTCATATAAAAAATGATGATTTCCTGGAATGGGAAGAAGTATATAGAGATAATTTTTATGGGACATTAAACAGTGAAGT
>CBDTVZ010000572.1:0-1617 GCA_965363995.1 uncultured Eudoraea sp.
CCAAAATAAGGCCAATCACAACAGCAGCCAGAATTAAGACCAAAACCACTACCATTATGCTAAGGAACCCGTTAAGGAGCTTTGTGCCAAAAGATAATTCATCTTCCATAATTCATATAATTTCCTACAATGTACATATTTATGACAATAAAATCACATTTGGAATGCCATATTTCGACTAAAAGTCAATTAGAATGGGCCTTTTTGAGATGTAATACCTGAATTTTCGGTAAAAGGTATTTTACTTTTTTAACGAATTTTTATCCGGACTTAATTTTTTTCCTAGTTCCTCAAGTGAAATTCCCTTGGTTTCAGGCATCATAAATAATACAAATAACAATTGCAGTACCATCATAAATGCAAAAAACAGAAAGATTGGCCATGGGTTGTCCTTAAAGATACCATCTTTGGCATCGAGGAATATAGGAGTAACGAGAGTGATTAATGCCGCAAATACCCAATGTGTGCCGGTACCCCATGATTGGCCAGATGCTCTGACTTTGTTTGGAAAAATCTCGGAAATAAAAACCCATATGACAGCACCTTGTCCAATGGCGTGTGAGGCGATAAAAATGAGAATGAAGACAAGAAGAATTGTAGAACTGGCTCCGCTATAAAAACACCAGCCAACCGTTGCGAGACTTAAGATATAACCCACAGACCCTATTTTCATCAATTCTCTTCTTCCCACTTTATCAATTAATCTTATCCCTACAAGGGTAAAAATTAAATTCACAACTCCTATGGAAATAGAACTGAATAAAGATTCACTGGCAGCCAAACCTGCTCTTTCTAAAATCTCCGGCGCGTAGTAAAGAACAAAATTAATTCCGGATAACTGGTTAAAGAAAGCAAGTAAAAAAGCGAGAATAAGCGGCTTTTTGTACTTGCTTGTAAATAACTTTTCTTTTTTATCTGAAGCATTAAAAGAATTCTTTATTTCTTCGAGTTTTACCTGGGCATGTTCTTTATTTGAAAGATATTCCAATACTTTTAATGCGCCTGCATAATCCTGTTTTATTATCACCAACCAGCGTGGGCTGTTAGGTATTTTTAGAACCATTAAACTGTATATTAAAGCAGGAATAGCCTCTATGCCAAGCATCCAACGCCAATCATTAGCCCCATCAAAACCTTTAAATAAATAATTAGAAATAAAAGCGATAAAAATTCCAAAGACAATATTAAATTGATATAAAGCTACCAACTGTCCTCGGTTTTTAGATGATGAAATCTCTGAAATATAAATTGGAGCTGCGACAGAGGAAGCGCCTACCCCGAGACCACCAATAAATCTGAAGAAAGAAAACATATAGGGATCAACAGCCAAAGCAGATCCCATGGCGGAGACAAAATATAAAACACCAATCCAGAATAAGGTTTTCTTTCGACCAAAAAGGTCGCAGGGGATGCCTCCAAAAAGAGAGCCTACAACTGTGCCCCATAAAGCCATAGACATTATGAAAGTACCATGGAACCATGGTGAAGTGTTCCACAAATCCTTAATTGGTAAATTGGCACCACTTATTACTACGGTATCAAAGCCAAATAAAAAACCCGCCAGCGCGGCGGTTAATGAAATTCTGAAAATCCTTTTATCCATGGTTTGCTGGTTTT
>CBDTVZ010000573.1:0-1614 GCA_965363995.1 uncultured Eudoraea sp.
TGAACAATTTTGATATCATTAAATCCCCTAAAACCACTAAAACCAACAGATAATTGTGTATCCTCAATTTTGATGGGCTGTCCTCCTACCCATCCAATAAGGTCCGGGAGTGCTATGGGAGAATCTTCGGGGGCCATTTCCCCTCCAAAAACTATTTTTTCGTAGTCCCCTGTTCGTTGTCCGGTAATCCAAACCTGACTTGCCTTCTTATAGGCGATACTAAAAAATTGCCGTCTTTTTATCTTATCGGTTCCATATAGTTTCCCATAAACCCGGCCATCTTCGCTTAGTATACAGATGGCTACATTACCATCCGATATACTCCAGTCTTCAGGGCTGTTTTGGTAATTGACTATTTCTTCTTCTATAGTCTCAAATATGGAATTTATTATCTTTTCAAGCGCGGTATGGTTCATCTATATTTTAACTGAGTTGATTGTTCAAATCCCAATAAATATAGTATAAAAAGCTTAAAGTTTAAATTATGCAAATAAGAGTTGTGACATATTTGATATAGCGGCTTCAGTAAATAAGAAGTTGCTTCAAAAAATATTAGGAGTGTAATAAGTTTTATAATTAATTTATAAAATAAACCTTTTTACCCCATTAGAATCATGCTTTAAAAACACCTCTCCCTCAACCAGATCGATGGCATAATTTGGCTTCCTGTTTTTTCCAAGAGGAATACTGCTTTCACTTTCACCGGTATCTTTATTAATTTTTAAAAGTTCAATTCCATTTTCACTTTTAGTAAGGACCATGCAATAGTTTCTTGCTTCTTTTGTGGCTTTAAATCTTTTATTAGCAGCTTTAAAAGCTAATCCAGCTGCACTACCAGCCGATTTACCCATTTCACTATAGGCAGTTCCCAATTGCGCAAAAGTTTGCCCCTCAACTGTATCAAGGCCTTGTTGAGACCCTGCTTCCTGTAATACTCCGGAAGCCATTGTACTTACTGCGGAAACATAACCGGCATAAACGGTTCCGGCAAATAGTAATGCTCTTTTCCATCCTTCTTCTCTTGGCGAGGCATAATATTTTTGAAATAATAATGCCCCGTTATAATCATACATCGCAAAATTTTGATCAGAACTTAGGAGGATTCCTTTTTCTCTTAACTCTAAAGTATTAGGGGATTCATTTTCATTAAATTTAACTGGTTCTGAAGCTGCCATATCAATTGCTCCACTTTCAAGATTAACACTTATTACACCCCCGGATTTATAATCATAGGTGTATAAATGGTTCCCATTTTGGATTACCAATTTATAATGAGTTTTTAGGTCTTTATCCCATAAAAGATCTCCGGTAGTGGTATTCACTATATTCATTTCTTCGGCTGTGGCATATAGTATTCCATGGTCTGTGGTAAGTGTATAACCTACATGGCCTTTAACCTTAATGGTTTTATCAAATGTGAATAGTCCATTTTTAGTATCGAGATAATTTAAAAAATGTTTCTCATTTCTACTGGTGATTACAAGTATTCCATTTTCTGTTGGGGTGTAATCATAAATTCCCCCTTTTATACTTATGCCTTTTCCTTTTTTGCCCCATAGTCCTGAACCATCATCCATAGCGTATAGATTTACCCTGGAATTTTGCTTTCCGTGC
>CBDTVZ010000574.1:0-1612 GCA_965363995.1 uncultured Eudoraea sp.
CTCAAAACAGCTTTCCCTCGCTACGACTTCTATTCTCGGACAGGCTCCTAGTACTTTTTTCAGGCAAAATTTTTTCTAAGCGGCTAATCAACCCGGATTTTATACGCATCCATATCAATACTCTCAAATTTCCTGCCACTGAGACTCACATAACCTTTATAGCGACTGTCGCCATCACTACTAAATTCAAATTCATACACACGGCACATCTGCATATACCCCCTGGGGTGCCTGCAGAGTCTTAATTTGATCACATCCAGAGTATCATCCAGAAATTGCAGATCCAGTCTATTGCAAGCTGATTTTGCTTCCCGATAAGCCACTTCATAAGCACTGATGGAATTCCACCAGAGCCAGATGATTCCAACAATGACAAAAAAAATAATATAATTAAACATTGGATTCAAATAAACCTCAAAATTCTAACAGAAATTATCTGCAAGTCTAACCCGTGCAACTATAAAAAGAGTTAGCAGAAATTAAAAATTAATTTTTCGTAATAAAACAATTTCCCGGGAACCTGTCAACTGTATCTGCTCCAGCATATTCTATCGTCGCCTATGCGGTTTGTTTTTGCCATAACTATATCAAAGTACGCTACAGTACACTACAGCACAGCACAGTAAATTATATTCTGATTTGAATTCGTAAAAGTTGACTACATGTTGCTTTAAAACAACACTCAAAAAAAACAAAAATAAAGTTCTTTCTCGCAAAATACCGACAAGTCATTGATCGATGCTTTTCATAGTAGAATTTTGCCAACATGTTGTGTATAAACAACGATTATTTGAAAAAATGTCGTTTTTTTGAAAAATAAGTGTTGCATTTTTGATAAACAAGGAATACTATAACTACTATAAATGTAGTATTGCGATAAAAATTGCACAGTAGAAACTGTAAAATATTTATGAAGCAATTAACTTAAGAATTAATTGTTAAAAAATATTTAAGGAAAAGAAAATGAATAAATTAATTGCTGCTGAAATTCTAATTTTTTCCTTGCATTGAAATTTAACGCAAGCTATTCTATATTATGATAAAATTATTTTAAAAAAAGGGAATCGTTATGACGATAAAAAATTTATTTGCTGTGTTAGCTATTGGTTTAGCTATGGGTATTATGTCCACTTCAGCTATTGCTGAAGGTGATGGTTTTGTTGAAGAATACGTCACAAATCCATACGGTGAAGTCTGGAAAAACAGTTATGGCGAATGCTGGCGTGACCGTTTCGCTGATACAGACGTAAAACTGGAAGAGTGTGGCTACGAACAAGCCATGGGCGTTTCTGAAGTAATTGTCACAGATGGCGTAAAAGAAGTTATTGTCACAGACAATCCGCCTGCATGTCCTGATGTCATTGTTCTGAAAAACCTGCATTTTGCCTTTGATAGTGACGTTGTTTCTATGGAAGACAAAGAAAAGCTGGACAGTGCGGTAGCATTTGTTCGCGCAGAGGTTCCTGAAGGTTGCCATAGAACTGCATCTGTCGATGTTATAGGTCACACCGATAGCACGGGTCCTGAAGCTTATAATGATGGACTTTCTCTTAGACGTGCTAACGCCGTAATTGATTACATGCGTACTCAAGATGTACAAGTTGATCTGAAC
>CBDTVZ010000575.1:0-1607 GCA_965363995.1 uncultured Eudoraea sp.
ACTGCATCTTTAATTCTTTCACCAATTGTTTCACCGGTTACAGTTGGATTATGGAAATCTTAATATTAAAGAATAAAAAATATAACTACTTTTAAGGATGCAATTTTATATTGACCGACTTTTATTAATGCTAAAGACCTAAACAAATGAAACTTATTATTAGAATATTATTGAGTGCCCTTGCGGTATTTATACTGGCAAATATCCTGCCTGGTGTAGGAGTAGATTCATACACTACGGCTATCATAGTAGCCATTGTATTAGGCCTGTTAAATTTTATTGTTAAGCCTATAATGGTTATTCTTACCTTGCCAGTAACCATCGTAACATTAGGTTTATTTTTACTTATTATTAACGCCCTGATTATATTGCTGGCAGACAGGTTTGTCTCCGGCTTTACTGTGGATTCTATTTGGTGGGCGTTATTGTTCAGTCTCCTATTAACCTTCCTTGAATCTATCTTTTTCTCATTTTTAAAGGAGGATAAAAATTCCTGATTCAAGATTTGATAATCAGCTATTTAAAAACTTGTTCCAGTTCATAAAATATCCTATTTTTGCATCCCATTTTAGAAAGCAAATCAGAGATATCAATGAATATTCAGAAAGAGCAGATAGACGAGTTAAATGCTATTGTAAAAGTAGCAATAACGAAAGATGACTATAGTGATAAGGTAGATAAAATTCTTAAGGATTATAAAAAACAGGCAAATATTCCTGGGTTCAGGAAAGGTCAGGTTCCTATGGGATTAATCAAGAAACAATATGGTAAAGCCGTATTGGTTGACGAAGTAAATAAACTTTTACAGGATAACCTTAATAAATATCTTACTGAAGAAAAACTAGACGTCCTTGGAAACCCCCTTCCAAAACAACAGGATAATTTTAATTGGGAGGCAGAAGATTTTTCTTTTGAATTTGAATTGGGCCTCGCACCCAATTTTGAACTAACACTAAAGACAAAAAAACCGATTACTCATTATAAAATTGTTGCTGATAAGAAAATGATAAATGAACAGGTTGACCGTATAAGAAAACAGTACGGAAAACTGATTAGTAAGTCTGAAGTTGGTAAGAACGATGAACTTACGGGTACTTTTAGAAATGAAGAAGAGGAAATAGATCATAAGTCTAACCTTGAAATGTCTAAAGTGAAAAGTAAAAAGGCCATAGACGGTCTTCGCGGGAAAAAAGCAGGGGATACTGTAATTTTGAAAACCAAAGGCCTTTTTAAAGAAGACTTTTTGCTATCCGGAGTTTTAGGAATTCAAAAGGAAAAGGCAGAAAAACTAAATATAGAAGTAAGTTTTACTATAGAGGAAATCAATGAAAGGGAGTCAGCAGATTTAGATCAGGAATTGTTTGATAAACTTTTTGGAAAAGATGCCATTACTTCAGAAAAAGATCTCAGAGAAAGAATAAAAGAAGATTCAGAGAAACAATTTGAACAACAGGCAGATCAGAAACTATTGAATGATGTTACTGAACGGCTTATTGAAACCATAAAATTTGATCTTCCTTCCGGATTCCTTAAAAAATGGATTCAGACCACTGGGGAAAAATCACTTTCCGAGGAGGAGGCCAATGATGAATATGAGAAGTCTGAAA
>CBDTVZ010000576.1:0-1602 GCA_965363995.1 uncultured Eudoraea sp.
TAATGCTTTCACAAGTATTGCATTTAATTTGATGACTAACCTTTGCGGTAACCTTATGATAAAGCCTTCCAAATAAATGCTTTTGAAAAAACGTAATTTTCATGTCCTGATTAAAGCATTCAGGGCAATTATTCGTTATGTCGGCTTCTTTAATAACAACTAATTTTTCTTTGGCCATTATTGCTGATCTGATTTTATTGATATCTGCATTATAGTGCCTTCCTTACTCGAAGAAAGTACTTTTACCTTTCCTTTATGATACTCCTCAATTATTCTTTTAACAAGGGATAACCCTAAACCCCAGCCTCGTTTTTTTGAGGTGTAACCAGGACTAAAAATGGAATTGAAGTCTCCTTTCGCTATTCCATGTCCGGTATCTGAAATTAATATATTAACATATCTGCCGTCCGGAACAATTTCGATGGCAATATTACCTTTACCTTTCATGGCGTCAATTCCATTTTTGACCAAATTTTCAATGGTCCAATTATATAATGAACTGTTTAATAGAACGGGAAGTTGTTCAACCTTAGAAGTAAAAGTAAAACGAATAAGTTTAGAACTTCTGAGTTTTAGATATTCAAAGGCACTCCTGGTTTCTTTAACAATATCGTGCTCTTGAAGTTTTGGGAGTGAACCTATTTTAGAAAAACGGTCCGTTATGTTCTGTAATCTTCCAATATCTTTCTCAATTTCTTTGGTAATATCCGGGTTTACCTGTTCGCTCTTCAATAGTTCATTCCAACCAAGAAGTGAGGTCAGCGGGGTGCCAATCTGGTGGGCAGTTTCCTTTGCCATTCCCGCCCATAGTTTGTTTTGTTCAGATGCTTTATTGGTTTTAAAGAAAAAGAAGATAACTGCAGCAAACAGAAATATGATTAATAAAAGGGCAATAGGGTAGTATTTTAATTTATTTAATACTTCTGAATTACCGTAATAGAGTGTGGCTAATTGCTCATCGTTATAATCAATAGAAATAGGTGTATTTTCTGCTTCAAATTTTTTTATCTTTTTCTTTAAATAAATTGTATCAACAACTAATTCTTCCGGCATGTTGTTGGTTCTTATGGATCCATCCATATTTACCAGAATCATTGGAGTTGAGGTATTATTTTGAAAGATTTTAACGTGTAGATTTCCCAGATCCCTGTCCTCTGAAGACTGCAACAATTCGGACTGAGCAGTAGCCCAAATCTCCATTTTATGACGCTCTTCTTCCTTGAACTTTTTAAAAAAACTATTGGTATTCCAAAGAATTAGACTCACAATAACAAAAGATGCTATTAATAGAAATAGATTCGAAGTCTTCTTTTGGGAATTAAAATTCATCCTTTCGGTTAATTAGCATTAAAGATAACTGAAATTGGCCTAAAATGTTGTGTTCTACAAGCGAGTTAAAGTTTTAAATGGGACACAATTTATATACCTTTGTATTGATGCAAAAAGCTATATCCCTAATACCTTCTGAGATTACAACAGGGCAGTTACACTCTTACCTTTTAGGTGCGGTTGGACCGAGGCCGATAGCTTTTGCAAGTACTATTGACGAAAAAGGGATTCCAAACCTTTCACCCTTTAGCTTTTTTAATGTATTTAGCGCTA
>CBDTVZ010000577.1:0-1598 GCA_965363995.1 uncultured Eudoraea sp.
TTCTGCTTAGTATCTGAGAAACACGTTCAATTTCTTTCTCCCGTCCAACAACAGGATCTAACTTGTCATCTTCAGCAAGGCGGGTTAAATCTCTTCCAAAATTGTCCAAAACAGGTGTTTTGGATTTTTTACTTCCTTTTTGACCGGAAGTTGCTCCAAAAGATCCTTCCTTGCCTTCTACAGGTTCATCGGAATCACTGGGAAATGATTCTGACGTAGGAGTATCAATATAATCATCTTCACTGGTGATCATTGATTTAAACTGATCTTTCACTCCATCATAATCTACTTTGAGCTTATGGAGTAATTTTGTAGTTGGATCGTTTTCATTTCTAAGGATACACAATAGTAAATGTGCAGTATTTATTGAAGAACTTTGAAATAATTTTGCTTCCAGGAAGGTAGTTTTTAATGCACGTTCTGCCTGTCTTGTCAGATGAAGATTTTTTTTATCTTTTTGAGCACCTCCGGAATTTGGATTGGCCGGACTCAAAATTTCCACTTTGCGCCTTAAGTGATCCAGATCCACATCGAGCGCATCAAGAATACTAATTGCTTTTCCATTTCCATCGCGCAGCAATCCCAGCATTAAATGCTCGGTACCAATAAAATCATGGCCAAGTCTTAATGCTTCTTCCTTACTGTAAGCAATTACATCTTTTACTCTAGGTGAAAAATTATCATCCATAAAATTTTCTTATTCAGCAATAAAATTAGTAAATCTATTCTTAAGAACGACAAATACCGTACCTATATTCGACAAACTTGGACTAAATGACGAAAAAAACCCGGTTTTACAAAAATATTAACATGCTAATTATTAACGAAATTGCTATCGGACTGTGTTAATAAATTCTTTAATAAACTGCTTTGAACTTGCTTTGTAAGCTATGATTTTGCGTATATTGGCCTGATATTTTAATCACAATAAAGCAATAAGATTTTTATATGGCTGAAGGAGAAAAATTGATCCCTATCAACATTGAAGATGAAATGAAATCAGCCTACATTGACTACTCAATGTCGGTCATTGTGTCACGTGCCCTTCCCGATGTCAGGGATGGTCTAAAGCCGGTTCACAGGAGAGTTTTATACGGTATGCACGACTTAGGTGTTCGTTCTTCAAGTTCCCACAAAAAATCCGCAAGGATTGTTGGAGAAGTATTAGGTAAATATCACCCGCATGGTGATACCTCTGTTTATGATAGTATGGTGAGGATGGCTCAGGAATGGAGTCTAAGATACATGTTAATTGACGGACAGGGTAATTTTGGATCTGTAGACGGCGATAGTCCTGCTGCAATGAGATATACAGAGGCCCGCATGCGCAAGATTGCGGATGAGATGTTGGCAGATATTGATAAAGACACCGTGGATCATCAACTTAATTTTGATGATTCACTTAAAGAACCAACAGTTCTTCCTACCAGGATACCAAATTTATTGATAAATGGAGCCTCGGGTATTGCAGTGGGAATGGCAACTAATATGGCTCCGCACAACCTTTCAGAGGTGGTAGATGGAACCATCGCTTATATTGATAATAGCGAGATAGAGATTGATGAGTTAATAACACACATTAAAGCTCCCGACTTTCC
>CBDTVZ010000578.1:0-1595 GCA_965363995.1 uncultured Eudoraea sp.
TTTAGCATAATATTTACCTGATTTGCCATATACACGTCATTCTTTTTCAATAAGTTCTGATGACAAATGTTCAATTTTTCAAAATCAATTTTTGCAGCCTTGAAGTCTGTGGTGTGTAATGCGCCAAGTATGCGCGAATAATGAATTATAGCATTCGACCAAGGGAAATTTTCTAAAGGATAATCATTAGATGGCATTTTCAATTGTGCTGCTTCTTTCCAGTTTCTTGTTTCTAAGTAGAAGCGGGCAGGTATGGCGGCTGTCGGGTAGGCTCCTTTTATACCAATGGGGTAAATTTTATCAATAGACATAAGATAATTCAGTAGATTTTCAGCTTCATCTGTTTGCCCTTTCTGCAAATAGGCGTACACCAAATAATCTGTCCCGTGGATTTCTTCGTCCCATGTACCATCCATTTCAACTTGTTGTGAATAACATTGGGCGGAAGAGGTAGCATTCAAATTAGATTCAATAGATTCATCCCAAAGACCCAGACGAGTAAAAATATGGGAGGGCATATGTTGTGCATGTGAGGATGCCGGTGCTATTGAAGCATAGTTCCTTGCTGCTGATAATCCCATTGACGCCAATTCGGGATAATCATAACTGTGAATTAAATAATGCGTAATTCCTGGGTGATTGGGTTGGTCCGGTAGTAATCCTTCCAAGATATTACCAGCTTTCTTGCGATTTTTATAAGTTTTATCGGCCAGATCAGCTGCTGAATTTAAGGCAAGCGCATAAAAAATTGCGGCTTCCTTATCATTAGGATAATCCTCGTAGATCTTCTCCATGGCGTTCTCAAATTTGGTAATCCTCGTTTTGTGCGCAATGGTCTCCCAACCGTCATAAAACTTAGCAATAGCTTCAATGTAGAGGCTCTCTCTTTCACTTTTGCCTTCAAGTGAACGAGCAATTTTTACAGCAGTGGATCCCTTTTTTAGATCATTCTCTGTTGGAGGTCGCCATAAAGCATGAAAATTACACATTGCCACTCCCCAGTATCCCATGGCGCAATTCGGATCAGCATCTATTACCTTAGCAAAAGCCTTCTCTGCTTCTTCATATTCAAAGGAATGTAAGAGAGAAATGGCCAAATTAAAGTTCTCTCTGGTTTCATAACTACAGGAAAAGGAAAAACTCACATCACCAAAACCACCCCCACCACATAATAAAATATCACCCCGAAGCAAGTTTAAAGTAGCTAATTCGGAAGGAGGTTTTAGGTTTTTTTTGCAGGATAATGTACAGAAAAACAGGATTGAACTCACTAAAATCAATATACCTTTTGAATGCTTCATAATCTGTTCGGTTTAAAATGATTGAATTTTATGCGAAATATTGCCACTGAATACAAATCACAAATTCCAATTAATTATTGGCAGTAACTACTCTTTTGGAATTTGGAGCTTGTAATTTGGAATTTATAAATAGTAGTGATTGGCAGTTACCTATCCAAGGTAATGAATTATCTATAGAAGTATTCGAGCGTATTAATTCATTGATAATACTAACTCCTGTGATCTAACTCCTGTTCGCCATATCATTCAGCAATGCAGTTTATGCTTTCCATACAATTGGAAATAATACCAGGC
>CBDTVZ010000579.1:0-1595 GCA_965363995.1 uncultured Eudoraea sp.
ATCCTACTATAGATACTTATAAATTTATATTTTTTGATCCAAGATTTGGCAATTGGGAAAAATTTATTTTTAATAGTTTAAAAATCTCGCTAATAACTACTTTAATAGTAACTTCTGTGGCGTCTCTTGCAGGCTATGCTTTTTCAAGATTCAAATTCAAGGGAGCCTCTGTCATGCTTATATTATTTCTCATAACACAAATGTTTCCCGGCCCTTCTATCCTAATACCGATATATAGGTTGATCGATAGGTTGGGGCTGATTGATACGCATACAGCAGTTGTCCTTGTAGTATTCCCCTCTGTAAGACAAAGCTAATGTAGATATTTTTCTAATTTTCTTTCATTATTCTGATGATTCTGTGATGTTGACTTGTTGGAAACTCGAGGTACGAGAGTTTTCAATAAATCAATATCATTGTATTGCCTTGGAGGCTTATTTCCTAATGACTTATGTGGACGGTAATTGTTGTAATCTTCCATCCAGATTTCAGTCTGCATGCGCACTTCCATTAAGTCTGCAAATATGTAAGCATCAAGTACATTTTCTCTATATGTTCTGTTTAAGCGTTCAATAAAAGCGTTCTGAGTAGGCTTTCCGGGTTGGATGTAATGAAAACGGATTCCCTTTACTTCAGCCCAGTTCTGTAATATTTTTGCAATAAATTCCGGTCCATTATCCATTCTTATCTTTCGGGGAAGCCCTCTTTTTTTGGTTAATCTGTTTAAAATATAAACTACCCGGCTGCTTGGAAATGAGTATTCTATTTCGATATGCAGCGCCTCCCGGTTATAATCATCCATTATGTTGAATGACCTGAATTTTCGTTTATTATCTAATGCATCGCTCATAAAATCTATGCTCCACGTATCATTTATAGTTTCAGGGACTTGTAATGGTTCTTTAATCCTGGCAGGTAGCCGCTTTTTCTTTTTTCGCCTCAAACTAAGCCCCATTGATTGATATACCCGAAAAACTCTTTTGTGGTTCCATGGGTAACCTTGGTTCCTGAAACGATAATAACTTAACCAAAACCCTTCCTGTGGGTGTGCTTCTACATTTTGATTTAGCAATGCTATAATTGTTGAGTCATCCCGTTGCTTTGGTTTATGGTAAAAACCAGCTTTGCTTAATGATATTACTTTACAAGCCCTGTGAATACTAAATGCATTCTCCAATGCCAACCCCTGGACTATTTGTTTCTTGACACAGGGCTTTATAGCTTTTTTTCGATGATCTCCTTCGCTACCTTTAGATCCAGGGCTAGTTCAGCATACATATGCTTTAACTTTGTGTTCTCTTGCTCTAAATCTTTGAGCCGTTTGAGAGACTTGGTGTCCATACCTTCATAGCGCTGACGCCATTTATAAAAGGAGGCTCTGCTAATACCGTGTTCTCTCACTATTGTCTGTACATCTTTACCATTATCGTACTCACGTAAAATGGCACTGATCTGCTCGGGGGTAAATCTTTTTCTCTTCATATTTAACAGTTTAAAATTAATAATTTTGTCTACTCTTAAACTGTCTTAATTTGGGGGGATACTACAGGATTGGCGGTTCCTGTCTCTTATTATTTTCAGTTCTTTTGTCGATG
>CBDTVZ010000580.1:0-1595 GCA_965363995.1 uncultured Eudoraea sp.
GTTATTTTTAGTATTTTTTTGAGTCGTTTCATATTTATCTAATCTTCATTTTTTTTTGCATTGAATATAACGTACCTATAAAAGTACCAGTACTTTTATTGTTTCAGTATAAGCTAACTAGTCGAACCTGAAGAAGTCCCTTTTTCTAGTACAATTAATAATTTAGCTGTAAATCCAAGAGAAATATTCTTCTGAAGATTAGGAAATAAAAGTTTAAAGTTTGAGCTTTTAACCTACGAAGCATCTTTTTCATATTAAATCCGGCTGCTGCTAGCAAAGTATTTATCGTATCTCCTAATTCTCCTGATAAATAATTCCGTATCATCCTGTGATCGTGTTTTATATGCCCAATCACCGGTTCAATTCCGGCCCTGGCCCTAAATTGTTTTCTTGTTTTTTGCTTTTGGTAGTTATTGGCTGAGGCTGGTAATTTTTTAGGGGATATGATTTTTGTGTTAAGTACGGTTTTTCTACCTCGATAACCCCTGTCAACGATCCCTGATCCAGGTTGATGGTTTGTTAACCGTTCAACTTGTTCCAACTGGGGTTCTAAAGTATCCCCGTCATAAATATTTTCTTTGAATGCCAAAGCTCCAACTATAATCCCTGATTTGCGTGTTTTAGCTATAGAGGTTTTATTTCCAAACTCATATTGTTTTGCTTCTTTTCCTTTGGCTATACATTTTGTGTGGGGCTCATGAAGACTGTATATTTTGCTCTTTGTGTTTTTCTGTTCCTTTAGTTTGAGCTTAAAAATGATTAAGTCTGCTGCATACCTTTGTAGTTGTTCATCATTCATTTTTCTTTCAATGTCCCTGACCACCCTTCCTGCTATTGTCTTTATCTTCCTGGCTGCCGAATTGGCTTTTTTCCTTCTTTTGGGATGTTGCCTAAAGCGTTGGTCTATCATTAATTGTTTTAATATCCTTTTATAGCTTTGTCTCAGGGCTATACCTTCTTTATCGGCTATTTTTCTGCATTTCTCGATAATCTTCTTCTGTAATTTGGTATCTGTTGGAAAGGTGATGTTTTTTTCCTGGACAGTGGTATCAAATAACACTTCTTTTTCTTCTATCTCTTTTTTCTCAAATAGATGAATGGTCAAACTGAGTATTTTCTCAGCCCCTGGTTCTCCTATACGTTGCCTGAATTTAATTAACTCCGTTGGGTCAAATGGTTGCTGGTGCTGAAAGTAGGTTTCTCCGCAGAAATATTGCCAGTAGGGGTTTTCCATCCACCTATCCACTACACTTTCATCACTCTGGTTATACACTCGTTTTAGTAGAATCACACCAACTATTTTTCGAATGGGAATAGATGGCCTTCCATTGTCTAAACAATAGTATTGGCTAAAATCTTCCTCCACTTTTTCCCAATCGATCTTTTTTGATAGCAAACATAGTTCATGGCTAGGATCAATGAACTGGTTCAATGGAATTTTGAAGATGTTCAGTTGTGGTTGCTTATCTGTTTTTCCAATCATTTTTTGCAAGGTTTTTCTTAAAATTACAAATAAGCTTGCAAATTTATGATTCATTTTTTCAACGATAGCGTAACGATCAGTCATGCCGGCAATGTAATCGGATATGCCGCGA
>CBDTVZ010000581.1:0-1591 GCA_965363995.1 uncultured Eudoraea sp.
GCAGTATTTATTTTGATTTTTTTGCCAATAATTTTACTATCTGTTGAGATCGTTTTGGCTTCATCTCTTGGGTTCGAACCGTGCCGGTTTAGGGTGCATGTAGCAGCATTCACAAGATTAATTTCTGAAAATACAATAAAGGAAGTGTTTGGAGTTTTTACAGATACTTTTAAAGGAGTATCAAGTTTCCCTGAAATGCTTATTATTAAAGGCGCTTTAGCTATGCTTAATCGTTTGATTTTATTTTTAATATTCGTTGTAAATTCTTCTTTTTCTTCATAAAATTTTAATTCTTCTTTTTTGATTTTATAATTCGTAGAATACTCATGAATTTCGGAAAGATGTTTAATTGAATTGTCCCGGGGATTATCAATAAACATATTTTTATTAATATCTCCCTTCAAATAGGAATTTGAAAAATCCCGGTTAAATACCTTATAAAGATCACTATTGTCATTATCTATTTTGTTTTGATTGTAAAAACTGCGGATTTGTTTTTTCCAGCAATTTACCACCGTATATACGTAATCAAACTTCTTTATTCTGCCTTCAATCTTTAATGAGGCAACCCCGGCATCAGATATTTCCCTTAGATCAAAATATGCTGAATTATCTTTAAGATTAAGGGGGAAATTTTTTCCTTCAGCAGTAGTGAAATATCTATCTCTACATGGTTGACTACATCTGCCGCGATTTCCAGAGTTCCCTGCATGAACAGAACTTATATAACAAATGCCGGAAAAAGAAATACAGTAGGAACCGTGGACAAATACTTCAGTTAAGATATTATTTTTCTGTCCAATCAAAGTTAACGCTTTTATTTCATTAATATTTAGCTCTCTTGAGAGATTTACTCGGGTAGCAGTCAATTTGCTTAAAAAATTTATCTGACCTTCATTATGAGTCGTAAGCTGTGTAGATGCATGTATCTTAAGACCTTTATAATGTTTAGCTAATAGATAAAACAATCCAAAATCTTGAATAATCACGCCATCGAGGCTTGTATTAACTAGTTTATTCAATAAGCTTATAAGGGCCGGGATTTCACTTGCCACTATAATTATATTAAGGGTTAGAAAAACTTTGCAATTATTTTCATGAGCAAGATTTAAAATTCCATTTAAATCTTCAAGAGCTATATTTGTTGCCCGGTTTCTGGCATTAAATCTATCCAGACCACAGTATATAGCATCCGCCCCTGCTATAATTGCAGCTTTTATAGAATCAATATCTCCACCTGGTGCCAGCAATTCAATCTTTCTTTTCATAGACGCAAATATAACACTGCTATATTTCAAAATCAATGAACCTGCCAAACGGCGGGCGACCTCATCAATGTATTGGATCTCCCTTCCAATCAAGGTCCCCATATTCATTAAGAATTCTCAATGGTATCTGTTTTACTTGACAAATTTTTGTTCGGACATGAGAATGGTTGAAACAAACTTGAAATCACCGCCAAATTCAGCAAATTAACCTTTTTTAACCAACCGAGGGGTCTTTTCAATCGTGTAGGGTACCTGATTAAATTTTCAGGAAAACGGATGAACCACAAAAAGGATGGTTTAAATCAATCGACCAATGGAATTGA
>CBDTVZ010000582.1:0-1586 GCA_965363995.1 uncultured Eudoraea sp.
GTTTAAGGTGACAATAACATGTTACTCAGAAGATTATTCTCAGTTCCTATTTCGCTTATCTTTCATATATAAAGTGAGTTGCAGGTTGACCAGCACTTAACGCAGATATAGCCAAAAAATACTCCAACTTCACTTCATTTTACACGAATATGAGCTTTTGGAACCTGTTCAGAGAGTAAATTACCAAGAGTGTTCATGTCTTCATAACCTTCCAGCCTAATTCCACGATTATTTTTAAGTTTAATCTGAATATGCTGAAGAGTCTCTTTACGACGATATAAATTTAGTGCAGCAATATCATTAAAATTTAATTCTGAAACTTCACCCTTGGTATGAAACTGGAGTTGTTCTGGATAGACTTCAATCCAATGATCTTTAACCATACTGAGATAACGACGATAACGATAATACCCTACCAAATTAGCCAGGATAATAAACCCCATTATCGACCAAAATAAAACATCATTGTATTTGGCAGGATACTGATTATTATGATAAGCAAAAAATATCACCAGTATTCCCGCAAAGAATGCACCCATTTTAATATTTTTACTTCTCTGATGGAGTTCTGATTTTCCTATTTTAAAACGCATTATGGCTACCCCTGTAGAATTTATTCTTTATTCCAATAGTTCAATTTCATAAAAATAGGGATCTGTTACAAAGGCAATAGTTATGCCGCCTGCATTAATATGCTTTTTGACAAAAATATCATAGCGATGATCTTTGTAAAATATTGTTGTCACCATTTTCTGGGTAATACCACCCTACAAATGATAAAGTTGAATTAATCAGTCCCAATTTTAATTGCATCAATATCTTTAGAACTTTGCAAGCTTAAGATACCTGATATAAACTTATTATTATATTGGGAACCAATCACTTTTTTTCTAAATAGCTCATAGGTTCCAGAGCTATTTAGAATGGAAAAAATTATAGTTGCCGTAATTCATTACCCATAAGAGAATGTTCCCAAAAACGTCTCTTTAAGTTCTTGGAGTAACCACACCGGTCTGGCCCTGATATTTTCCTGCCCGATCTTTATAGGAGGTATCACAGACTTCATCGGACTCAAAAAACAGCATTTGAGCAACCCCTTCATTGGCATAAATTTTTGCCGGTAAGGGTGTGGTATTGGAAAATTCCAATGTGACATGCCCTTCCCATTCCGGTTCCAGCGGGGTGACATTGACGATGATACCGCAACGGGCATAAGTGGATTTCCCCAGACAAACTGTCAGTACTTTTCTTGGAATACGAAAATATTCCACGGTTCTTGCCAGAGCAAATGAATTAGGCGGGATAATGCACACATCGGATTCAACATCCACAAAACTATTATCATCAAAGTCTTTGGGATCCACAATGGCCGAATTAATATTAGTAAAAATCTTGAATTCTCTTGAACAGCGCACATCATAGCCATAACTGGAAGTGCCGTAGGAAACAATTCTCTGCCCATTGACTTCCTTGACCTGATTATACTCAAAGGGCTCGATCATCCCCTCATTTCCCGCCATTGAACGGATCCAGTGATCTGACTTAATGCTCATAAAAGTAAATTACTCATTTTTTTGGCTATTTAG
>CBDTVZ010000583.1:0-1585 GCA_965363995.1 uncultured Eudoraea sp.
GCATAGGAATAAAAAATTATAAATTATCATTACAATTTCAGAATTAAAATAAATAGAATATTTACTAAATGTCAAAAATTATAGATCAAAAAGAAATTTCCGACGATAAGCTCACAAGCTCGTTTCTCAATAAATTTGAAATTACAGCATTAAATCCTATGCAGGAAGAGGCAAGTAAAACTATACAAATGAAGTCGGATGTGGTATTACTTTCACCTACAGGAACTGGTAAAACCCTGGCCTTTCTATTGCCTTTAATAGAAACACTTGATATGAACTGCGCAGAGATTCAAATTCTTATACTTGTTCCCTCGCGTGAATTGGCCCAACAAATTGAACAGGTAATCCGAAAAATGGGATCGGGTTTTAAGGTAAATGCCGTATATGGTGGACGTGCTGGTGCGCTCGATAAGATCGATTTAAAACATCGACCGGCAATTCTTATTGGCACACCCGGGCGAATAGCAGATAGATTTAGAAGGGATAAATTTTCTTTGGAATATATTAATACCCTTATACTCGATGAGTTTGATAAATCACTGGAAATAGGCTTTGAAAAGGAAATGGCCGAGATTATTGAAGCGCTCCCCAATGTTCAGCAAAGGATTCTAACTTCAGCTACCAGCGATGCCAAAATACCGGAGTTTGTAGGATTACAAAAACCCGTTTTTATCAACTACCTTCAGGAAGGTATTTCTCAACTAACTATAAAAACACTTCTTTCGCCCGAAAAGGATAAGTTAAAAACTTTGGAAAAAGCACTTGCTTTTATTGGTTACCAACCCGGAATTATTTTTTGTAATTTCAAGGATGCACTGGAACGGGTAAGTGATTTTTTAACTGAGAATCATATTCACCATGAGTGCTTTCATGGAGGTATGGAACAAATTGATCGGGAGCGAGCACTAATTAAATTTAGAAATGGTACAAATCAACTCCTTCTGGCAACCGATTTGGCTGCTCGTGGACTTGATATTCCCGAAATAAAATTTATTCTTCATTATCACCTTCCGCTACGTAATAAAGAATTCACCCACAGGAACGGACGAACTGCACGTATGAACCGCAATGGCATTGCCTATATTCTGCACTGGAAAGAAGAGGAACTTCCAGATTTTATTCAGGAAATTACTCCCGAGAACCTAAATATTGAAGACCAGCAAAAAGCTACGCTTCCTTCACCAGTAAAATGGAAAACCTTGTATATTACTGGAGGGAGACGAGATAAAATATCAAAAGGAGATGTCGCCGGTTTATTTCTTAAGCAGGGCCAGATTCAAAAAGATCAACTAGGTGTTATTGAACTCAAACAGAATTGTACGTATGCTGGTGTACATGCTGAAATAGCTGAAATGCTTATAGAAAAAACCAATAATACCAAACTTAAAAAAAAGAAGGTGAGAATTAGTCTCATTTGATAATGAATAAAGCCCAGCATATAACACCGTATATAAAACATTTGGCGCAAAGTGCTCAAAATTTTTATGATAAAATGTAACAAAATTTTTAACTGATTCACCGGGGCTGGTCAAAGATGCGTTATAGGCCAATAATTCTGCTGCCATTACAGGTGAATTGCGAATAG
>CBDTVZ010000584.1:0-1584 GCA_965363995.1 uncultured Eudoraea sp.
TATATAATGTTCAGGTTTTTTTAGGCAAAATGATAAAAGGAGAAAATTGGAAATCTTTATCAATACCAAAAGGAAATTCAATTCAGTATAACAAGGACAAATTTGCAAAGGATAAGGAGAGAAAGCATTTTACTGACGATTTGTAACAAATAAAAAAACCTGAACATTATATATTCAGGTTTTTTTATTAATTCAATGTCTTGTCCTGAAATAGCGATACACAAAAAAGTATCCTTATGAAAAATCAGGAAGAAACGCGTTATGTAAAGCGAACGCAAAAGGACTATTCGATGTCTTTTAAATTACAAATTGTTCAAGAAATAGAGCGAGGACGACTCACAACTACAGAAGCTACTAAGAAATATGAGATTCAGTGTAGAAAGACTGTTGTTAATTGGCTTAGGAAATTTGGTAACTTTGATTGGGAAAATCAAACGCCATCAAATATGCCAAAATCACCTGAACAGAAAATAATGGAGCTTGAGGCACAAGTGAAGTTATTAGAAAAGCAGAAAGCTCTTTTAGAGCGAGAAGCCTTTGTAGCCGATAAGAAAGCCATCATTTTTGATATGATGATTGATATTGCAGAAAAAGAATATCAAATTGACATCAGAAAAAACTCATCTCCCGAACAATCGACCATTTTAAAGAGCAACAAAAACAGACATTAATGTTTGCCTGTACTTTGTTCGGGATAGATCGACAGGTTTATTATCGAAAAATAAAAAGAAGAAAAACACGGCAGTCCAATGCTTCAAAAGTAGTTTCTATGGTTTTAGAGATTAGAAAAAATATGCCAAGAATTGGAGCAAAAAAGCTGTATTTTCTTTTAAATAATGAATTAAAACAATTAAAAATAGGTAGGGATAAATTTATTAATATTCTTAGAGCTAATCATTTATTAATTATACCTAAACGCTCCTATCATATCACAACCAACTCGCATCATCGCTTTAGAAAACATCAAAATCAAATCTTAGATTTACAAATCAAGCGTCCAGAACAAGTCTGGGTTTCGGACATCACTTATATTGGGAAAAGAGAAAACCCGTGTTATCTCAGTTTAGTAACCGATGCTTATTCTAAAAAAATTATGGGTTTTAACCTGGCAGATAATATGAATACAGAAAGTAGTTTAGTTGCTTTGAGAAACGCAGTAAAACAGCGAAAAGACAAGGATTTATCATTGATACATCATTCTGATAGAGGATTGCAATATTGCGCCAATGAGTACCAAAAACTACTTAACAACAGTAATATAAAATGTAGTATGACACAAAACTCAAATCCTTATGAAAATGCCATAGCAGAAAGAATAAATGGTATTTTAAAGCAAGAATTTGATATTGATAAATACAACCAAAGCCTACCTGTTATGAAACAAATAGTAAAAGAAGCTGTTGATATTTACAACAATAAGCGACCTCATTATTCTAATTATTTGCTCACACCAAACCAAATGCACGGGCAAAATGAAATAGCAATGAGATCCTATAAAAGAAAAAACACTTGCAAAAACGTTTTTGCAAGTGTTTAATTAATTATTTTTATCTAATAATCTGTATCGGTTTTTTAGGACGGCAC
>CBDTVZ010000585.1:0-1582 GCA_965363995.1 uncultured Eudoraea sp.
ACATCAAACAAAAGCTGGGAATTACTCTGCAAATGCTTCATTTTAATTCCTTTTTTTGGGTATCCTGTAAAAACCATTCCGCCAATTATTGCAATATCGCGGAACTTTCGACGTGCCATCTCAGTTGAATTCAGGCTTTTTTGAAGATCATCGATCAAGTAGGAAGTGGTAAATAAATCGTTATCAAGAACCTGTTGCATATCCACTTCTTTATCCGACAAGAGTTCAAAGCCATAGTCATTAAAGGCAAGGGAAAAAGTAATTGGAGATAGCAGGCTAATTCTGTAGCTCAGTAAACTGCCCATTGCCTCATGTACAAATCTACCTTCAAAGGGATAAAAAATATGATGGTAACCATCCTGAGTTTGAAAGGTCTCTATTAAAAACTCATCAGGTTTAGGCACTGTACTTTCCAATTGCTGTCTGGCAAAAAGGCCTTTGAGTGCTCTAATCTCCGCTGACTGTTCTTTTTCATTCAATTGTACTGAATAAAGTTCTTCTCTCAGCAATTTTGACATCTGTGCAGATAGTGTTAATCTGCCGCCCATCCATGCTGGCACCTTTGAGGATTTTTTGGATGAATTTCGCACGTGAGCCTGCATTTCCTTTATGCGGATAAATTCCAGATTTCTACCCGCAAAGGTAAACACATCACCCTGCTTTAATTTGGAAATAAAAGATTCCTCTATGGTCCCAATATAACCTCCTTTCTGATAGCGAACAGTGATATTTGCGTCGCCAACAATAGTGCCTATCTGAAATCGATGCCTCATGGCAACCCCGCGATTGTTTACTTTGAATTTTCCGTTTTCATCTACCTCAACCTTTTTATATTCATCATAGGATTGTAAACTCTGACTTCCCAAAACAATGAAGTTTAAAAGCCAGTGCCATTCATCGAGGGTAATACTTTGATAGCAAAAGGTTTGCTTAATTTCCGGAAAGATCTTGTCAGGAAAAAAACCATCTGAGACGGCAAGTGTGATTAAGTACTGTATTAAAACATCAAAGCTATTGAGATAAGGTATCCTGTCTTCAACTGCTTTTTTTTCTACAGCCTGTTTTAGGGCAGAAGCCTCTACGAGTTCGATGGCATGGGTAGGAAGGAAATAAATAACACTTTCTTCTCCGGGTCGATGACCACTTCTTCCTGCCCTCTGTAAAAACCGGGCAATACCTTTTGGACCTCCAATTTGCACTACGGTTTCCACCGGTGCGAAATCTACACCGAGATCCAGGCTGGAAGTACAAACCACAGCTTTTAGACTTTCATTTCTTATGGCTTGTTCTACCCATTGCCTTGTTTCCTTATCTATACTTCCGTGATGCATGGCAATTTCCCCGGCTAATTCGGGATGTTTTTCAAGTATTTTTTGGAACCAGATTTCACATTGACTTCTTGTATTGGTAAATATTAGGGTTGTTCTACTATTATTTATTATTGGAACAACTTCATCAAGCAAGCGCAGTCCCAAATGGCCCCTCCAGGGAAAAGTTTCCATCTCTTTGGGAATAATGCTTTTTACGGTAATCTTTTTTTTCAGATTGGCCCGTATCATGACAGAATTTTGGTGAGCAGAAG
>CBDTVZ010000586.1:0-1580 GCA_965363995.1 uncultured Eudoraea sp.
TGATTGCTTTATTCACCGGAGTATTATCAGGCGGTTTTCAAGCACCTGAAATGGTTCCGAATTATCATCGTTCTGCACCTGAAGGATTCTGGTTTGTTTTCGCCGTGTTTTTCCCTGCAGTTACAGGCTTTAGTGCTGGAATTGGAATGAGTGGAGATTTAAAAGATTCAAAGAAATCAATTCCCAAAGGAACAATATTAGCTATTGTAACCGGAACCCTTATTTATCTTTTAATTCTAATCGCATTGTCAGTAACCTCAAAAGTGGATGGTGTTACAATGGCGAGAATAGATACTACCGCACTTCCTATCTGGTCGAAGGTTGCTTTTTTAGGTATGGTATTAGTCTATCCCGGCCTTTGGGGAGCCATATTATCCTCCGCATTTGGAAGTATACTTGGAGGCCCAAGAGTTTTGCAGGCATTATCTCTGGATAAAATTGCCCCTAAGATATTAGGACGCACAAGCAAGACTGGTCAGCCAACAATTGCTACCTGGGTAACTGGAGGAATTGCACTTCTGGCAGTTGCCCTTGGTGATCTTAATGCTGTAGGTCGGTGGGTAACGGTATTTTTCCTAACCTTATATATAGCTATTAATTTAGCAGCAGTAATTGAAAGACTGGTTGGTGATCTTTCATACAGGCCAACCATAAAAGTTCATTGGATCATTTCTCTGTTTGGATGTATTGGAGCAGGGGTTGTTATGTTTCTCATTAACCCAATAGCATGTGTAATTGCTATATCTGTTGAGCTGGTTTTATATTGGTATCTCAAAAGAAAAGCTTTAAAAAGCAGTTGGGGAGATGTAAGGGCAGGTCTTTGGAGTTCAATAGCCAGAATAGCTTTGATTAAACTGAAAGAAAAACATTCCACTGCCAGAAATTGGCGTCCAAATATCCTGTTATTTTCATCCAATCCTTCCAGATTGATGAAATTAACCCGTATCGCAAATTGGTTCAGTCAAAATAAAGGTATCGTAACCGTTTGTAGAACCTTAGTCGGTGATATCAGAAATATGGATGTAGATACGCTGGAAATACAGCGAGAAATGGAAGAAGAATTTGCAATTAAGAATATCACCGCATTTCCTGAAGCTTACATTGTTCCTAATTTTGAAGAAGGCATTATTGGAATTATTCAAGCAAACGGATTAGCAGGAATGCAATCAAATACTGTAATGTTTGGTTGGACAAATGGGACTGATCGAATCCAGAGATTATTAAGAATTGCTAGAATTGTTTCAGCAATGAAACAAAACAGCATTTTAGCCTATGTTCCTGAAACAGAAAAGTTGTCGACTCATAATTGCATTGATGTTTGGTGGCGGGGGATGCAAAAAAATGGTGACATGATGCTTCTGCTCGCTCATTTGTTAAATCTAAATACTGAGTGGAGACAAGCAAAATTGCGCCTGAGAACCATTGTTTCTTCTGAGGATGAACAAAATCCAATGAATGAAAAACTTAAATCTTTGATTGCTGAATCAAGAATCTCAGCTAAATGTGATGTTATTATAAAGAAGATCAATGAGAATGTGATAGACATAATGCATAATTCGAGTAAAGATGCTGATATTGTT
>CBDTVZ010000587.1:0-1576 GCA_965363995.1 uncultured Eudoraea sp.
GCCAAAATGCTCCGGCTGCCCAAAGCTCTTGGTCCAATTTCCATCTTTCCCTGGAACCATCCTATTATTTTGCCCTTTTCTAGTAAAGAAGAAGCCTTTTCTGCAATGTCCTCAAAGTACTCATAATTTAATTTTGCACCTTTTAATACCATTTCTATTTCTTCGTTGGTATAACAGGTGCCTACATAAGGATCTAAATGAACAAAATTTCTAGGTCTTTTAAAGATACCATTATATAAGTAGTAGGCAGCTCCTATAGCGGTACCATTATCACCAGCCGCAGGCATCACATAGACGTCTTTAAACTTACTCTCACGTACAATCCTTCCATTCATGACACTATTTAAGGAAACACCTCCAGAGATAACAAGGTAGTCTGCCTTCGTTTTTTTATATAATACATCACAAATTTCCAATACCCTATCTTCCATCACGTGCTGGAAAGCTGCTGCCATGTCCATATGACGTTGTGTAAATTCTTCTCCTTGTTTTCGACCTTCTCCAAACTTCTCATAAAATTTTTGGGAAAGTCGCTCCATGCTCAAATTCTGAAAATTGAAATAGCTGAGATCAAAATGCAATTTCCCATTTTTGTCTACCCGAACCAATTTACTTACTTCCTCCTTATATACTTCTGGATCGCCCATTGGAGCCAAACCCATTGTCTTACCCTCATCATAATATGGTATAAAGCCACAAAAATGGGTAACGGATACATAAAAAGAACCCAGGGAATGCGGAAAATAACTCTCCCCAAAAACCTCTACTCTATTATCTACACCATGCCCTAACCAGGTTGTGGCCCATTCGCCAGAACCATCAATACCTAATAGAGCAGCCTCTTTGTATGGAGAAATATAAAAAGATCCCGGGGCATGACAATAGTGATGCGGAATAAAATGTACTTTTGGACCTTTCTTTTTGGTCTCCCAATGGTTTTTAAACCATTTCCAAAAATTTCTCTGCTTGGCAAAACCTTGAAATTCACTAATTATAAAAGACTTAAGTGTATTTATAGTTTTTATATTGAAGGCCCAATACAAGAGTTTTCTCCCTGAATTATGTGAAGGCTTAATAGATACGGCGATATGCTCAATATCGCTATAACTCAATTTCGCAATTTTAAGACAACGATCAATAGCATTATGAGGAAATGCCCGAGTATGTTTATCCCTGTTTAAGCGTTCTTCCTCTATAGCGACTATTAATTTACCATTAACCACTATACAAGCCGTTGAATCGTGAAAATAATAATTCAATCCTAATATAATCATGAAATAATTTTTAAATCTATATTCAATGGATTACGAATATATAAATTAGCTTGGACGAAATACGGAAAACGTCTAAATAAAGTGATTAGGTTTTAGTACCGCCACAAAATTGGTCGAATCATTCCTGAGCCCCATAGCCATAGCCATAATTATAGCCCTGTTTTTTACCTTTCCCCAGGCCGTTAAGCACATAGGCCATATTAAATAATTTCTTGGTGCTGTTCAAGCCTTTTGAGAACTCAATCAAGGTTCATCTGCCTCCAGACCTTCTACGTCCTACAACGCACCTTCCAGGTCAATTA
>CBDTVZ010000588.1:0-1572 GCA_965363995.1 uncultured Eudoraea sp.
GTATGGATGATTGTAAGCATTTCATACTCACTTTTCTTAAATTTCATAACCTGGGCTTCTTCGTCAGCTTCATTACCCAAATAATTTTCCACAATACCACTCGGCGATGCTGTACTGGTTTGATTAACAAATAAAAGTCCGGTATAAAACCCAACGGATAATACCAAAACAAATGAACCTATAAACCATTTGATCTCGACAGGTAATCGTTGTAAAAGACCATTGTAATTCATTATAAAAACTTGTTTTCCTGAAGTTGTCCAATTGTCTGAAAAAGTTTATCCATTGACAAAGTCATGGATCGCACAGAGATAGTGGCTCCTGCTATAGCATCGATATTGTTTTCATAGCCTACTCTATCATTCCCTGTTTTTCCCAAAAATTGCTTCAACCAACGTTTGCTTCCGATTTCACCTCCATATTCTTCTCTGTACACCAGCACTTTGGTATGAATAACCTTTAAGTCCTGATCGAATATTACGAGATAATCAAATTTGGCTGTTTTGCTCGGTGCATTACCCACAAATGCATAACCCAAAAGTTCAGACCCTTCAGAGAGCGTAAAAAGATTAGTTCCGGTAATTTTTGTTGGAAGTTTTCTATTGATTTCTTCCGGAATAATGACCGGGAGCATTTCTATGGTCGAAGATTCAAAGGTTTTTTCGATCTCCTTATTTACCCTTTTTTGAATATCTTTTGAAAGACCAAACCCGAATAATAGGAAGGACACCAGAATAATAGAAAAACAAAATTGCTTGTGAAACCACATGTGGCAAATGTATTAATTTAGATTTAATCTTAATAAGCTATTCATAAGTAAATACTAAATTATTTTCATTGCTGGATTTATCAGAACCAAACTCCGATCCCAAAATTTAATTGATTCGGAACATCACTTCCTTCAAGGGCATTTTTTCTAAATATATAGTCTCCTTTTACTACTACTCCCGGTACTATATGATAGGTTAAACCCGTAGTAATATCCGATCTGTTATAAGCATCATTTCTTTCCAATGTTCCATCTGTCTGGGCATGAGTGTCATAGGACTCATAACGGGCAAAGGCAAAGAGTTTTTGCTTCTTTCCTTGTGGCAAAAGATTAAACGCACCTTCCACATACCAGCCTTGCAACGCACTTCCCAAATCCTGTCCGGTAAGTATGTTATAAGCTTCAGTATCGGATATCCAGCCTCGAATAAACACACCTCTGGCCATAAATCGTTTATAAGCGTACCTCGCATCAAGTCCAAGCATGGAGGTACCGATAATTGCTCCTGCCAACTGCTTCACGTCATCGTCTGCCTGGGTCTTTCCGAGATAGGTAGCCAGACCTAAACGCAAGCCCCGAATACCATAATAGTCAAGTTTTATTGACAAGGTAGGGCTACTAATTATGGATTGAATACCTTTTTGCCTCCCACCCCTAAGTCCGCTAGATCCGTTCAAAAGGCCGTTAACACCTCCTTCTCCATCTGATTCTGCCGACTTGAAGCCATTAAATATATAAGCCTGATATCCAAGGTTGATCGAGTTAAATCTTCCGGTAACCCCAATTCCAATTTCCCTCCATGT
>CBDTVZ010000589.1:0-1570 GCA_965363995.1 uncultured Eudoraea sp.
TTTACTTCCATTAGGGCATTGGATTTTATTTATTTACGTCCATAACTTCCATTTCCAGGCTCCATGTTCATAAGTACTCTGAACTCTATGGAAGACATAAGTTCCCTTCCATTAGCTTTGGCAATGGTATGTATTCTTTCAATTAATTCAACATTACTTGCCAACTTTGTTCTATCCGAATCAAACCAGATATTATCTTCAATACCAACTCTAACTCCTCCACCTACAGCAATTGATAATGAATTCATTTTAAGTTGTGCATTCCCAATTCCTGCTAAACTCCAAAGTGAGTTTTCCGGAAGATCCTGAATCATGATTCCCGCATGTAATAGATTTGCTTGTGAACATGCAATGTTACCAAGAAGAAGGTTAAAGTAATAGGGTGGTTTAAGCAGGTTCTTTTTTACCAGATACTTCGAAAAATTTACCATTCCAATATCAAATGCTTCTAATTCAGGAACAATTCCCCTTTCCATCATTACAGCCGCTAAATTCTGTATCATATCAGGAGAATTCATACTGGCGACTTTATTAAAATTCAGGGAACTCAGGGTTAGACTACCCATATCCGGTTTCAGATCACCTTCCAGGTACAGAGCGTCTGCCCGTTGTTCCAGTTCTTTAAAATTTCTGCCACTCAAGGAAACGCAAATCACAAGAAACGGATCAAATTTTCTGATACCACTAATTATTTCGCTATAAATTTCTTTTTTATAACTGGGTTCTTCGGTGACTTCATCCCTTGCATGCAGGTGAACCATTGTAATTCCTGCTTCAGTTGCCCGATGCACATCTTCTATTATCTCTGAAATACTGATAGGCACGTGAGGAGTCATTTTTTTTGTAGGGATCATCCCAGTAGGGGTAAAGTTGACTATCAATTTATCTGACATGATATAAGAATATAGGCTTAAAATAGATTAAACAGGGATGCATTCTACAATAAGAAACACAACTTTAATGTGTTTCTTTTAATATGATAATGTCTTTATTAAACTAAAATAGATAAAAACTGTGATAAGATCGTTGAATATAATAATTACTAGTTATCTGGTTGGAAAGTGCAGATGTTATACTATCTAGTAATTGTATTCACAAGGGATTATGAGCATTAGCACCAAGAAATATTAGTTGAGATTCAAAGGATCCATTTAGATTTAATCCAGATCCAAATCCCTTTTCAGGAAAACTTAAAAAGAAAAATATAAACCGACCAGATAAAACAAAAAATAAAAAAGCTATAAAGGATTAAGGAAAGTGTAGCTCTTTTTTTCATTAGATATGGGTTTATTAATAAATAAGAAGAAACCTATAGTAATACTTTTCCTCCTTTATAGGGTAAGAAACCCGATTTTAAGTAGATATATTCGTTGAAAAGGATCAATTTACAGCTATGAACAAACCTTATTACTTTCAATTAACAATTATGCTCTCCAGGAAATCACCAATAAAATAAGCAACAATTGCTGCAATACTTCCTAATAATAATGTTTCCAGTATCGCTTTCCAAAAGGGCGTCTGATTTACAAAAGCTTTCAGCCAGCCAATTATGATAAATCCTATTCCTGTT
>CBDTVZ010000590.1:0-1569 GCA_965363995.1 uncultured Eudoraea sp.
AATGAGTGCGCTGCTATCAGCTACCATCTGAGCCATTAATTTTAAAATCCTTTTCTGCCCCCTATTGAATAACAAAACCCCATAAACATTATATGTCTACGAGGTTTTCCGTGGTCCCACCTGGACTCGAACCAGGGACCACCTGATTATGAGCGCGAATATTTCCCTTTTCATACCTTTTCATTTTTCTTCAATCTCTGGAAACCCTTGTATTTATTGAGTTTTTGTTTTTACTTGTTTTCATGCGTTTTCAAAAAAGGTGCTATTTGTTTCACCTATGTTTCACCCCTAATTAAAAAAGCATGGTAAGTATCAAGTTAAAATTAAAAAAAAAGACGAATGCTGATGGCGAACATTCCATCATTTTGCAGGTACTGAAAGACCGGCAGAAAAAAATTATCGCAACAGGACTTTTGGTCAGAGAAGATAGATGGGACGATAAGGAACATTGTTTTAAAACAAGACACCCGAATGCTATGCAGAATAATCGCCTTTTGGATACCATTAAGACTAAGGCACGTAACATTATATCCGAATTTGAAATCGATGATATCGATTTTACTCTAAACGAGTTTGAAAGTCGTTTCCGATTTGGTTCAAAACGAAGTAAAATTGATTTATTTGAATTCTGGGAATCTGTAGTTAAGGATTTACTTATCTCCGGAAGAACAGGTTACGCCAGAAATAATCGGGATAGTATTATTTCGCTCAAGAAATTTCATAAAAACCCGGTTTTGCACATGCGCGAAATCAATGTTACCTTCCTTGACAAATACGAGGTCTTCCTAAGAGGTAGAGGCGGAACAAATGGGGGTATTGCTGTTCGTATGCGAAGCCTACGCACGATTTTTAATTTGGCTATACGCAGAGATCTAATTAAACAAAACCTCTACCCCTTCCATAAATACAAAATATCAAAGCTCCGTGGCAAACGTATCAAACATGCACTGACCATATCTGAAATCGAATCCTTTAAAAATGTAGATTGTGAAAGAGATATTCAGTTTATCAATGCTAAAAATTATTTTCTATTTAGCTTCTATACTCGAGGTATGAACTTTGCGGATATGATGCGTCTAAGTTGGTCTGATGTAAACAGTAAGCGCATCACCTATGCCAGAGCGAAAACACAGGGCAATTTCTCTCTAAAAATTGTGGCACCTGTAAGAGAGATTTTGAATTATTACAATGATAATAGGAGGGATACAAACTATGTCTTTCCAATTTTACTACATGATGATTTGACACCAATGCAGATTGAAAATCGTAAGCATAAAATTCTAGCTCAATATAATAAGGCTCTTAAAGTATTGGCAAAAAAAGCAGGGATAACTAAAAATGTAACTAGCTATGTTGCCCGTCATAGTTTTGCCATGTGTTTACGTGAGAAAGGAATCAGCATTGATATTATTGGAGAAACTCTAGGCCATCAAAGCGTTCTGACTACAAAAGCCTATGTCCGTGAATTTGGGGTAGAGGTATTGGATGAAGCTGTGGAAGTCTTATTATAGAAGGGTCAGAGATTATAATTTTTCAAATAGCTAATATATTATCCTTTATTTGAACTTT
>CBDTVZ010000591.1:0-1564 GCA_965363995.1 uncultured Eudoraea sp.
AAAGAATACCAATCCATTTTATGAATACAGGGTTTTGGATGAAAACAGAAAAGAAAGTCTTAATCTGATAAACTTTAGTGAGTTGAAAAAAATATTGGCTTGATCCATAAAATCACTGCCTATGAATTTTGTCAGGAAGTCAATGATTATAAAAATAGACAAATCATGAAAAATACATTAATCCTCCTCCTTCTGTCGAATTTTATAGTCACGAACCTTAGTGCACAGGAAATTACTCCAAGCAAAAAACAAACAAAAGACATTCACTCCTTAATTGATGACTACTCCCAAGCAAGAGAAAAGAAAGATACGGTGCTTCTAGAGCTTATTCTAACAACAGACATAGATCAATTGGTTTCTTCCGGTAAATGGAGAAAAGGTAAAGAAGAATCCATGAAAGGCATGATGCAAAGCTCCGAAAACAATCCTGGTGCAAGAACCCTGAAAATTGAAAATATACGGCTTTTAAATCCTCAGTACGGAATAGTGGATGCCCGATATGAAATAAAAAACACTAACGGAACTACAAGAAAGATGTGGAGTACTTTTATGGTGGTATTCAAAAACAATGAATGGAAGATAACAGCTATTCGTAATATGCTGCCAGCAGCTTAAAATAGTTTTAATAAATGAAGGCTATTGTATATACAAAATACGGATCCCCGGATGTTTTACAAGTTCAAGAGGTCCAAATACCTGAACCTAAGGAGAATGAAGTCCTTATACGGGTCAGAGCAGCCTCTGTAAATAGAACAGACTGTGCCAACCTGAGGGCAAAGCCATTTATTATGCGGTTTATGCTCGGCCTATTTAAACCAAATAAAAGAATTCTGGGTACTGAATTTGCCGGTGATGTAGTGAAAACTGGCGATGGGGTAACTTCATTTAGTGTCGGAGATAAAGTTTTCGGATTTGACGACAGTGTTTTAAGCTCCTATGCAGAATATCTCGTATTCTCTGCTGAAAAAGGAATTTCCACAATGCCAGAAAATTTTACATACCAACAGGCAGGAGCTTGTATTGAAGGCGCTCATTATGCCTATAATATCATAAACAAAGTAGAACTAAAAAAAGGTGATAAAGTAATGGTAAATGGAGCCTCCGGAGGTATTGGTTCTGCTACCGTACAATTGCTTAAATACTATGGTGCAGATATCACGGCGGTCTGTAACACCAAAAATATAGAATTAGTGAAATCACTGGGAGCGTTCAAAGTCATCGATTATACAAAAGAAGATTTCACAAAGGACCCGGAGAAATACGACTATGTTTTTGACAGCGTAGGTAAAAGTACTTTTGGCAAATGCAAGTCATTATTAAAACCAGGTGGCGTTTATATCTCATCTGAATTAGGGCCCTGGTCTCAAAATCTCTTCTACTCCCTTATTTCTGCTTTATTAGGTGGTATTCCGGGCCAGAAAGGAAAAAAAGTAAAATTTCCTTATCCACCAAATATAAAACGAAGTGTACTTTTGGTTAAAAAGTTGATTGAGGAGGGCAAGTTTAAGTCTGTAATTGATAGATCTTATCCGCTTGAAGAAGTTGCTGATGCATTCAGGTATGT
>CBDTVZ010000592.1:0-1562 GCA_965363995.1 uncultured Eudoraea sp.
TATTTTGGACATAGCGAAATAGATTTGTCCATGTCACGTCTTTTTGGTGGTTTTAGCTCATCTTTTTATTCTGCTTATTTTGCAATTAATCCTTCTCAGCCAGGTGAATCTAACCGCATGGCAATCTATCAATTATACTATTTACTAGTCCATTTAAATTTGTTTGGAAAGTCTTATTACAAATCAGTCAGGGAAATATTAAAAGCACATTTTCAGTAAAGCCTGCGTGTTCTTTTTTTGTAAGAGTTTTTTTATAAACCCCATTAGTCTGACCATGGTTAACGGGAGCTCACTAATATTTTATTTAGGTGATTTGCCATCAAATAAATAAAAGTGTGCTATTTTTAAGCTTATTGAACTCTTGCTTTCTTTAATTCTTCATGTTATAAGAACTAAATATGGAAAAAATTAAAATCCTTGTTGTGGGTTGCGGAAATATGGGAACGAGCCACGCTCGCGCTTACCACAAATTACCTGGTTTTGAAATTGCCGGATTGGTTAGTAGAAAGCCAGAAAGTCGTGAACGTCTATCTAAGGAATTGGGGGGCTTGCCTAAATTTGGTGATTTTAAAAAGGCCCTGGCCACTACAAGGCCCGATGCTGTGGCTATAAGCACTTATCCTGATACCCATGCAGCTTATGTGAGGGAAAGTCTGGAGGCAGGGGCGCATGTATTTGTTGAAAAACCTATAGCCCTAACGGTCGAGGAGGCTCGGGAGCTTGTTGATTTTGCTTTTACAAAAGGGAAAAAATTAGTGGTTGGCTATATTTTAAGGGTACATCCAGCCTGGACAAAATTTGTAGAAATCGCGCAAACCCTTGGTAAACCCCTGGTAATGCGAATGAACCTTAATCAACAAAGTTCTGAAGAGCAGTGGTATACGCACAAACAGCTAATGCGGTCTATGTCGCCAATTGTTGATTGTGGAGTTCACTACGTTGATATTATGTGCTTAATGACTGGGGCACAACCCGTGAGCGTAAGTGCTATTGGAGCCCGATTAACAGAAGAAATAAGTTCTGATATGTACAATTACGGGCAGTTGCAAGTGCGCTTTAATGATGGTTCTGTTGGTTGGTATGAGGCGGGTTGGGGTCCTATGATAAGTGAGACGGCATTTTTTGTAAAGGATGTTATCGGTCCTAAAGGATGTGTTTCAATTGCTGATGAAAAAAAGGGCGATTCAGATGATATTGAAGGCCATACCAAAACCGGTGGTCTAATTTTACATTTTAGCGAGTTGGATTCAAATGGAAAATTTATTAAAAAAGATCTGTTGGTCAGCACTGAAGATGAGCCGGATCATGATGGGCTTTGTTTATTGGAGCAGGAATATTTCTTAAAATCTATTCAAAAAGACCTTGACTTAGCCAATCATTTATCCGATGCGATTAACAGCTTAAAAATTGTTCTTGCCGCAGATAAATCTTTTAGAACAGGGGAAACAGTTCATCTATAAGGTCTTGGTTTTCTGTTTTTTTTGATTTAATGGATTCCTGGCAACTTATAAAACCATGATAGATCTTTTCCAAAAAGCCAAATTATATAAAGACAGAACCGC
>CBDTVZ010000593.1:0-1562 GCA_965363995.1 uncultured Eudoraea sp.
CAATAAACCATGCCACATCTAATCCTCCCGCCTTCATTTTAGGTAAATTAACCTGGGTCTCCAGATCCTGAGTGTAATTGATACTGTCTGTAAAATTTTTCACGTTTATATCATCATGCGTATCAATAGTAATTACATTTTCATGGATTTGTTTTGCGGTTGCCTCAAGATTAGAATTTTTTGATGTTTTGGATTCATTACACGCAATAAACGATAAAAGACAGAAAAAACCGACAATTTGCTTCATTGGATATGATTTATACATACAAATAAAGCAATTTGACAACATAATACCCATCCTAGGTAACATTTAATTGCCCAGGGGTAAGGAAATGAGGATTTTTATACATGTTAAAGCCTATAAAATATAAGTTTGAGAAGACCCTGTTAAGAATCATCATTTTGATTATCCAATCATCCAATTAACTAAAAAGTACCCCCTTGAAACCAAAAAACCTACTTTCTCAATTGTCGGAACTGGAGACGACTCTCAATAATTTTTCATTTGAAGAATTATCTGCAGATGAAGCCACCCGACTTAAAAAATCTTTTGAAGCCTTTAAAACCCATCTTGAAAAAAGGATTTGGGGAGAAGATATACCACTAAATAAGGCTTCCAAATCAGAATCGATAAAAGAAAAAGAACAGTTGCAAAAGGCACAGGAAATGCTTATTGCAACAGTCAGTCATGAGATACGAACCCCACTCAGCGGTATAATTGGATTTGCAGACCTTTTAAAGGAAGGGGAGCTTTCCGAGGATCAGCAGCATAAGGTAGACGCCATTCAATCGGCTTCCAATTCCCTTATGGATATTATCAACGAACTTTTGGAATACTCCAAACTTTCAGCTGGATTGGAAAATTTTGAAATGCTGGATTTTAATTTTTTCAGCATTGTGCAGGATGTTGTCTATCTCTGTAATACGCTTATGTTGGGTAAAGATGTAAAACTCGAAGTTGACGTTGACAAGAACATCCCTGAGAACCTTATTGGTGATCCTTCTAAACTATCACAAATATTGCTAAACCTGCTTGGGAATTCTATAAAGTTTGTGGAAGAGGGTGAGATAATGCTAAAAATTAAACTACTCAGACAGGGAGAAGAAAAGGTTGTATTAGACTTCATTGTTACCGATACAGGAATCGGAATCTCGAAAGAGGATTTAGAACATATTTTCGGTTCATTTAAACAAGCTAATCAGCAAACATTTTCCAAATATGGTGGCGCGGGGCTTGGATTGAACATTGTGAAGCAGATCGTCGATAAACTAAACGGGGATATAAAAGTTGAAAGTACGCTTGGTGTTGGTACAACATTTAAATTCTCGCTGCCCTATACAAAAGGTTCATCTACTGCCATATCTAAATCTCAACCAACCGAAATCTCTTCGGAAGAGGTGAAAGGAATGAGGATTCTGGTATTTGAGGACAATGAATTAAATCAGCGACTTATAGAGCGTAGATTAAACTCTTGGGGTTGCAAAACCTATATTACAGAAAATCCAGTCTACGGTTTGAATCTCCTTGAAACTAATGCAATTGATATTGTACTCATGGATCT
>CBDTVZ010000594.1:0-1558 GCA_965363995.1 uncultured Eudoraea sp.
GATGACATCTCTTTCACTTAGGTCTCTTTCTACTACCACAATATTTTTTCCCAATCTGGCCAAATTAGCAGCCAAAGTTGCACCGGCAATACCGGCACCAACAATTAGAACATCAACTTCTTTATTTATTCCGGTATTTGACATTTGTAATCTCTAAAATATTCTTAAAACAAGTTCCATTATTGTTTTCCTTTCAAAGAAACTTGAATAAAGGAAAAAAGATAGAACCATTAATATTAAAATCATACAAAGATATCGCTTTCGGGGCTAAACCTAAAAATTTCATTTGTTTTTGTTCTCTACAAAGAAGGATAAGTATTCATAAAAGGAATTATTCAAAACTAAATTGAATTATATTTACAAGGTAATTGGAATCCTTCAATTTACAATTAATTAACCTGGTACAGAGGCCTAAGATTTAACTGACATAAATTGAAATTTGTTATCCGATAATGGTCAATCCCAAGCAAAAAGTTGAGCAGGCTATCCAAAAAGTTTACGGTTGGATGGCTGCAAATCAAACCGAAGAAGGAACCTGGCCTGTGCCGTATGACGGTCCTTTTTTTCTTTTACCATTATACATTTTTGCCATGAGAATATGCGGGCAGCCTATTACTATGGAAACAAAAACCAAGATGAGCAGGTATATATTGAGACATCAATTGGCAGATGGCAGTTTTGGTATTCATCAGGAATCAAAAGTGGGTACGATTTTTACCAGTGTAATTAATTATGTGGCTTTGCGCTTTTTAGGTCATTCTGCTTCAGAATCCGAATTAAAAAAAGCATTAAATTGGATCCACGAGAAAGGAGGACCCTTGTACTCCGCAAGTTGGTGTAAATTTATACTGTCATTTCTCAATTTGTATTCTTATAAAGGGGTTGCCCCCGTACCCCCGGAACTCTACATATTACCAAGCTGGTTTCCATTTCATCCCCGTAAAATTTCCGGTTATGTGAGGATTATTTATTTACCTATGTGTTATTTCTATCGCGAACGACTGGCTATAGAACCAGATGAACTAATACTTCAGTTGCGAAAGGAATTATACCAGCAACCCTATGACCAAATAAATTTCGCAAAACACAGAGGTACATTTGCAGACACAGATAATATATTTCCTGAAACCAGAATATTTAAAATTTCTATGTGGTGGATTAAAAGAATTGATCCCATTATCCCAAAGTATATCAAAAAGAAAGCACTGGCACTTGTATATGAACACATAGAATATGAGGATGAAAATTCGAGTTTTATAAGGCAAGCGCCCGTAAATGCGGTTTATAATACCCTGGTATACCATTTTAGAGGGGAACAGGAGAAACTGAAAAAATCCTGGGAAAAACTACCCCTGTATTTATGGGAAAATGATGATGAAATATTGATGCAGGGCTTTACTAATACTTATACCTGGGACAATGGATTCTATTTGCAGGCTATGGGTAAAGAATGTACTGATCCATTATTAAAACCTTTGGCTCTTAAGACCCGTAAATTCTTGTTGGATAACCAGGTTATGAAGGAGCTGGAAAACCCTTTTAAATACCACCGTCTTCC
>CBDTVZ010000595.1:0-1557 GCA_965363995.1 uncultured Eudoraea sp.
ACGGTAGGCACGTCGAAGTCGGCTGTCAGGAGCAGGCTTCAAACCACCCCAAGCGGCTGTCCCATGATATGCCGTTTCTACCGGAAACTTGGGCAAGGCCCGTAATACCCGGTTTTACATCATGCCTTAGATTTTCACGAGGCGAATAATAAGGTAAGTATCTTACCCGTAAGGGTCTTGGCCCTACCAAACTCATATCTCCTTTTAATACATTTATGAGTTGAGGGATTTCGTCTAGCGACGTTTTTCTCATAAATGTACCTATACGGGTAAGTCTTTTATCATCAGGCAAAAGTTCTTCCTCTAAATTCTTTTCATCGGTCATTGTTTTGAACTTAATTATATGGAATACTTTCTCGTTCTTGCCTGGCCTGGGTTGATAAAACAAAGGTTCTTTGGTCTTGCCGAACCTTAAAATAATATAGATTACAACATAGATTGGCAAAAGTAAAACCACGGCCGTAAGAGAAACGCAAAAGTCGAAGAATGGTTTAATAAGGGTTTTATACATTATTTATGCTGTACATATATTTCTTAAATGATTTCATCAAGTAAAATTATAACCTTTAGGATTGATAAATTAACGCATTTCAATTAATGATAACCCTTTTCGACGATTACTTTTTGATAATTATTTATGATTAATCTACTTTTACCGGATGCAAGCTGTTTTATTTCTTCAACATAAACTATTTCTATATTTGGGTCAGTTCCTAAAAAGGCCTTGAAATGATGAATAATTCCCATTCTCCTTTATGTTCATCAACTGACTTAGGAAAAGTTTGTTCATAAATTTCGGTAATCAATTTCTTTATTGAGTCATTTTGGATGATGTCTAATCCTTTTGATTTCAGAGTTTCATAAGCTGTATATGTGAAGTTAGGTTCATCCCAATAAGTCATATAACTAAAGGCGGAATCTAATGAACTATTATAAGGTAAATCGTCTTTAATGTGACTTAGTATTTTATTTTATTTCGTTATACGAAATGCTACCTTCTATATTTGAAACTGATGAAATTAAATTATCTCGGATATCGTACAAAAGTTTATTTTCCAAGTTTCTCAACTTTCTATCTGTATTCCAATTATTAATACTTAACGCAATCAAAATTCCAATAACTACGAGGACAATCTCACCAATGGCGTATTAATGGATAGTCTGTATTTTTCACAAGCTCCTCAACAGCAAAAGGATATAATGATGGATAATATCTTAGAATTAAGGGCTGTTGTATCAACAGAGAACCTTTTTCCTCCTCTAGATTGCGATGAAATTAAAACATTAAAGATGCCTGTATTATTAATAAAAGGAGATAGATCGCCTGAGATTTTAACTGTAATAATAGATAAACTAGCTACTTGTATAGACAATAATGAAGTTGCAACCCTACCGAACTGTTCACATGGATTGGAATATGAAAATCCAATAGAATTTAACAGAATAGTTCTTGATTTTATAAGTAAACATTGATTAGTAAGAATTAAAAAAGGCAGCTTCCAACATTGGCTATGATTCATTGCTGCCATTCTCCTACTCTATCCTATATCATAAAAG
>CBDTVZ010000596.1:0-1556 GCA_965363995.1 uncultured Eudoraea sp.
AATTATAGTACAAAAGGGTTAGTTTGTAGATAACAGGGGAATTCACGTTTGTAAGCTATAATGATATTATGTAAAATATCCCTCAAGCTCTGAGAATTGATTAAAACCTACAACAGGGTCATCAAACTTTTTTAAGCGGTGTCTGCGACGCATATTTTCATTTGTACCATAATTTGCCGTTATGTAAAATTGCCGCACAGCCAACCGCTGGATTGCTTTTTTTAAATAAACGCTAAATGGCGTTCATTTTAAAATACAATTTGCCAACGCTTGGCCAGCGCCAAAAAAAAGCTAACCTTTTAGATTCTTTTAAAATTCTAGTATTCGATAAAATGTACGTCATATTTTTTCTAGAGCATTCTCGGCAGCTTGCCGCAACAGCACAAAATTTAAGAAAAATAAATTTCTGTGCACTTGCTCATATTTTGCAATTATTCAGCCTTTTTAAATAATTCTTATCTTTTTTTCTTGATAAAAAAATGAAACAAAAAAATCAAGGCTTCAGATAACTTTGGAAACAATATACGGCTCAATCGCTATATTCTAGAAAGCATTGTAACTATTAAGATTGCTTAGAACTCCATTAAGTATTACGGTTATCAACAAACATTAGCACTAAGAATCTAGAAGATGGCCGCTCATTTCGCCTATTGTTTTACCAAAGTTCTCTGAGGCCGTTTTGCCACCGCTCCATCTGGGTAGAAACGCACTATTCTATTTTACATAATATTATAAAATTACGCTTTTGGTTTATCAGTCATAATTACTATAATTATATATAATTTTGTATTATTACACTTTTACAATGAAATAAACAGTAAAAATATTATAAATATGGATAATATTCGAAAAAACAACTCTTATAACGAATTAGACAAAACTGACGAGCAAATAATTAGACTCTTACAGAAAAATGCTAGACTATCTAATAAACAAATAGCTGCAGAAGTTGGTATTGCTGAATCTACTTGCTCTGAAAGGATGCGCAAATTACATAGAAAAAAAATATTCTTCGGGTTTCATGCTATTGTTGATTCTTCTAAACTTGGTACTAATATAGAAGCTATGGTTGCGATAAAGCTAACCAAAAACACAAAAGATGAAGTTGAAGACTTTAAAAATTCAATGTCATTATTATCTGAGGTTGTCAATATTTATCACTTAGCTGGTCAAATAGATTTTCTACTTTATATTGCCGTAAGAGATAAAGACCATTTAAAGGATTTTGTAATGGATAATGTTACAAAAGATTATGTAAAAAGTTTAGAAACTTCTTTGATTTATGATTTTTCACAAAACCCATTATTTCCTATTTATTTGGATAATGAATAAAAATAAATAGTGTTTAAATTTTTAATTTAAAACAAACAATTTTGGTTTCAGACATAGCTTCAATAGCTGACTTTACTCCTTCTCTACCCATTCCGCTGCTTTTAACACCACCAAAAGGCATAGCATCTATTCTATAATCTGTGGAGTCATTAACCATGACACCAGCGCATTCTAATTCATTAATTGCAGTATGTGCATCATTAATATTATTAGTAAAAATGGCG
>CBDTVZ010000597.1:0-1541 GCA_965363995.1 uncultured Eudoraea sp.
TAATCTTGAAGTAAGGGCGGCTTTAGAAAACATTTACACCACCTTTGCGGGTGATAAATCGACCATTGACTGGACCTCATTTGAAGTGTATTTAAAACGAGTATGGTTCTCCAACGGTATTCATCATCATTATTCTAATGATAAAATAAAACCTGGTTTTTCTAAAGAATATTTAAATTATTTACTTGCGGAAACAAATACGGAACTTGAGGGAGAGGCCTTTGAGGTTATTTTTAATGAAGTGGATAGCAAAAAGGTGAACAAAAAGAAAGGAGTTGATAATGTGGCTTCCTCTGCGGTTAATTTTTATTCTCCAGATATCACCGATGCCGATGTTGATGAATTTTATAAATCGGCATATAAAGGCCCTGAGGGTCGCCCAATAGAAACTGGTTTGAATTCTACTCTGGTAAAGGAGAACGGCAAATTGGTGGAGAAGGTATGGAAATCGGGAGGTTTGTATGGTACTGCTATAGACGAAGTAATCAGATGGCTTGAAAAGGCTCAGACTGTAGCGGAAAACGAAAAACAAGCCAAGACTTTGGGTTTACTGATAGAGTATTACAAAACTGGAAGTCTAGACGTATGGGACAAGTACTCTATAGAATGGGCGACTTCCACTCAAGGAAATATAGATTGGATAAATGGCTTTATAGAAGTTTATAATGATCCCAAGGGTTATAGGGGATCTTACGAGAGTATAATTGAGATAACCGATTTTGATATGTCAAAAAAAATGGCTGTACTCTCAGAAAATGCACAATGGTTTGAAGATAATTCTCCCTTAATGGAAGAGCATAAAAAGGAGAATGTAGTTGGTGTTTCTTATAAGACGGTTAATGTTGCCGGAGAGGCGGGTGATGCCTCGCCAAGTACTCCTATCGGTGTAAATCTCCCTAATAATAATTGGATCCGCCAGGACCATGGCAGTAAGTCTGTGTCATTAGGAAATCTAGTTGATGCTTATAGTAATGCCGGAGGTAGTGGCAGATTAAAAGAGTTTGCCAATGATGAAGAGGAAATCAGGTTTGAAGAAAAATACGGTAAACTGGCGGATAAATTACATACCGCATTGCACGAAGTAATAGGTCATGCTTCGGGACAAATAAATCCGGGTGTTGGGCAACCTAAGGAAACCTTAAAAAATTACAGCTCTACTATAGAAGAAGGCAGAGCAGACCTTGTAGGACTGTATTTTGTTATGGATCCTAAACTAGAGGAATTGGGTCTGGTAGAAAACTGGGAAGAAACGGCAAAAGCCTCATATGATGAATATATAAGAAATGGTCTGATTACCCAATTGGTAAGATTAGGATTGGGAGATGATGTGGAAGAGGATCATATGGTGAACAGACAATGGGTATCAGCCTGGGCATTTGAAAAAGGTAAGCCTAACAATGTCATAGAAAAACTAACCAGGGACGGTGAGACATATTACAATATCAATAACTACGAGAAACTACGTGAATTATTTGGACAATTATTGCGCGAAACTCAAAGGATTAAGTCTGAAGGTGATTATAAAGCCGCCGAGGAATTGG
>CBDTVZ010000598.1:0-1540 GCA_965363995.1 uncultured Eudoraea sp.
TATGGAGTTTGATTGGGAAAATAGTCGTTGGGTATGGCTATATATAAAAGAGGCAAAATATATAGATTTCTCGACACCATACAGCCAGCTCCCCAAGCATCTTCACCCAATTGTAATTGGCTCTTTTTTCACTAAATCAGATGGTGAAATGTATCTTGATGTTCGTTCGATTGAAAGAGCATTTGCAGCTATATTGTTTTTTGACAGACATATAGATCGTTCAATTGCAAAATTAACGGATGCTTCTATTCTTAACAGGCTTCCATTTGATAAGCCAGGTTCCCCTCGTTTTAACTTTGATGAGTTCTTTTGTAATGATAAGCTTGAAGAAATATCACCTGACGAATTTATGAATGAATTAGAAGAATTTTCAAAAAGTGATGACATCAATGAAAAACGAGAAAAGGCATTTGGGTATATAAAAGAAAAAATGTCAAAAAAATTTCCAGAAGCTGAGAAATTTCCAGTCAATTTTTATGACGATGGAATAGAACAATTTATAATGGCACTAAAGCTCAGACAAACAGTTGCAATTGAACGTTGGCAGGGCAATGAAAATGTTTCTTTTGATAATATTTTAAATAAAGTATTTGGCGATAAAAATAGTTCTTAATCTATATTATAAATGAGAAATTCCAGATTCGTCACTTTTGGGGGTTCTTCCACACAGCCCCTAATAGGGATGGTTTTCAAATTACTCTGGCTGAACTCCTCTTGCAGCAGAGCGCCTGGCTGATAATCAAGGTAGAGAGATTGATCGAGTTTAGCTCGTTTAATCTGGTAATCCAGCACCGGAGGGTAAAAATCCCGCCAGAAATTTGTTTTAATTATGAGATGTCGATCCCGATAGGTCGCCATCTCATCATTCCATTGGATATCCAGCAGGAAACTCAGGTTTTTGCTTTCATCAATCACAATATATTGTTATCAACTTAAAATTTCTATGTGTGGCCGGGAATTTTAAGTCACTGGAAATAATTTGGCAAATAATTATGTGGCGGGAAGGATAATGCGCTTTTGCCGTTTTGTTCTGATACTCACCTGTTTTTCTTCACTACGGTTCTGTTTACTCTCGGTGTCTATAGCTGCTGCATCTTCTGTTTGTCGGTCACTGAGCAATTCTTCACGAATTACACTGACGTGACGAGGTGCATCTATGCCAATTTTGATTTGATTGCCCCTGGAAAAATAGATGGTGATTTTAATATCATCATTTATCTGTATTGATTCCCCTGACTGACGTTTCAGTATAAGCATAAGTCTTCCTTGATTGTAATGTCATTATTGAAATGTATGGTTCCCGCTAAGCTATGTTTGACTACTAACATATTTCATCCCTGTTATTTTCTGTGTATTTTTTCTTCCATGTTTGTGCATTTATATTTTTTGCACACTTATTCTCTTTTGGGTATTTTAAGTTATGTGTCAGGTTTAGTATAGCCACATTTGTAATAAGATAGTCTAAAAAAACTTGTCATATATTTCTGAATTAATTATTTTTAATTTCATTTTGGTTTCGATTATCTACATGAACCACTAC
>CBDTVZ010000599.1:0-1537 GCA_965363995.1 uncultured Eudoraea sp.
TTGAAAATGATATACTTACAGATATGTTTGAAGAACAACAGAATATAGTCCATTTTAGAATAAACGGTAAAAAGAAAAGTTTTCTATTGTTAAAGGAAAATAATAAAGGATTGTTAAACTTGTAACATTTTGAGCTGCAAATATTTAAAAAATTCTAAATTCGGCAATTCTAATAAGAATTCAACTGCATGAACAAACTAAATCGATCCCTCACATTTGTATTGTGTTTAACTGTTACTTTTGGTTTCACACAACAGGAAATTAAAAAAGAAAGAGAATCTGGTCATTCTAACCAAAGTAAATTTAAACAACTCTACGAGGAATTTTCGACTCCAAACACATACAGGTCTGCTTCCGGAGCTCCAGGTCCGGATTATTATCAGCAACAGGCAAATTATAAGATAGATATTGAATTAGATGATAAGAATGCCAAAATTTATGGAGAAGAAACTATTACCTACATTAACAATTCTCCTGATGATTTAGAATATCTCTGGCTTCAATTAGATCAGAATGTGAGGGCTGAAGATTCAAAATCTCCACTGAGAGATGAAAATGAGTTTGCCATTGCATACAGTTCAGAAAAATTTGTAAAGAAACTAATGCAAAAACCTTTTGAGGGAGGTTTTAATATTGAATTTATCAAAGACGCTAATGGCAGAAGCTTACCTTATACCATAAATCAAACCATGATGAGAATTGATCTCCCACAGCTACTTAAAAGTGGTAGTCAGGTTTCATTTTCATTAAAATGGTGGTACAATATACCCGATCATACCATAGACCGGGCCAGATCTGGTTACGAGTATTTTTCCAAAGATGGAAACAGGTCCTTTGTGATAGCCCAATTTTTTCCAAGAATGGCTGTTTATAGCGATGTAGAGGGATGGCAGAATTATCAGTTCTGGGGTAGGGGAGAGTTTGCCCTGCCTTTTGGTGACTATGAGGTAAACATTACCGTACCGGCAGATCATATCTTGGATGCTACAGGCGAGCTAACAAATAGGAAGGAAGTATTTTCAAGAGAAATGATGCAGCGCTATGAACAGGCCAAAAAGTCTTATGACAAGCCGGTTTTAATCGTTACACAGCAGGAGGCTGAGCAGGCTGAAAAAGGATTTTCCGAAGATAAAAAGACCTGGAAATTTAAGGCTGAGAATGTCAGGGATTTTGGATTTGCCACTTCCAGAAAATTTATTTGGGACATGCAAGCCGTTAAAATTGGGAACAAAGATGTAATGGCGGTTTCCTTATATCCCAAGGAAGGTAATCCACTATGGGAAGAACAATCCACCAAGGCTGTGGCCAGTACCTTAAAATCATATTCAGCGCATACTTTTGATTATCCGTATCATAAAGCAATTTCTGTACACGCAAAAAATCAGGGAATGGAGTATCCTATGATATGTTGGAACTATGGAAGGCCGAAGGAGGATGGAAGCTATTCAGACCGTGTAAAATTCGGGATGATAAGCGTTATTATTCATGAGGTTGGACATAATTTTTTTCCTATGATTGTGAATTCAGATGAGCGCCA
>CBDTVZ010000600.1:0-1530 GCA_965363995.1 uncultured Eudoraea sp.
CGGCAAAGAGGTGGTGATAGGAAGTCTAAAACATATTGTGATAATATCAATCGAGCCTGACCCCTTTGATTTAAGTCGATTCCACAATAATAATTATGTTTATTAGTGTAAAATTGCATTTGAGTCTTTTCCTTTTTTTAAATTTATGCCTATTCATCATACCGTGATTCGGAGTGATGAAGTGAGAAGGCTCCATTAGTATCAAGGCACTGGACCGGACACCGCACAACCAAGCTGCGCTTGCTTGCACGGCACTCGCCGCCGGACAGCGCCGTTAGGTCATAAAATCAAAGAAGCAGCAATTAGAGGAAGTAATGCAAAAACGACATCGAATTCAATTTCCAAAACCAGAATCTTCCGCACTCAATCAAGATGAATCCTATTTCTACCTTCAAGGGTCCGGTGGTCAGCGAAAAATCAGATTTCATGACTACGATGAAATCTATCAGGTACAAGGATTGTACGAACAGGTATTCTATGACCGCCTGAAATGCACATCCCCAGCTAAAGTAACCTCTATTCTCGAGTCATCCGTAAAGCAATCAGAAGACAGCTTTACCGAGCTTCGCGTTTTAGATTTAGGTGCTGGTAATGGCATGATGGGTGAAGAGTTGAAGAAACATGGAGTATCACGTCTAATTGGAATAGACATTATTCCAGAAGCATATGATGCCACGGTCCGAGATAGACCAGGATTATACGATGCATACTATGTAGAGGATTTCACAAAATTAGCGGAAGAGAAAAAAGAAGATATAGCATCGTGGCAATGTGATTGTATGGTAACGGTTGCCGCATTGGGTTTCGGAGATATTCCTACGAAGGCATTTGTCGAAGCCTTTAACATAATCAAAGAACAAGGTTGGGTTGCTTTCAACATCAAGGAGACATTTCTCAATAATAGTGACGAAAGTGGCTTCTCGAAGATGATACGAGAGTTGATTTTCTCAAAGTATCTTGACGTTTATCATATTGAACGGTATCGGCACAGGCTATCGATAGAGGGAGAGCCACTTTATTATTTTGCTATTGCTGGGCGTAAGAATGCTGATGTCCCGTCTGAGTTTTTAGCTTCAAAAGGCATCTTGGCCTAACAAAATTTGCAATGGATCACTGGGACATAGTGAAAATAGTGAAAATAAATAAGACACCCACAACAAAAAATACACAAAGAAAAAATTATTTGAAAGGAGACAGAAAAACCAGTCCCCATAAAATATAGATTCTATTTTGTTTTACCGCATTAAATGAGATGAAATGGTGTGAGTTGTATCAGAAACAAAAAAAGAGGGCAAGGTGTCACCTGCAAAATAATTGCATAAGGTTGAAGGAATAATTATTATTTTATACCGGTAATAAATCCGGTGTTTTGAACAAACGCCGACACAAGGACAATCCTTTTGCCCATTTTTTTCCATACTGTTGGCAGACCGTTTTGATTTGTTGCTCTGAGCCCACCAGCGTTCTGAATCCGGACTGAAAGCCCGTGACCGTTTCAAGCCAGGTGTTCTCATCGAGCTTAAGCTGATG
>CBDTVZ010000601.1:0-1525 GCA_965363995.1 uncultured Eudoraea sp.
TAATCCCCAGTTTCTTCTCCGGGCCAAGTAAAACTGTTGTTCTGGACACCTCGGCTCCCGTACCACTTATAGTAGGTATCCCAACATGATAAACCGCAGGATTATGTACCAAATCCCAACCCTGATAATTCGCCGAAGAACCCTCGTTATTTAACATGATTCCGACAGCTTTTGCCAAATCCAATAAAGTGCCTCCGCCAATACCGACCACAGCTGAAGGTAACTCTGTAAAATCTTCTTTTATCTGACTAACTAAATCATCTACCTGTCCCGTTTTTGGTTCTTTGTCGGCAGAAATAAGGATAATCCTATCATTGAACTGAACAGGAATTCTTTCCAATAAGTCTGAGTTAGTGAAAACATCATCTACAAGGAAAATGACTGGGGCATCGGGACTGCTTCTATGAGGCATTATTATTTCGTCTAATTGGTCAAAGCAACCGGGGCCAAATACAACACGAGGTACCATTGGAAAATTTCTGTAAGGCCCTTTTGTAATTTTAGTAGTATTCATTAATGGCATTTCTTTGTCTTGTTTCATAATTTTAACTAATGTATTTAAGAATATCGGATATCGTATTTAATGTGAGGTGATTATTCGTCATTTCCTCCGTAGTAACCTGTTCATGAGCCCAGGTTGTATGAAATGGTACATGAGCTGCCCTGGCGCCTATATTCAAAATAGGTATTACGTCTGATTTCAGCGAATTTCCTATCATTAAAAATTCATTAACATTAATCTGCAGATGGTCCAGTAAATTTTTATAATTCTCCTCTTTTTTGTCACTTAATACCTCAACATGATGAAAATATTTTGTAAGTCCGGATCTTTCTAATTTTCTCTCCTGATCTAAAAGATCGCCCTTTGTAAGAACAATCAACCGATATTTCTTGGCAAGCTTTTGTAATACTTCCTCAACGCCCTGTAAAAGTTCTACAGGCCTGGCTATCATTTCCTTTCCAAGATTCAATATTTCAGTTATTGTCTGTGGAGGAACATGATTATTAGATAATTCCATAGCAGATTCTATCATGGAAAGCATAAAACCTTTTATCCCATAACCATACAACTCCAGGTTATTCATTTCCATTTTAAAAAGCTCCTGGTCAACCTTATTCTTGGTTTCATAATTTTCAAGAAGGTAGGCAAACTTTTCTTCCGCTTCCCTAAAATAGGTTTCATTTACCCAGAGTGTATCATCGGCATCGAAGCCAACCACTTTTATATTACCAAAATCTAATTCCATACCTCTATAGCTTTCTCTAAATCTTCAGGAGTGTCAATTTCTATTCCATTTACTTCGGTTTCCACCATTTTAATTTTCTTTCCATACTCTAAATATCGTATGGCCTCAATTTTCTCTGCAGCTTCAAGAGTTAACATAGGTAAACTTCTAAAATCCATAAGTGCTCTTTTTCTAAAAGCATAAACACCTTTATGTTTAAAATAATCAATTTCCATATCTGTCGTCCTCAGATAAGGGATAGTCGATCTCGAAAAATAAAGCGCAAAGTTCCTGTTGTC
>CBDTVZ010000602.1:0-1521 GCA_965363995.1 uncultured Eudoraea sp.
CAAGTACAGAAGCTTCTATGCAAACCATTTATGATTTATTAACCAGCAAGCAGTCCTATCTGGAAAACACCGTAGTAATTATAGACCCCTGTCTTAACCCGGACGGGCGAGACAGGTATGTGAACTGGTACAATCAATATAAAAACACACCTAATCAGTTAAATCCGGAGAGCAAGGAACATCATGAAGGCTGGTGGAGCGGACGCAGCAATCATTATATGTTCGATTTAAACCGGGATTGGGCCTGGCTTACCCAGCTAGAAAGCCGGCAAAGGCTTCGCTATTACAACAAATGGCTCCCTCATATACATGTAGATTTCCATGAACAAAGCATAGATTCTCCTTATTATTTTGCTCCGGCAGCTGAACCGTTTCATGAAGTAATTACAGATTTTCAGCGAGATTTTCAGGTAACCATAGGAAAGAACCATGCTAAATATTTTGATGCTAATGGCTGGTTCTACTTTACAAAAGAACGCTTTGATCTTTTTTACCCCAGCTACGGTGATACCTACCCTACATACAACGGGGCTATTGGGATGACCTATGAACAGGGAGGAGGAGGCAGGGCCGGACTAGAGGTTATTACAAACAATGGAGATACGCTGACCTTAAAAGACCGCATAGCACATCATCATACAACAGGAATCTCTACAGTAGAAGTTGCCGCCAATAACGCGGCAAAACTCAATGAGGAGTATCAAAAATTCTTTCAACCTAAAAATTATAAATACAAAAGTTATATCCTGAAAGGGCCGGAAGATCATTTGAGAACACTTAAGAAACTTCTGGACCAGCATCAGTTAAAATATAGCTACGGAACGGGTGCTAATGTAAAAGGGTTTGACTATAAAAGTGGTAAAACAGGGAGTTTAAAGACCAATTCTGAAAGTATTATCATTTCTACCAACCAGACACGGGGGACCCTGGTCAAAGTACTTTTTGAACCCAATGCCAAATTGAGTGATTCACTTTCCTATGATATAACTGCATGGTCCCTGCCTTATGCATACGGATTAGATGCTATTGCTTCCGAAAGCTTGATAAGCGGAACTTCAAGGGTAGAAAAGTCTGTAAAAAATGAGGTATTGAACACTAATGCCTATGCTTTCCTAACGGATTGGAACGGTATGGACGATGCCCGCTTTTTAGCCAATTTACTTCAAAAAAAGATAAGGGTGCGCCAGGCTCAAAAGCCCTTCACCCTAGAAGGGAAACGACATGACCGAGGAAGTCTTATCATTACGAAAGCTGATAATGATAATAAATTGGAATTTACTAAAATCCTGGGTGAGGTTGCAGAAAAACATCATAAATCACTTACAGCAGTTAGTAGTGGTTTTGTAGATGAGGGAAAAGACTTTGGGTCTCGTTACGTGCAAATGATCCCTGCGGTAAAGGTGGCGGTTCTTGCCGGTGAGCCAACCTCTACTTTACGTTTTGGTGAGATATGGCATTTCTTTGAACAGCAGTTGCATTATCCGTTAACTGTTCTGGATGCGAAATATATAAATGAGATAG
>CBDTVZ010000603.1:0-1506 GCA_965363995.1 uncultured Eudoraea sp.
TCAATACCACTTACTTCAATAACATTTGCCTTGATACCGCCAGAAGGGGTAGCAACAGACCCACCCAATGCACAAATAGGCACATTATTCGTAATTCCCGGTTTACTTTCAATATAGGCAAATTCAGGTACACCCCTAACCCATTTAGGAACCATTACGGGTTGTAACCACACCCGATCCAGTCCGAGGGAATCCATTTTTTTCTTGGTATACTCCACTGCTTGTTCAGCCTGCACAGAACCAGTAAGTCGACCCCCTATCTGATTAGATAAATAATTCAACCAATTATAAGCCATACCTTGCGAAAGAGATGTATTATAAATTGCTTTTAACTGTTCTTTGTCATCCGTTTGGGACCAGATAGGTCCTATCATTAATAGAAGTAGTAGGCATAAATTTTTCATTCTTCTTTTTCTAATTGGGATTTATAGCTTTCAATATTAGCCTTTATTTTGTCATCAAGCTCTGGTTCCTTAATATCTTTGTACTTTTTTAACGATTCTAGCAATATACTAGCTACAATTAATCTCGAAGCATTCTTATCATCAGCAGGAATAACAAACCACGGTGCATTGGTTTTAGACGTTCTATTAATGGCTTCCTCATAACAATTCTGATAATTATCCCAAAGTTTACGTTCTTTTAGGTCACCAGGTGAGAATTTCCAATTTTTATCCTGCAGACGCAATCTTCTCAATAAGCGTTGTCTTTGTTCTTCTTTTGAAATGTTTAAAAAGAATTTGAAGACAAGGGTTCCATTTTCAGCGATATGGCGCTCAAAATCATTAATCTGTTTATACCGTTTGTCCCAGAATGATTTATCAATATCTGCCACCGTATTTATATTTGGAATATTCTCACTTAAAATATACTCCGGATGGACCTTAGTTACCAATACATTTTCATAATGGGTTCTGTTAAATACTCCAAATTTTCCTTTTGGTGGGAGTGCAATATAGTGTCTCCAAATATAATCATGATCCAGTTCAAGTTCCGTTGGTACCTTAAAGCTATGTACAACCACTCCTCTAACATTGCAATCTTTAAACACCTCACGAATAAGGCTATCCTTACCTGAAGTATCCATCCCCTGAAAACAAATCAGGACGGCATATTTGCCGTGTGCGTATAGCGTATTTTGAAAATCACCTAAATCTTCACGCAATTTTTCCAATTTTTTTTTGAGTTCCTTTTCTGTGCTGTCAAGATTTTCTGAAGTATTGAGGTCTGCTAATTTTATATCAGAAACTATCTTGTAGGCGGCTATATCGATTTTCTTCATGAGTTGAATATATAATATTTTATCGTCCTAATAAAGGCTCAAATTTAAAAATAACCTTTTATCCGTAATAATCTGCCTTTCGACCTTTAATCAGGAAAGACCGGTTAATTAAACGAATAAATAAGGCAACGGGGGCGATGCTCTTTATCTTTACCCTGCCTAAATTTTACATAATCAATACTCTAAGCTATGAAGGTCATATGTACCATGCTGATGTTCCTTGT
>CBDTVZ010000604.1:0-1506 GCA_965363995.1 uncultured Eudoraea sp.
GTTTTATTAACATAATTTCCTTTTCTATCAGGATAAAGTCCATATCCCCAGAAAATCTTGACATCATCCGGTTGATTTGGGAAGTGGGGTTGACGGGCAATAACAATAGACATCAACCAATTAGAGTCAGTCAAAGTAACAAGACCCCCTGTTCCATCAACATTTCCAGAGAAGTTTTCCATGTAATCGTGGAAAGTAGAATCTTTCATTGTTGCAGTAAATGAATACCATTTTTGCAAATCAATATGATCACAAAAAGGACCTGGATTACCAAAAGATTTGTCTTTTTCTGCAATTTTTTTCCATAATTTCCAGGAACCAGATTCGGCTATTCCTTTTAATTGTGCAGCTTTATCCCAGGTTCCATTATCAGTACTGTCTGTAATTGAGCCATTTGTAATAAACACATAGTCATTTTCAGCTAGGGTAATTTCATTTTTATCTTTAAGGTGCAATGCCGTAGCAGTTTTATTATCGGTCGATAAATTAAAATCGATATCTACAACTTCTTTTCCCATTTCAAAAATCACACCTTTATCTTCAAGGTATCTTCTCATTGGTCTAACGACTGAGTCGTACTGATTGTATTTGGTACGCATTACGCCACCCAATTTATAAAGCCCATCAACCAAATGGATAAAGCGTTTCATATACCTTCTCATTTCAGCAAGGCTACTCCATTTTTGGAATGCAAACATAGATGTCCATATATACCAAAAGCTAGTGTCAAAAAAACTTTGGTCAAACCAATCTTCAATGCGTTTGTTCCCTAAAGATTTTTCTGAAATAAACATTAGTTTTAAAAAATCTGTTTGTTGTTTTAATGATAAGCCATAAGACGAAACATCTAACTTTTTACCGTCTTTCAAAAGTCTTGCTTGGCCATTTGAAACAAATCGTTCATTAAACTCATAAGATTCATCCCGCACTGATGTGTTCGGGTCTTCCAATGAAGGTATGTGCGAAAGCAACTCCCAATAACATTCGTAATGCATTTCCTGCATTCGTCCACCCCGAACGACAAATCCTTTTTCAGGTGTTCCTGCTCCATCTAGAGCACCACCGAGAACAGGGTCTTTTTCTAAAATATGTATATTTTTACCAGGAACGCCAGCATCTTTTTCTAAATAAACGGCACTTGCAAGAGAAGCAATACCGCTACCAATAAGATAAATTCTTGAACCTTTTGGATTGATATTTTTTTCTGCTTTCATATAAATTCTCCTTTTAATTGTTCCTACATGTAAGGCTAATTGATTCCGTCACTTTTTATGTGTTTGTTACTCCGCTATTATTTTATTAATGAACTCGAATACTACTGGGATCGGTACCCCTGAAATTGTGCTTTGTATATTTCATCAGCATATATTTTCTCTATCAGATGTCAGTATCAGTACTAAAGCATTATGGTATAGCTTTAACCCGGATATTTCATAGGAACGCTGCTAATCTGTAACTTCTCAATAAACCGTGGCAACCCGAAATATGTTCATTTATTACTTGACA
>CBDTVZ010000605.1:0-1504 GCA_965363995.1 uncultured Eudoraea sp.
TATTCTTATCAGTTAATTTGATTAAACCTATTCTGCCTTTATTCATTGCTGACAGAGGTATAAACCCTAAGACGATTGGATATCTTTTTTCAGTAAGAATGCTCGCGATTGGAATTGGGGAAATACTTTGGGGATGGATAGTTGATAAGATTGACCTTAAGTTACTTCTTTGTTCAGGAATGATCATATTTGGTATGGCAATTGGAGGATTGTTAATTGCCAATAGTACCTTCGTTTTGTATGTTCTATTTTTTCTGTTAGGACTATTCCTTGCGCCTGTACCAATTGTTTCAAGGTGGTATTTAGGAATAAACTCCCCCAGGCATCTTAAAGCAACCTACATGGCGTTGTTTGTAGCAATAATCTATCTGACTGGTGGTATCTCGGGTTTTGCAAGTGGATTGATAGCTGAGAATTTGGGCTATAGAAACGTGGTTGCTATTTCATCCATTCTGGTGATTGTCTTTGGTTTTGTCTTCATAGTTGGATTTAGGAATATTAGGTTATCCGTCAAAAATCCAATACCTGATATTGAACTCAATAATAATGAAGGCAAAAGGCACACTGGTCTCGTCGTTGCCAGATCGGTAATAGGATTAGGACTATTGGCTTTAATATATTTTGTCTGCAAATCGGTTGTGGATACTTTCCTTCCTCTATATTCTACTTATGTGTATAAAACGAACTCAATGGAGGTGGGTGTGTTATTTGGTGTTAGCGGGATTGTAAGTTTTCTCGTGGCGATTCCTTCTGGGAATTTAGCGGATAAACTGGGAAAGCGATTCATGATCCTTCTGAGTTTAACAATCGTTGGTATTTCAATGCTTGGCATGGCGTTCTCAACCAACTACGTCTTCCTGTTAGCCAGCTTTACAGTTTTTTCGCTTGGGGCCACAATGTTCATGCCTGCTGGTACAGCACTTCTTTCTGAAAGTGTTCCAATCCATCGCCAAGGCATTGCAATGGGAGTTTATGGTTTATTCGAGGATGTTGGGGGAACTATAGGTCCAATTGTTGGAGGTTTATTGTGGAGTGCGTGGTTACCAAAATCCCCGTTTCTCGTAATCGGATTAGTGACATTGTGCACTGCAATTATTCTTTCCATTCTTAGTAAAACCAGATCTATCGAGTAACTCATTAACTTTAATATTTTATTATCTGCCATTATGGAAAATACTAATATTAATACCTGATAAAACCTCATTTTTCTGTGTTCTATAATATTGAGAGCAATAGTCCCGTGTTGTTTTTCTTTCCCATTTAGATTTCCCGCAAATAAAGGAGATCTAAATGGGATATCAACTCGTATTTCTAATTTGACATTTAATGATTACTGGCAGGGAAATATCAGGATAGTAATAAAGAATGAGTCGCCAATCCAGTTAATTAATTTAATTTTGGGTGCAGTTTTGGTGCAACCGTGGTGCAATCAGCATGGAGAGGATTTACTGTTCCACCTGCAGCTTCTTTTATGAAAACTGCATCAGGCTCCATATCTTCTTTA
>CBDTVZ010000606.1:0-1502 GCA_965363995.1 uncultured Eudoraea sp.
CCGGTTCAGGTTGTAGTTATAGATAAGCACAACTACCATACATTTCAACCCCTTTTGTACCAGGTTTCCACTGGAGGTTTAGAACCAGATTCTATAGCCTATCCCATTAGGAAGATCTTAAAAAGGCTTCATAATTTTTATTTCAGACTGGCTACGGTAGATAAAATAAATCCTGAACTTAAAGAAGTACATACAGATATAGGTAATATTTCCTACGACTATTTGGTTATTGCAACCGGTACCAGAACCAATTACTTTGGCAATACGGAGATCCGGGAAAACGCCATGTCCATGAAAAGCGTTCCACAGGCTTTAAATATTCGAAGTCTTATGCTTCAGAATTTTGAATTAGCAGATAACTGTCAAGATTTGGAAGAGCGTAAGGCGCTCCTGAATTTTTGCATAATTGGCGCCGGGCCCACCGGTGTTGAACTAGCCGGTGCATTCGCGGAATTGAAAAAACATGTATTTCCAAAAGACTACAGACATCTTAATATTGATGAAATGGAAATTCATCTATTCGAAGGTGCCGATGTTGTTCTACCACCCATGAGTGCCAAAGCTTCAGCAAAGGCAAGGAAATTTTTAGAAGATTTTGGGGTTCATCTGCATTTGAATACCATAGTAAAAGGATACAATGGCGACCTTATAAAAATGGATAACGGTGAAGAGATCAGAACCAGGAACTTTATCTGGACTGCCGGTGTTACGGGGGCGGCTGTTGATGGATTAGGTTCTGATGCTTTGATAAAAAGAGTTAATCGGTTTAATGTAAACAGATATAATCAAATTGTAGGACACCCGAATATTTTTGCCATTGGAGATATCGCTTATATGGAAACTGAAGCTTATCCAAAAGGACACCCTCAAATGGCACAGCCCGCAATTCAACAGGGAGAACTTTTGGCCATGAATTTGAAATACTTATTGAAAGGCGTATCCATGAAACCTTTTGTGTATAGAAATAAAGGTAATATGGCAACAATAGGTCGTAACAAGGCGGTAGTTGATCTTCCGGGAATTGAATTTGGAGGCTTCTTTGCATGGTTTATTTGGATGTTTGTTCACCTTATGTCCCTTGTTGGATTCAGGAACAGGGTAATCGTATTTTTTAATTGGGTTTATAATTACATCAATTATGATAAAGCAGCACGTTTAATAGTCAGACCCTTCAAGGCCAGAATATAAAACGGCCCAATTATAGCAACTAATTTGGAATCCTTTTATATCTTTGTGGTGTTGTGTTGTGCATCATTAATAATGGTGTATGTGTATAGATGCCGATATTGATTCGGTACTTGCCAATGAAAGGCTTTCCAATTTGGGAGGCTTTTTTTGTTTAGAGCATACTTTGGATGACAGAATAAAATAATTGCCTGATATTTATGTGACTTTTTTTTACAAAACCTTCAATTTGTCGTAATTTTAGTGATGACTTTTAAAGAGATCTGATCATGCCATTATATCATAAACTTGGAAATATACCACATAAAAGACATACG
>CBDTVZ010000607.1:0-1500 GCA_965363995.1 uncultured Eudoraea sp.
TTAAACTCCTAACTTTTTTAGCTTTTTTTCTGATCTTCTAATCTTCAAACCTTCTTAACTTCTTGTTTTTTAAACTCCTAACTTTTTTAGCTTTTTTTCTGATCTTCTAATCTTCAAACCTTCTTAACTTCTTTCATTCATAGGGCTTCTATCTTTTTATACTCTGCGTCTGATTTTCTAATCTTCAGACCTTCTAAATTTCTTGCATTTACAGTCTCTTAACTGGATTTCACCCGACCAAACCCAATTGTGACCAAACAGCATAAGAAACTTATATTTTTATGGATGTCCCGGTATTTTCCTGCCTGCCCTGTTGTATTTTTTAGTGTTTATTCAACTGGGGTCTAAAATAAACACATAAGAACGAATCCATTCTACATACAGAACATAATGGACTAGGCTGCGATAGTTTGTCTTTCAATAGGGAGCTTATTCAAAATAAGTTCTTTTAGATCTAATTTTTTAGAGGCATTATCAATGTCAATGCCGACCAGGTTTCCGTCATCATCATAGTCCAGAACGACTCCCGGTGAAACTTCCTTGCTTTCTGCGCTGCTTTTGGCTCTTAAATCGATATACATGGAATCAGTATCCGGATAATATGCTATTTTCATGGATTAAACCTCCTGTCAGGAAACGCGTTGTGGATAGTCGTCTTATCCTCAAGCGTAATTACTCTTAAAAAGCGACCATCCAGTTCATCAATCTGAGCCCAGAACCGGTATCGATTATGTTCTTGCTTTTCAACTTTAACCGGCGATTCTAAAACGCGGACGCACCATTCTTTCTTTAAATATGATCGTTTTCTCAAAACTTCATTTACAAAATATTTTGTAAATTTGTAATTTTTCATCCAGAAACAATAACAGATTTTTTTATTAATTGTAAACCAAATTGTTCCGTTGCTATATTAAAAGTTTCGACCTGTGCGAAGAATATAATTAATAACGATAATGAGTTAGAGTCTAAATTTTTTAAATATTGTTCATTAAATAGGGGCCAAGGTACCAATCCGACTTATAAGCGTCTGATTAGCGAATTGAATATTACCGGGTTAATTTACTTAATCCGCGGTAAAAAGGTCATCCTGGATCGCGATCTGGCCGTACTTTATGGAGTTGAAACAAAGAGATTGAAGGAGCAGGTAAAAAGGAATATCGAAAGATTTCTTGAAGATTTTATGTTCGAGCTTTCCAAGTCAGAGTTTACAAATTGGAGGTCGCAATTTGCGACCTCCAATCGTGATAAAATTGGGTTGAGGTAGGCTAATGAAAGGCTCTCTGTCTCGTCCTCTTCATACAAATATGATCGAATCCAATCAGCTTCAGCTTTTTGTAATTTGTTGCTTGATCTTTAGCCTTTCGCCTTTGACCTTTAACCTTTTCTATCGAATCCATTCAACGTCTAACGATCCAATTTTTTGATAGCATCGAGTAACCAGTAGCCAGCAACCCGTAACCAGATATTCGTGCCTTTCACCCTCCATGATGTAACATCAAA